>CALFXO010000153.1 GCA_937958025.1 uncultured Syntrophobacteraceae bacterium
GCCTGTTCCCCCAAGGTTAAGAGCATCCTTGATTACTCCATGGTCACCCGACCAAATCGACAGTATCTTGCGTCCGAGACTGTCCGTAACGGGGTGTTTGGACTGCCTAAAACCGGAAAGCGCCTCATTGATCTGCCCGATTTCCTGGTTGAGAAGCTTGCAAGACATGTTCGCTCAATGCAAAAGGCAGCAATGGAGTCTGGCGGAGAGGTTGGGCATCTATTCCCCGGTGTCTCGCAAAGGATTATTCAGGGGGCATTGAAGAGAGCTTGCAGGCTGGCAAAGATACGCATCCGGAGTCCGCACGATCTTCGCCACGCTTATGCCACGTTGTTGCTTATGGATCGTCATTCACCGGCCTACGTCCAGAAGCAGCTCGGCCATTCCAGCATTACCATGACCGTCGATGTATATGGTCACTGGATGCCGGGAGAGGGGAGGACAGGGCTTTCGGAGACTTTGGCCCCACAAAAAGCCAAGGGCCAAAGTAAGAATCAAGCGGGATTGCGGTCCATCTGATTCTTCACTTTGGCCCTGTATTTGGCCCGAGGCTGTGTTACCAGCCATAGCTTATTGAATTTACTTGGTTGGTGCCGAAGGCCGGACTCATAGGGCGCAAGCATCCACGCCAGTCTACACAAAGCGAAGTCAATCCGCAACTCAATAGCGCGCAATCAACTTCAAACAACAACAGCTGAACGCCAGGATGACAGAAACATCAAGGAAGCACTGCGGCAGTAATGTCGCGTGCAAGAAAGGGAAATCCTTGTTGAGACATCCTGGTATGGGAATAGGGGCCATAAAAAAGCGAAAGGCCTCATGGCTGGCCGACCATGAAGCCCTTCAGGAATCTTTAAGCGATGTGGTTAATTTAGCACTCGCCGGATTTCGGTGTCAAGGGGGAGCTGCATGAACACTCTCCTAAAACCGAATTTTCAGCAAATACCCGAAGAGCTTAAAGATTTCCCACAGTGGGTTGTGTGGAAGCTCATTCCCAACGGCGGCAAGAAGCCGAGAAAAACCCCCATTGATCCCAAGACCGGTAGGAACGCGAAGTCGAACGATCCGTCCACCTGGGCGACGTACGACCATGCGGTGGAATATTACCTAAGGCACGCGACCGATCTTGCTGGCGTTGGCTATGAGTTTTCCGCCGACGATCCCTATGTGGGAATTGACTTGGACGCCGCAGTCAATGGTTCGGGGCCGCAACCCTGGGCGTCGGAAATCATTTCAGAACTCAACAGCTACACTGAGCTATCCCCTTCCGGCAGCGGCTATCACATTCTTGTGCGCGGCAAGCTTCCGCAGGGAGGACGAAAAGACGGCAAGATCGAAATGTACGACCGGGTGCGCTTCTTCACCATGACGGGGAGCGTCGTCAACGGCCTTGCCGACATAGAGGACCGCACCTCCGAGGTCGCCAAAGTTCACGCACGGGTATTTTCCGGCAACGGCAAGAAACCCCAGAATCCGCCCGCCAGAGGCACTAATGCGACGGGGGCTTATCTTGATGCGTCTTCGATAATTGAGCGCGCAGGCAGGGCTAAAAACGGCCAAATTTTCAAAAGTCTGTGGGGCGGCGATACTTCCGGGTATAACTCGCCTTCCGACGCGGACCTTGCCCTTTGCAATATCTTGGCGTTTTGGACGAAAAAAGACCCGTCGCTCATGGATTCGCTTTTCCGGCAATCCGGCCTCATGCGCGAGAAGTGGGACAAAGTTCACCGTCCGGCGGATGGTGCGACGTATGGGCAAATGACTATCGAGAAGGCTATCGAGGGGTGCCGCGATGTGTACGAGGGACCGAGCGAGCGAGTGAAGCGCTCGAAACCAGAGACCCCCGAAGAAACCATTGACGGCTTCCCACTCACCGAAGATGGCATTGCCCTTGCCTTCACCGAAAGATTCAAGGACGAGTTGAGGTATTGCCATCACACGGGCGCGTGGTTTCACTGGGATGACACACGGTGGAAGCGGGAAGAAACCAAGCTTGCCTTTTGTTGGGCGCGCAACATGTGCCGAACCCTGGGCAAAAGCGCTGACAACATCAAGGTCCGCGCAATTATCGGCAAAGCGTCCGTGGCGGCGTCGGTGGAGCGGTTCGCGCAGGCGGATCGGGCGCACGCAGTGACTTCGGAAATTTGGGACCGCGACACGTGGCTTCTTGGGACTCCACAGGGGGTTATTGACCTGAGAACTGGCGAACTCCGACCGGCACGCCAGGGTGATTACATTACAAAACAAACCAGCGTCGGACCGGCTCCGAGCGCTCATGCTCCGGTGTGGTCTAAATTCTTGAGTGAAGCGACGCGGGGCGATGTGGGATTGCAGCGCTTCCTTCAGCAAATGGCCGGGTATTGTCTGACGGGCAATATTCGCGAGGAAGCGCTGTTTTTCATCTACGGTGTTGGCGGAAACGGGAAAAGCAAGTTCCTGGATGCGATTATGAACGTCATGGCGGACTACGCCAAGACGGCGGCAATGGACACCTTCATGGCGTCTGCGCTCGATAAGCATTCTACGGATGTAGCGATGCTTCATGGGGCGCGTCTGGTAAGCGTTTCCGAGACGGAAGAGGGCCGGGCCTGGGCAGAGAGCCGGATTAAGCGGCTTACAGGCGGCGATGAGGTAACGGCGCGATTCATGAGGCAGGATAACTTCACGTATCGGCCTCAATACAAGCTTCTGATTGTCGGCAATCACAAGCCAGTGCTTCACAACGTGGACGATGCGGCGCGGCGACGCTTCAACATCCTTCCGTTCATCAATAAGCCAGAGACCCCGGATAAGCAGCTTGCGGAAAAGCTCAAGGCGGAATATCCGGCGATACTCCGGTGGATGATCGAGGGATGCCTAGATTGGCAGCAAAACGGTCTTGTTCGCCCATCCGTGGTGACGGAAGCAACGCAGGCATATTTTGACGACCAAGACCTCTTTGGGCAGTGGCTCGAGGAATGTTGCGAAATCGGGCCGCGCGAATGGGAAGCGACGAGCAGACTTTTCTCTTCCTGGAAGGACCACGCGGAGCGCAGTGGGGAACATCCGGGGAGCGTAAAAGCATTCAGCGCTAACCTGTCAAAGCGGGATTTCCTCCCTGAATTGAAGCGAGTTAGCGGGGTTGTGACACGGCTTTATCGTGGTATCTCTTTGAAATCACCACAGGAAGTGCGCAAACCGTATGCGGATTGAAGGTGTAACGCGTAACGGATGTAACAGGACAAACCATTAAACGCCACACACGCGCGCGCGTATATATATATTCACGCGCGTATAGGGGGGAACAGGAAAATGCGTTACATCCGTTACATCCGTTACACACACCTGTGGAAATAGGAGAAAACCGAATGTCTTCATGGCCTTACAACACAGCAGCATGGAAGCGGTTGCGAGCAGCGAAGCTGGCGCAAGACCCCCTATGTGAATACTGCCGACAGGCGGGGCGGATAACAGCGGCGCGAGAAGTAGACCACCGGCAGTCGATCAAAAACGGCGGCGACCCGTGGGACTGGACAAACCTAACGTCAACGTGTTCGGCCTGTCATAGCGAGAAAACGCAAGCGGATCGGCGGGGCGTGCCGTGGAGGCGTAAAGGATGCTCTGTGGATGGTAGGCCGCTCGATCCAACGCACTGGTGGAATCAGGAGAAGCCGAAATGACCGAAGCATTGGCGAGACTTGAACGCGGACGTGGCGCATGGTCCTGGGTCATAGATATCTGCCCGTACTGTGGAAAGAAGCACACGCATGGTGGAGGTCCGATTGAAGGCGATCCGCGCGAGTTGTTGGGGGCCAGGGCCGCCCATTGCAAATCCGTCCAGCCGGAGATTTATATATTGGTCGAAGAGCCCGCGAGCCCGCGCGCATCAACGCCTCAAGGGTGGCTGTAGTTTGGCTCTGGATGCGGGTTTGCGGGCCGTCAGGATTTTGACGAAAATCTCTCGAGGGTTCGCGCCGGGGACCGTGCGCCCCCCTCTTCGCGCACAAAACTCAAAATCAAAGGAAGGTTGAAATGCCTAAATTAGTTAGTCTACCCAAACATGAGCAGCCTTGCAGGCCGCTACATAAAGCGCCAAGGCACCTGCAAGGGGAAGCACGCCGGAAGTGGAACGAGTTGATTGACGTTCTCGCGCCTTCGGTCTGCACTTATCGGCAATTTGACGTAATCACTCAATATTGCGAGTGTTGGGACTTGTACCGTAAGTGTGTTGCGGCGATGGAGCAGGAGCCAGCGATTGTCATCAATGGCAAAACCGGGGCGCAGCAGCCCAACGCATGGACCAAGCTCCGCATTGAGTGCCATAAAACTCTTTTCAGCCTGGGGCTCAAGCTCGGGCTGGTCCCGAACGGGAAAGACATTCCCGGAGCGCAGAAAGCCCCGGCAAAATCGAAATTCGAGGGGCTGCTCGAATGACCGCAGACCACGTTATCAAATTCGCGTCGCTATTAACCGTTACGTCGGGCCGAAACGCCGGGAAGCCCATGATAGTGCTCCCCCATATCGAAGCTGCATTGCGCGGCACTCTTCGCCCTGGCGTGAGGACGGCGTGCATTTCGTGGCCGCGAAAGCAGAGCAAGACGACAGGTTATGCGGCGGTCCTGGTGGCTGCGGCGCTGGTGGGGCCGTTGGCGGTGCCACGGGGGCAGATTGCGACAGCGAGTAGGAGCCGGGAGCAGGCGTCTTTGATATTCGATGAAGTCGCCGCGTTCTTCCGGGCTGAACCGGAGCTATTTCATCGTGTAAATATCTCCGAATCCCGCAAGATGATAACTTCATTAACGAATGGATCGACGTTCAAAGCTTTGTCTGCTGATGCTACCACCGCCCACGGCCTTGGCCTGGACCTTTTCGTGATGGACGAGGCCGCGCAGCAACGGGATTCAGCGCTTTGGGACGTGCTCTTCACGAGTCAGAGCGCCAGGAAGAACCCGAAAGCGATAGCTATCGGCACGCGGCCACAGGACCCGCAGCATTTCTTTTCCAAGATGATCGACTACGGGGGGCGGGTGCTTACTGGTGAGTATGAAGACCCTAGCTTCTTCTGTCATGTGTTGGCCGCTCCCGATGACGCCGACTGGCAAGATGAAGCGGTCTGGCGGGCCGTCAACCCGTGCCTCGACGCAGGGGTGCAGGACATTAAGTCCCTTCGCGAGTTGGTTGAGCAAGCAAAACGAATACCGAGCAAGGAAGGCGTGTTCCGCGCGCTACACCTAAACCAAGCTGTGAACGCGGACGACCGTTTCGTGTCTTGGGATGACTGGCAAGTATGTGGAGGACCCATCGACGTTAATGCACTTCGCGGTGAAACCTGTTACGGCGGCTTAGATCTCGGCTCTACGCAAGACTTGACGAGTCTCGTTTTGTACTTCCCCGCGAGCGGGGCCGTTCTTTGCTGGTGTTGGCTTCCCGGCGACCCTTCCTTGCTTGATAGGGGCCACAAAGACCATGTGGAATACCAGACCTGGGCAAACGCCGGGCACATAGAGACGTTTCCTGGGCGCTCCACGGATCGGCGGGCCGTTGCCTTCCGGCTTGCGGAAATCTGTTCCACGTATGATATGCGCGGTATCGCATACGACCGTTGGCGGATCGAAGACCTGAAAAAAGTCCTCGCGGACGAAGGCATTGACGCACCACTAAAACCGTGGGGCCAGGGATATCGTGACATGTCGCCAGCAATCGACGCTTTGGAGACCGAAATCATAGAGCATCGTTTGCGTCATGGTGACAACCCGGTGCTGACATGGTGCACGGGAAACGTGGTGGTTTCCACTGATCCGGCTGGAAGCCGTAAATTCGACAAGGGCCGAGCTACCGCCCGGATCGACGCGGCGCAGGCTCTTGCAATGGCCGTGGGGCTGGCGGCTCGGGAGCCGGAACCGGTTCGATACGATTTTGACCGCCCGTTGGTTTTGAGCGCGTCCTAATTCCACGGTTTTTTTTCTCCATGAGCTGAAAATGGCTTGACTTTAAAATGGTCAATATGATATTTATGGATTGTCTTAATGAAGAAAACATTCATTATGAGGATGTGTGATGGATAAAGACCAGGAAGAACTTTACAGAAAAAATCTCCCGCCGGAACTGTTCGAGGTATGGAAGTATTTTCAGGAGAACAGACGCCGCATGCTCGATTATCCCGAATACAGTATGGGGGATGTGTTGGAGGTTACGGGGCTCACCAAGGCTCAACTTTTAAACTGGTTAAGCAGAAATCTGGTAGTGCTTTCCACAGAGCATAACCCTGGGCACGGCAGGCGCAGGCTCTACACTGGGCGCGACGTTCTCATGATATGTGTGGCGCAGAAGCTTAGCGAGATTGGACTCCCCATTATACTTGTGCAGAATCTTTCTAAAAGTGTGGCGCAGCGCGCAGAACAGCTAACTACCGCTTCAGGAGGTCTCCGGGGATATACCATTGTCCTATACCCTGTTGAAGACAAATGGGAGTGCGTGGCCGGATATGACTCAGGACCGCAAAAATTGGATGTATCGAACGTCGGAGAAATATTAGTTGTTCTCCAAATAGATCAACTCATTGATCGGGTATTTAGTGAGTTGGCTGAGATGAAGGGTAGGTATTTCGCTTCCGGGACGGCAGATGAATTGAGAAATGCTGCGGATGAAATCGAAAAGAAAGAAAAGGCCGCAAATGCCCCCAGACCGTCGTGACGACAGGACACCGGGGCCAACTAAAACTTAACCCTGTCGCAATGACGAGCAAAGGAGAAAAAGAAAATGAAACACCATCCCACATCGGAAGAAATCTATGAAGCGCAGAAGAAGAACGCCGCTGTTCAAAAGGAAATAGACGAACTAATAACAGAGATAACCCCTGACAAGAAAAAAAACGAATTGGATTCAGTGCTTAGCGCATTGATGGCCAAACTAAGGGAACATGAAAAAATCTGGGATGAGATATTCCCATTGGAAGAAGAGTAATTCCCATTGTGCCCCAGACCGTCGTGACGACAGGGCACCGGGGCCGACCAACCTCAAGACTGTCGAGATGGCAGACAAAGGACAAAACAATGAAACTCCGTGAAATGCTCGAAAAACGCAACCAGATCAAGGTGGAAATGCGCGAATTGACCAAAAACCCCAAGGGGGAGGTTATTAAGTTCTCTGATGGCAGGGAGGAGCGAGACCTTGACGAGGCGCAGGAGAAGCGCTTTCAGGAGTTGGTGGCCGAGAGCAACACGCTGGAAAGGCTGATCGATCGACAGGCTGTGCTCGACGAGAATGACCGTCGCATGCAGGGGCAACCCCTCACCGGCGGAAACAGGGGCGCAACCCCTGAGCGTCGCGCAGCTGTCGATTTTCTCCGTGACGTTGTGGCCTACGGAACGCCGGGAGGCATGGCAACCAGGGCGGCGGGGCAGTCTGAAGGGCTTGGAACCGATGGTGGCTTTCTGGTGAACACCGATTTTAACACGTCGCTTATGGGCAGTGTGTG
>CALFXO010000154.1 GCA_937958025.1 uncultured Syntrophobacteraceae bacterium
GCAGGGGCGGCTTGTCCGCGGCGTCTTGCCCACGCCGCCCGTCTCCTAATGACGCGGATTGCGATCAGTTGTTGCGTAGTCTCCCGTACAGATCCATAATCTCGTCCCGGGTGACAATCGCCTCAAATTCCGGGACTTCGGCCAGAATATTCTCCCTGCCATTCAGTTCCTGACGGTCCACAAGCACCACCACCTTCACCACCTCGAGTTCCGCCTCCCGGCAGGCTGAGATGGCCTGCAATGTGGAGCCGCCCGTCGTCACCACATCATCGACGACCACGACGCGGTCGCCGGGTTGCACCTTACCTTCTATGAGGCTCACCACTCCATGGTCTTTCAACTTCTTGCGCACCACAAAGGACTGCACGGGAAGCCCCCTCAGCCACGAAGTGTATGCGACCGCATTGGATATGGGGTCTGCTCCGAGGGTGAGCCCTCCCACGGCTTTTACTCTGAGACCCTTCAACGCATCGAAGGCCAGGTTGCCAATCAGGTGCTGCCCCTCGGGGTCGAGCGTCACTTTCTTGCAATTGAAATAGAACTGACTGACGCCTCCGCTCGCCAGCTTGAACGATGGGGTTTGGGAAAACTGGAAAGCGTATTCGAGAATCAGCTCCTTCAGGCGGTCTTTCATCATGAAGTTC
Organism: uncultured Syntrophobacteraceae bacterium; assembly: GCA_937958025.1. Classification (GTDB taxonomy): domain Bacteria; phylum Desulfobacterota; class Syntrophobacteria; order Syntrophobacterales; family Syntrophobacteraceae; genus CALFXO01. The sequence goes on from CALFXO010000154.1 coordinate 645, forward strand.
CTTTCGCATCTGCTATGCTTGCATACGGAGGCAGTAAAACCGCAGTATGCCGGTCGGTTCTCTCCGCCCTGAAGTTTAGGGCAGGAGGATATTGTGCAGCTAAAACACCACTAGTTCCACGTCATCATCCGGATCAATCGCGTCCACAGACTTTCCTGACACCGCATTCCTTCCAGAGCACGGGCGTGCTCTTCCTGCACTCGCACCATCTTTTCCTCCCAAAGCCGGCGCTCCGCCTTCAATTGGGCATCTAAAGCACCGCGCTCGCGCTCCCGTCCTGCCGCAGCCTCGCGCTGGAGGAGCGCCCACTTTTCTTCAAGGACTTTGCGCTCACGCTCTATTTCCCTGTCGGTTTGCGCCTTCAGTTTCTTCAGGTCCAGTTGCAATCGCTCCACCTCAAGACGCCTTATCGCCAATTCGCCCTCCACCTCGCGAAGATTCAACTCCAAGAGACGGTTTTTTTCCCCTTGGAGCTCCCACTTTTCCTGAAAGCGCTTTTCCAATGCGTCCAGCCGCTCCACCAATGGCCGAAGCTCCGCATGCAACTCTTGCGCGAATGTACTCATCTTGCTCCTTGATCGGACGAGAAAACAGCGTCCCTTTCATTCATTCCGTCCGCTCTTGCGGGGCCGGAAATCCTCCGGGTGCATTCCGTAGCGGCGCGCCACCTGTTGCAACGCCTGTCTCTCCATGCCGCAGAGCTTGGCGGCGCGACTGACGTTCCCCCGCGTTGCCTCGAACAGGCTTTTCAAGTAGGCGTCGTGGAATGCCCGCATGGCCGCCTCCTTAGCTTCCTTGTATGGCAGGTCTCGGACAACATCTTCGACCAGACAGCGTTTCCTGGAAGAGGGCTCATGGAACCCGATATGTTCTGGCAAGATGCTTGCGTCAGGCGAGAAAAGGATTCCCCGTATAATGATGTTTTCCAACTCCCGCACATTACCCTCCCATGGGCGCCCTAGCAGGACTTCCATCAACTCCGGAGACGCGGACTTCATTGGACGCTTCAATTCCGCGCAATGTTTCTCCAAAAAGTGGTTGACGAGAAGGGGGATGTCTTCGCGCCGCTCCCTGAGGGGCGGCAGAGTTATCGGAAGGACATTCAGACGGTAGTAAAGATCCTCCCGGAATTCGCCGCGCTTTATTTTATCCGGTAGGTTCCGGTTTGTGGAAGCTATAACCCTGACGTCGACCCGTATGGACTTAGTATCGCCAAGTGGCTTTATTTCCTTTTCCTGCAACACCCGGAGCAACTTGGTCTGGATTGTGGTGCTTATGTCGCCAATCTCGTCCAGGAAGATGCTTCCGCGATGCGCCTCCTGGAAAAGTCCAATTTTGTTCTGGCTGGCATGTGTGAAAGCGCCTTTTTTATAGCCGAAAAGCTCGCTTTCAAGAATGTTCTCCGGAACGGTGGGGCAATTCACCGCGACAAAAGGTTTGTCACGGCGGTCACTCAGCGAGTGGATGGCCCGCGCGGTAAGGTCTTTCCCCGTACCCGACTCCCCCGTTATGAGGACGGTGATGTCGGTCTTTGCGACCATGGCGATGGTCTCGTAGATCCAGTGCATCTTAGGACTCTTGCCGATGAGGTCCTCGAAAGCGCCGTGGCGTTGCAGGTCGCGCTGGAGTCGCATATTTTCGCGAACAAGGCGTCGTCTCTCAAGGGCCTTCGCAATGCTAAGCGTCACCACCTCGTCTTCAAAGGGCTTGGAAATGAAATCGTACGCACCCGCCTTGATGGCGTTGACCGCAAGTTCAATGCAGCCATAGGCCGTCATCATTATCACCGTGAGCCAGGGATGCTCCTCCCGGAGGCGCTCGAGCAACTCCAGTCCGTTCATGCCCGGCATACGCATGTCTATGAGTGCGACGTCGATCGGGTTCTTCTCGAGGATGGCAAGCGCCTCCACGCCGGAAAGGGCGGTGTGCGCTTCGCAATCCAACTCGGATTCCAACATCCGTTTAAGCAGCTGGACCAGATCTTCCTCGTCGTCCACGATCAGGATGGCGTCTTTCATTACTTTTTCCGGGAGCCTTCGGATATGGCCGGCAAAGTGACCGTGAAAGTGGACCCCTTTCCTAAGATGCTTTCCACGACGATTTCTCCCCCGTGCTCCTTCACTATCCCATAACTCACGGAAAGCCCCAACCCCGTGCCTTCGCCCGTTGCCTTCGTCGTGAAGAATGGGTCGAATATCCGGGTGATGTTGCGGGGATCGATTCCCGACCCAGAATCGGAGACCTGGATCGCCACGCAGCCAATCACTTCGTCGTAACGCGTCCGGACACGGATAACGCCGCGCTCTCCAATAGCCTGCTTGGCATTCATGACAAGGTTCATAAAAACCTGTTTAATCTTTTCGCCATCCATCACGATGGGCGGGACGCAGTCATCGAAATCCTTTTCGACAGTGATCCCATCCAATTGGAGGTGATGCTGCACGACGCTAAGAACCGATTCCATTGCCGCATGGATATGCGCGAACGCTTTTTTCGTTCGTGCGCTCCTCGCAAAGTTGAGCAGGTCCTCGACAATGGTCTTGCACGTCCGCGTATGTTTCTCGATGATGCGCAAGTCAGCGTAGCGTTGCGTATCATCCTTTTCGTTGCGAAGAAGGAGTTGTGTATAGCCAAGAATCATACTGAGGGGGTTATTGATTTCATGGGCGATCCCCGCGGCCAGCTGTCCAATCGAGGCCAGCTTATCGGCCTGTAAAAGTTGATTTTCTATCGCTTTCCGATGCGAGACGTCCTTCACCAGGAAGAGAAAAGGGCTGGCATGGCCGCCGTCGCGGTCTTCCTCGGAGGTGGCTCCCAGTATGACGCTGAAATGCGACCCGTCAGACCGCTTCATCAATATTTCGGCATCCGTGATGCACCCGTGGGCGCGGATCAGTTCCGTCATATCCTGCCAGTCTTCGGGCTGGGCAAGGAAGTCGCGCAGGAAGAGCTTTTCGGACAAACTCCCGGCCTGTGGGAGTCCCAGCATCTTTCGTCCAGAGGGATTTAGGTCGAGAATTTCTCCCGTCCCGGTCGTCACGGCGATAAGATCGGGAGATGCTTCAAAAATGCGGCGTCGCCCCAAACGGGACGGGTCCGCCTCCTGGGCGGGGACTTCGGAATTTCCATCCCTGTCGATCGATTCCATTGCTCCCCCTGCGCAGTGCAGCGTGATCACGACGAGTGCAAATTAATTTGCGCGACAAAACTTCATCAAAAGTTTATTTTATGTTATTGGTTGCATCTTGGACAAGAGCAAAGCTGGGTCCAATGGAAAACTCGTCCCGACCGGAGAGGAGGAATGGTGCGCTTATGTCGTGCGTCAACATATGGCGGATAAGTCTTTGCTTCGCCGGAGGAGCCTTGGGGGCGCTGGCCAATTCCTTCGTCGTCTGGCAGATGGGGAAATTGGGCGTTCCACAAATGGTTGGGGTGGACATAGCCCCAGTATGGACCCTGCAATTTCTTTACCCCCGTATTGCTTGGGGAGGATTATGGGGCTTCGTTTTCCTGTTTCCCGTCTGGAAAAGGGGATTCTGGACAGCGGTTTTCAGCCGGGGAGTCTTTTTTAGTCTTTTTCCTACAGCTTTTCAGCTCTTCTACGTTTTTCCGAACCTGCTGGGCAAGGGGATGCTGGGAGCGACGCTGGGTGGGCTGACGCCCCTTTTCGTGTTCCTTTACAACGCGGTGTGGGGCCTTTGTGCAGGACTTTGGGTTTATCTCGCCGAGAGGAAAGAAAAGCCACGGCTTCATTGACATATGTTCCAATGTGGTTAAGATGGGCAATCCTGTAAATACTGCAAGCGTTAAGGGAGGGAATTATAAGTGGGATACGTTATTGCGCTCGGTGGCAAGGGAGGCGTGGGCAAGACCACGCTCGCGGGTCTTCTGGTCCGTTACATGATTAGAAATGGCATGACGCCCATTTTGGCCGTTGACGCCGATTCTAACTCCAACCTGAACGATGTGTTGGGCGTTGCAATGGAGGAGACCCTCTCCGACGCGCGCGAGATGATGAAGACAGACGTCCCTAACGGCATGACCAAGGACATCTTCATGGAAATGAAGGTGGAACAGGCATTGGTGGAAGGAAAGGGCTTCGACCTGATTGCCATGGGGCGCCCCGAAGGCTCTGGGTGCTATTGCGCCGCCAACAACCTGCTAAGCAGCCTCATGGATCGTCTCATAAAAAACTACCCCTATATGGTGGTCGACAACGAAGCGGGAATGGAACATTTCAGCCGCTTGACGCAGAAGGACATCAACCTCCTGTTCGTCGTGTCGGACCCGAGCCGCAGAAGCCTTTCCGCCGCCTGCCGCATCCATGGCCTGGTGAAAGCGCTCCCTATCAGGGTGGAAAAGATAGTGCTCGTCGTCAACCAAGTGAAGGAGGCGCCTGCGTCGTGGCACCAAGAAGTGCTGGACGTATTCGGGAAAGACAATATAGCGGTGTTGCCGGACGATCCCATGTTAGAGCAGTTCGACGCCGAAGGCAAACCAACGAGCACGCTTCCGGACGACTCACTCATCGTTAGGGCAAGCGTCACGCTTTTCGATGGTCTTTTCAATGGAATTAAGGGAAAGGGAGGTCGCGAGTGATAGTGGTTCGTCGAGCTCTGTTGAGCGTTACGGATAAGAGCGGGCTATTGGAGTTTGCCAAGGGACTGTCCCTGCTGGGCGTAAGAATGCTATCTACGGGGGGGACGGCTAAGACGCTTCGCGAAAGCGGCCTTGAAATCCAGGATGTCTCTGACTATACAGGGTTTCCCGAAATGCTGGACGGGAGGGTGAAGACGCTGCATCCAAAGATCCACGGAGGCATATTGGGAATCCGGGAGAACGAGGAGCACGTCGCCACGATGTCTCGGCACGGGATCGAGCCGATCGACATGGTTGTCGTGAACCTCTACGCCTTCGCCAAGACCATTGCCAAACCAGGATGCACACAGGAAGAGGCTATCGAGAACATCGACATCGGAGGACCAACCCTCATCCGCGCCGCAGCAAAGAATTATCGCTACGTGGCGGTGGTGACGGACCCGGATGATTATGCGTTTATCCTCGCCGAGATGGACCAATCGGGGGGCGGGTTATCCGAGAAGACGCTCATACGGCTTGCCAAGAAGGCGTTCTGCCTCACGCACACCTATGATGGCGCGATCTGCGATTACCTGGAAGACGTCGTCAACGCCGGGAAATAACAAAACGATCAGAATATAAGAATCCAAGGAGAGAAGCGCGCTCATGAAAGTGCTCGTTATTGGAAGCGGAGGCCGCGACCACGCCATCGCCTGGAAGTTTGCGCAAAGCGATCGCGTAAAGCAGGTCTTCGTAGCGCACGGCAATGCGGGAATCAGTCAAACCGCGACATGCGTCAATGCGAAGACGGTCGAGGAGATGGCGGTTTTCGCCGAGAAGGAGAAGATCGACCTGACGTTCGTCGGTCCCGAGAAACCCCTTTCGTCCGGCATCGTGGACCTCTTTGAAAAGAAGGGACTTGCGATAATAGGGCCCAATCAACGGGCGAGCCGCCTCGAATCAAGTAAATGCGACGCCAAGACGATTATGCGCGAACTGGGGATTCCCATTCCGGAGTTCGCCATATTTTCCGATCCAGACGAGGCATTGGCTTACGTGCGGCAGGTGGGCTATCCGGTCGTGGTGAAGGCCGACGGACTAGCGGCGGGGAAAGGGTCCCTTGTCTGCGACGGGGTGGAGGACGCGGAGGAGGCCGTGCATTCCATCATGGTCGATCGGGTCTTTGGGGATGCCGGAGCGCGCATTGATATCGAGAAACGCCTCTATGGGCGCGAGCTATCTTTTTTCTGCTTCACGGATGGATACACCGTGGCGCCGATGGTGGCCGCACAAGATTACAAACGCGCCTGGGACAATGACGAGGGTAAGAACACCGGGGGGATGGGGTCCTATTCGCCGCATCCCTGGCTCGACGACTCCCTTGTCAGAAACATCATGGCGAGGGTCGCCGAACCCCTGATCCATGGAGTGCGGGAAAAGTACGACATGCCTTATCGCGGGATCTTGTACCTGGGACTGATGCTTGTCGAGGAGGCAAGCGGCGTTGTGCCCTATGTGCTCGAGATCAATATCCGCCTCGGCGACCCCGAGGCGCAGGTCATCCTTCCACGTTTGAAATCGGATCTGGTGGATGTTTCCGAAGCGATTCTCAGCGGGAGCCTCAAAGACCTGACCCCCGTATGGGACCCACGGGCAAGGGTTTGCCTTATCGCCGTCAGCGGCGTCACCAAGGGTAAAAAGGGCTGGTACAAAGGTTATCCCGACAGGTATAAGATAGGCGTTCCCATTCAGGGCCTTGACAGTGTAGACCGGGAATGCCTTGTTTTCCACTCCGGGACGGGATGGGGAGGGGAGGGCGAACTCATAACCACGGGCGGGCGAGTGCTTGGCATCGTGAGCGCGGGCGATAATCTGTCCCAAGCGCGGGAGATAGCCTACAGGGAAATGGAGAAGGTCTCCTTTGAAGGGCTCTTTTACCGGCGCGATATAGCCAAAGATTAACTCTTCCAACAAACAAAGCTCAGGAGATTAGTGAATGAGTGGCGCTAACGCCCCTCTGGTGGGGATAATTATGGGAAGCGACTCGGACCTGCCGGTGATGACGGAAGCGTGTCGCGCCCTGGACGAATTCGGGACGCCTTATGAAGTGCGCATCCTTTCCGCACACCGTTCGCCCGAAGAGTCCGCGACGTATTCAAAGGCCGCGGCGGGGCGAGGGATCAAAGTATTGATAGCGGGAGCAGGTTGGGCTGCGCATCTGGCCGGCGTCATGGCGGCTGGGACAATCCTCCCCGTCATTGGAGTCCCCATCGACTCTTCACCTTTGAACGGAATAGACTCACTGCTTTCCACCGTGCAGATGCCCCCCGGAGTTCCGGTGGCGACTATGTCTATTGGGAAAGGCGGCGCCCGCAACGCGGCCTTATTCGCTATCCAGATTCTTGCTTTGCAGGATGCGAGCTTGGCGGAGAAGCTTTCCACGTACAAGGGGAAAATGGCTGAGGGCGTCATGGACAAGAACCGAAAAGTGAATGAAAGCCTATTGTCCGGAAACCCCGGAAGATAGCCGGCGAAGGCCGAAATGCCAAGAGACTGTTTATACGGTTTGGAATCGCCAATGCATCGAATAGACCCCGACGATCCCGAGCCGAAGGCCATAGCCTGGGCTGCATCTATCGCCTTGCGCGGGGGCGTGATCGCCTACCCAACGGAAACGTTTTACGGGCTGGGAGCACGCCCCGACCAAGTGGCCGCCGTCGAGCGGATATACCGGATCAAGGGCAGGTCCTTTCAGAAAGCTCTGCCTTTGATAGCTGCAGATATCGATGCAGCACGGAGCGTCGTGAAAGAGTGGCCGCCCGTCGCGGAACGCTTAGCGTGCGCTTTCTGGCCCGGTCCGCTTACCCTTATTGCGCTGGCGTCGTCCCATTTACCGCCCCTGTTGCACGCTCATACCGGGAAGATCGCCGTTCGGGCTTCTTCGCATCCCGTTGCGCGGGCGCTTGCCAGCGCAATAGGAGGAGTGATGACCGCAACGAGCGCAAACATCGCCGGTGAGCCGCCATCCAATACCCCGGAAGGGATTTCATGCACTCTGCTTTCGCGGGTTGATGGCGTTCTGCATGGAGGAGCAACCGTGGGCGGGTTAGCATCCACCATTGTGGATGTGAGCGGAGAGACGCCCCGGCTGGTTCGGGCGGGGGTGTTTGGATGGCCAGAAATCCTCGAAGCGCTGGAGCGCAATTCCTGAGCGCCTCAGCTGCCCCTGGAGTTTTCCCAAGAAAATGTCTGTGAAGATTATTATTGCCGTTCTCTTTTTAGTGTTGTTCTTAGTGGCGATAGGGACCTATGCGGCCAGACGATGGAGGCGCCTTGCTTCCGGTGAGCCGAGGATTCTACTCACCGGCGGCGGCACTGGCGGGCATGTCAATCCGGCCCTGGCCATTGCAGAAGGAATCAAAAGCCGGGAGCCTGATGCGCGTTTCCTGTATGTAGGGGTGAAGGGCAAGGCGGAAGCTGTCATTGTTCGGCGCGCCGGCTACAAACTGCTCTTCGTTTCCTCAGAGGGATTTCCGGGTGTCCGTATTTCATTTGCTTTTGCACGCTTCCTGCTCCGGTTGAGCGTTGGCATCGTACAATCCATAGGCATCCTACTGACGTTTTCGCCACGGTGGGTCGTTGCAACCGGAGGGTACGTAAGCGCCCCCATCATTTGCGCCGGACTACTGCTGCGTCTTCTGAGGATAGCGCCTGTTAAGCTCTTTCTCCACGAGCAAAATAGCGTTCCCGGCCAGTTGAATGCCTTCCTGGGACGATGGGTGGATCGCGTAATGCTCACCTTCCCTCAGACTCAGTCCCACTTTCCCCGCAACGGAGTAGTGGTCGGGTATCCCGTTAGGCATTCGATTCAGTTGAAGCCTCGAGACGAAGCCCTGGGGTCCATTTCTTTTCCCATTCCCGAAGGCAGGAAAGTCGTTTTCGCCTTCGGCGGGTCGCAGGGGGCTCGCACCATCAACCGGGCTGTCGTGGATGCACTGCCGACGCTCCTTCCTCATAGGGACAAGATATTCATCATCCATGGCATGGGCTTGTCCGGCTATGCGGATTACAATGCGGCCGAGGACACCGAGCGTCGTCTGCGGGCCGTCCTTACCTCCGACGAGTTGGCTGTGGTGGGAGAACTCTATCATCGCCAAGATTATTTCCATAACATCGAAGACATCTACTCCGTAAGCGACCTGATCGTCTGCCGTAGCGGCGCCGGAAGCCTGAATGAAATCTGCAGGATGGGGAAGCCCTCGCTTCTTATCCCGAAAGCGAATCTTCCCGGCGACCACCAGGTGATGAACGCGAGGGCCATGAAGATTGCGGGCGCAGCAGAAATGTTGTTTGAAGACGTCACGGTGGAAGATGGGCAGGTGTTGGAGAAAGTGGATGGCTCAGTGCTCGCGGAGCGCATTTTGCTGCTGCTGGGCGACCAGGAGCGTTTGAAATCCATAGCTGAAAACAGCCGCCGGTTCCTGAGGAAAAAATCGAACGAACGCATATTAAGCGAGTTGTACGGTGACAAGAATTATAACAACGGCGTCGGGAGCGCGACGACGCCATTGCCCCCCTTGATGGGCAATCAGCGGCTCCTATCAGCCCTGACCGCTGCCTACAATAAGTCGCCGCGCTCCTACAACCCTCTCACTACAGTTTGCGACGAAAACGATCTAAACTATTACAGGCACAGGGCCGCAGGACTCCTGAGCCATGACGGCTGGCAGGACAGGAATATTGGCGTCAAGCTGGTCGGTTTCACCCAATACCGTGAAAAGATTCCAGCACTTCTCCACATGTTGTCGGACCAGACTCCAGACGCATGGATAAGGCGATTCTTCGGAGGGGACTTTAAGCAGGTCGGCTTTATCCGGCGTAATATTGTCTATTCCCTGAGAGTGTTGGATCAGTTCAACTCGGATGTGGAGCGTCATCTGCTCATGGCATTGGACGATCCCTACTTCGAGGTCCGAACGGAAGCATGCCGGACTGTTGCGCATTTTGGCAAGTACTGCGCGGGGAAAGACGCCTGGATGCAGGGGTTGCTGCGCCGTCTGGAGGACGGTTCCTTTGAGACCGCGGTGGAAGCCGCAAGGGCTCTGGGGGAAGTGGGAGTGGACGGCAAGGCGTTCAGCGCACTATTGAACCTCAGGGAGAATTTTTACTGGCAGGTTCGCGACGCTGGGTTGTACGGCATAAAACGTCTGCTGGAGCGTCACGTAATAGCGCCTTCCCCCGATCTGCTTTCACAGGTTTCAACGTTTGTATTGACTTCAACCGATTTCCGACCCCATTTTTCGATCAAGGAAACTTACCAAACGATAGAGCGATATTGTCGTGAACGGTTGACGGCGGAAACTCATTGTGCGCCCCTCCGGTCTGCAGACCAGGACGCTCTGCCGAGCAAGTGAAACAATCAAGGATAAATAATAATGTTCTATGCGTTAGGAAGCTACCTATTTCAATTATCGGAGACGTTTTCCTTTTTTCGTCTCGTAAATTATATTTCCTTCCGGTGCGTCATGGCCGCGTTGACTTCCGTCATACTCATGTTCCTTTTCAGCAGGCCGTTCGTCTATTACATGCACCGGCGTTGTTTTCTCGATCAGGTCAGGGAAACAGGAGTCCGGTCCGCGTTCGACAAGAGTGGAACGCCTACGATGGGCGGGGTGTTAGTTATCGGGGCCGTCCTGGCTTCGATGGCCATGTGGGGAAACTGGCGAAATCCTTTTCTGCTCTATTCGCTCGCGGGAATGCTTTGGTTTGGGATGATTGGCTTCATAGATGATTATTCCAAGGTGAAGAGGAAAAGTGGCGACAATGGCATGTCGGAGCGAAGCAAACTCGTTCTGCAAGGAGTATTCAGCGTCGCCTTTGCGTGGGGGTGCGTAGGGCCTTACTCTCCTGTCGGCCAGGAGCTTGCCACCCAGCTCTTCGTTCCCTTTTACAAGCATCCCGTGGTGAACCTTGGACCCTACCTGTACGGAGTGCTGATCTTCTCCGCAGTCATCGTCATAACCAATGCCGTCAACATTACGGACGGATTGGACGGATTGGCGATAACGCCGTCTGTTTTTGTCGTGGTTGTGTTGGGCGTCTTCGCATACGTGGAAGGGAACAGGATTTACTCCGCATACCTTTATTACCCCTACCTGCGCGGGGCAGGGGAGTTAACTATTTTCGGCGCGGCCTTCGTGGGAGCGGGAGTGGGATTCCTCTGGTACAACGCCTATCCCGCTCAGATATTTATGGGGGATACGGGTTCGCTTGCGATAGGGGGCACGATGGCAGTGGTGTCCGTGCTGCTCAAACAGGAGATGCTTTTCCCCTTGTTGGGAGGCCTGTTCCTTATGGAAGCCGCGACGAGCCAGATTCAGGACAAGATCGGAGTGCGCTGGCTGGGGCGAAGGATTTTCTACCGGGCGCCTTTCCACCACAATTTACAGCACAAGGGCATAGCAGAAACAAAGGTGGTGATACGCCTCTGGATCATTGCCGGGATTCTTGCGTTGCTCTCCCTCGCAACGCTTAAGATACGGTGAAACCGCGCTTGTTTGGGGTTCAAAGACAGTTCCTAGAGTGGAGCATCCCGAGCGTCGTCTCCCACGCCTGTATGGATGGTTCTCCAGTGCTGCCGTGATTATGCCGTCATAGTTCATACTTCAACAAAAAAGCGCTCCCCATGGAAGAGCGCTTTCCTGCCCGCCTGGAAATCCAGCAGCTTCATTCACGCGCGGACTTGATTGATTCAAGGAGGATATGGTAATCTTCATATGTCTGGGCGGAGCCTTCGATCACTTCATAGAGATCATCGAGGTCCATACTGATGACGGCGTCTTTGTCCGGCGATTCCTCTTTAAGCTCAATCCAGATCCAATCCAGGAGCATTTCCTCCGGATCGGTATACCCCTCTTCGTTCTTGTCCAGAGTCCCGTCCGACATTTTTTGAGAGACTCTTTTCAATGCGGTCTTGACGAACTCTCGCATTTCCATTCTAACGGCCTCCAATCACTCTTACGATATTACTTCCTGATTTCATCCACAGGGGAGCCCATAACTTAGGACGCCGTAATCCTGCCGACCCATGCAGTGTAATCGCTACATATCTCATTTCGCCATGCGATTCAATCGCAATAACGTAAAACCTGTCGTTTTTCTTAAAAAAAGATACGGTAAGGCTGCAACACGCCTTAATTTTCCACTGTAATCATCCTGTCTCCTTGTCTTGCTCTGGAATTGAACCTATTATAAGCCCTCCTGTATGAAAAGTCCGCACTTGTTATGGATTCTATGGCCGCTGCCAAGCGCGCGGGAAGGGTTAGAGCACGATGTCTGAAAAGCAATATATGATCGATGCAATCAATGTTAGGGATTCATGGCGGCTATTCAAGATCATGGCCGAATTTGTCGAAGGTTTTGAAAGCCTCTCCGAGGTTCAGCCAGCTGTCTCTATATTCGGGTCGGCGCGCATCAAACCGGGAGACGAGAGTTATGATAAAACGGTGCTGATCGCCAAGAAACTCGCGCAGAACGGCTTTAATATCATCACTGGGGGAGGCCCCGGCATAATGGAGGCAGGCAACAAAGGGGCAAGCGAGGCCGGTGGAAAGTCAGTGGGACTTAACATCCAGTTGCCCATGGAGCAGGCCCCAAATCCATTTTCCAATATCAGCCTGGATTTCAAATACTTTTTCGTCCGGAAGGTCATGTTCGTGAAATATGCGCAGGCATACATCGGGATGCCGGGCGGGTTCGGGACGCTGGATGAAATCTTTGAAGCCGTTACGCTCATTCAGACGCATCGTATTCGGCCTTTTCCTGTCATACTGGTCGGAAGCAGCTATTGGAACGGGCTCATTGAATGGATTCGGAACACTCTTCTGCCGCGGAAATTCATCGCAAAAGAGGACCTGGACCTCGTGACAGTCTTGGACGATCCGGACGAGGTGGTGCGAGTAATAAAACGGACGGTGATCCTGTAGAAGCTTTGCTTGGGAGTTGCCGGCGCTCACAAAGTTAGAAGGCGCTCGTATAGAAATTGTGAGCTAGAACCGGAGGGGCAGAGAAAATCCTTTGATTTTCCGTCGTTCCCTCCGGTCCTCACGCCCTCAGATTATTGCCTTGCACACCTGGCTGGCGTTCGCTCTTCGGGAGGCTGCACCGGAGCATCCTTCCACGTCCAGTCGAGCTTACCTTCGTGCTGGGGCGATCCGGCAGCCCCTTCTATATAGATGCTGACATTGTACTTCTCTTCCAACTGAATGACGTCGGATCTCTTCTGGTTGAGGAGGTATGACGCCACTTCAGGACAGAAGACGCCTTTCACCGTTGCGGCGTTGCCCTTTTGCGCCAATGTGAGCCAAATCTTCCGCAGGTAATAAAGCGCCGTGGCCTCAATCGCGCGCACCATGCCCGCTCCCTGGCAATGTGGGCATTCTCTGTAAGAGCCTAACTGGATGTTGAGCCCGAGATGCTGCCGCGAGAGTTCCAAGAGGCCAAAGCGCGAAATCCTTCCAACGGTCACCTTCGCCTTGTCACGCTTAATTTCTTCGCGGAGTCTTCGCTCCACTTCACGGATGTGGCGTCTATCGCGCATATCGATAAAATCGACCACTATCAAACCGCCCAAGTCTCTCAATCGGAGTTGCCTCGGTATTTCAGTCGCCGCTTCCATGTTGACCTTGTACACCATTTCCTCCAACTCCTCGTCCTTATTGGCTCGCCCGGAGTTGACGTCAATGGTGACAAGCGCCTCGGTGGGCTCGATGACCAAGTATCCCCCCGACTTGAGGTAGACCTTTTTTCGGAATATTTGGTCGATCTGGTCTTCCACGTTATACTTCGCGAAAATAGGGCCGTCTTCCTTGAAGAGCTTGACTGCCTGTTCGTGCTTAGGACTGACGATGTGCACGAATTCCTTTACGCTGCGGTAGATGTCCTTGTCGTCTATGAGAATCGATTTGACGTCGGCGCTGAAGTAATCCCGGACGACCCGAATGGCGAGATCCCGTTCCTTGTAGATAAGGGCGGGGGAGGGGGTCTCCTGGACGCGTTTTCTGATTTCCTCCCAGAGGCGGATCAGATAATTAAGATCCTTGGTGATATCTCGCTTGGTTCGGTCTTCAGCCATAGTGCGAATGATTATTCCGAAATTGTCCGGCACTTTGAGGCTATGCGCCAATTCTTTGAGCTTCTCTCTTTGCGCCTCGTCCTCTATTTTCCTGGAAACGCCACGCTGGGATTGTCCAGGCATGAGCACGATGTTGCGACCAGCGAGAGAAATGTAGGTGGTCAGAACAGCTCCCTTGTTGCCAATCTCTTCCTTTACGACCTGCACCAGCACTTCCTGGCCGGGAAGGACGACGTCCTGGATTCGAATGCTGCTCGGGTCGCCGGAGACCTCCTGCTGGTAGTACTCGGGATGAATCTCGGAAAGCGGCAGGAAACCGTTGCGCTCCACTCCGTAATTGACAAATGCCGCTTGGAGGCTGGGTTGGATGTGTACGATGATGCCCTTGTAGATGTTTCCGACGAATTTCCCCTTGGCGTTCGTTTCAATAAAAAACTCGCTGAGGGATTGGCCATCCACCAAAGCTACACGAAATTCCTCGGGATGAACCGAGTTGATAATCAAGTGTTGTGAGTTCATTTTGCAGCCTTGCCGTTTCGCCGCTGTTCTAGATGTTGCTTCGTCTGGTAGAGAAAGGTGCGCAGGGCAGCCTCGCGGTTGGGTTGCGTCGTCCCGTCGTATGGAGCGTCCAGGTAGGGGATTTTCATCCTGTTCATCAAAGGCTTCAGGACGGCAGAGCTTATGGCGGCGGGCATACATGTAAAAGGGAACACATTAATGATCCCGTCGCAATCTTCCGACGCGTAGGCGATCGCGCCGCCGATGCTCAAACCCGCCTCCGTGCCGACGTCAAAAGAGAAGTGGCGGTCGTTATCCAGCTTCCGTTCGATCGAGGCTATGGAATGGTCGGGTTGAATATCAAGGCGTCGCAGGGCAATGTGGTAGATTTGCTCCTGTCGCCATGCCTGATAGCGCTTTTCGATTTCCTGTGCGATCCACTGTCGCGAGACGTCACCCAAGAACCCGTAATCACCGTTTTTGAGGGTTGTTCGCCACTTGCGGCGCAGCTTTCTCGCCCGGTCGTAGGAGATGAAGTTTATCCACTCTCCGATGGATGCGGTTACAACCTCTCCTCCAAACTGCTCCAACAAACGGATGATGTCCTGGTTGGATTCCGGATGGCTACGCAGGTATATCTCGCCAACAATTCCAATCCTCGGCCGTCTCGGTTTGCGGTCGTCTATGATCGACCGGGCATTCGATGCAACATCTTCCAGCAGTGCGTAAAGTTTTGTGAAATTCAGATCGGCCCCCGACGCCTCGACAAGAGACGCCATGGCGGCCAGGGCTTTTTCCATGAAAGCGTCCATCATCCCGGCGCGCCGCTCGTATGGGCGCACTCTCCAGACGATTCGATCGAGGACATCGGCGATGATAGTCGCCGCGTATGCGAGTCTTCGAAAGCGTCTGGCCTGCTTGTTCGGCAATATGCCGGTTGCAGCGTAGGAATTTTGGGATGAAAGATACGTAATGCTGATTTCTTTGTATTCCTCAAATTGGTCCAGAACCAGCCGATGCATCTTGTTGTACATTCCGAACCGGCAAGGCCCGTCCGCTTCGGGGAGAAAATAAACGTAACGCTCGGGAGTGAAAGACGCTC
The DNA here is from genome assembly GCA_937958025.1 of uncultured Syntrophobacteraceae bacterium. Classification (GTDB taxonomy): domain Bacteria; phylum Desulfobacterota; class Syntrophobacteria; order Syntrophobacterales; family Syntrophobacteraceae; genus CALFXO01. The sequence continues at coordinate 15,956 of CALFXO010000154.1, forward strand.
CCAAACGCTCCTTTTCCATTTTCAAATGGTGCAGGATGTCGCCGAGGGTCACTTGGCACGGGAAACACTCTTTTCCCGAGGTGAATTCCTTTCCCAGGGAGAGCCCCTTGTAGGTCTCCATGAGAACGGCGTCCACGCCGAACGCCCGGAAACTCGCCGTTATGAGCCGCCCGGTAAAAGGCGCCATGACGGGAATAAGGAGCGTCTTCTGGGAAATATCGAATTGCCTGATCCGCGTCTCGAGACTCTCTGACAAAAAACGGTTTTGGCCGCCCGGCATAGCGGTGGATCTCCTGTGCCTCGCTTCTAGGATGCTTTCGACTCCACTCCCCGTGAATTCTTTACGACATTCCGAAACGCCTCAATGCGGGTCAAGAGTCCCGCAACCGCGCTATGCTCATCGAACTCTAGTATGAGAGACGGCTTCTCCTGAAGAATATGGCGATAGAAGTGTTCAATGAATGAGTCCGCTCCGCAACCGAAATTTGTAAGGTGCACTCCGAACCAGTTGGGAGTCTTTGCAACAGCTTTTGCCGTCCGAAGAATTCTTGCACCGAGCCCCCAATACATTCTGGGAAAGTCGCTCAGGTCTTCGGCGTCCGGATCGATGAAATCCATCGGAAGAGCCTGGATGCCGAGTTGCGCGAGGCGCCTTCCCAGTTGGAGGTTCAACCGTTCGTCGTAGAGATTGTACGGTCTTCCCGTTATGATCCAGATAGGCTCCGTCTTGGATGCATGACTCAGGAAATCCCTCCCTCGCTGTCGTAACGTCTCTCGGAAGGCGCTTTGCTTTTCCCATGCCGCTCGAACAACGTTTCTCATAATATTGGATGTGGGGCGCAGCTTGGGTGGCAGACTTTCCAGAAAATCTTCCGCAATGATATCGATGCTGTCCTTGAGACGCAGAGTGGGGCGGATAAGCCGCCCCTCGGCAATATCCAACGCCGCACGCGCCATGAATTGGGAACTCGCCACAAAAGGACAGAATAACCCATTTTCATTGGACACCGGCGTGGAGGTGCTGATGACATTTGGCAGGAAAAGGTATTCCACCCTGTCCACCAGATGTTTGACGTGCCCATGGAACACCTTTACAGGGAAGCACGTTTCTGCGGTCATGCATTCCATGCCTATCAGGGCGATTTGGTTGGTGGTCGGAGGACTCAGGATGACAGCGCAACCAAGCCCCGAAAAGACGTGCGCCCAGAAGATTCCCCAATCCAGGGAATGCAAGGCCATGGGGATTCCAACAACGGGACCGCATGCGTTCGACGCCACGCCGGGTTTGACTCCCAGCTCAGTATCTTGCGCTACTGCATCGTTGAAAAGCCGCCGCCGCTCCAGAAAGAAATCCGTCATCCGGGAGCCATCGTTGTCGCGCACCTCGTAACGACCGCATTCTCCACCCCAAATGCTCTTGCGAGCACCGAAATTATACACTTTCAGTTTGCATTCGTTGTGGCACTTTTTTTCCGCCTGACAGATTCTTTCCGTAAAATGGACCTCCATCCGCGTTAGTTCCGCCATGTTCCGTTCGCGCCAAGGCTTTGCATCCTTCTGAAGCAAGTCCCTCACCGCCAGGGCTGCTCCGTAAGCGCCCATGACCTCCCTGTGTTTCGGCGTGATAAGAGGACGGTCCAGGACTTTTTCAAATGCGGCCACAATCCCCCTATTGAGCGACGGCCCGCCGAGGAACATGACGCGCTTGCCAATATAGCGCTTTTCCACAACCCTATTCAAATAATTATATACTATCGCATAACATAAACCCGCAATTAAATCTTCGCGGCTTGCCCCTTTCTGAGCGTAACCCACCAAGTCCGATTCCATAAAGACTGTGCAGCGCTCAGCGAGGTGCAAAGGATTCCGGGAAGATAGAGCTATTTCCTGAAATTCCCCAACGATATTGATCTTCATCTTGTTCGCGAGTTCATGGAGGAAGCTTCCCGTGCCGGCCGCGCACACTTTATTCATATCGAAATCTACAGGATGGGTCTTGTCGATGTGGATATACTTCGAGTCTTGTCCTCCTATCTCGAAAATCGTATCCACTTCCGGGTCTACCTCAACAGCGCCACGCGCATGGGCAGTGATTTCATCGATGATAAGATCGGCATCAAGGAAATCTCCGACGACGTTCCGTCCCGACCCGGTCGTTGCAATTGCGGCCACACAGATGCCATTCCCCATAGCTTGTTCAAGCTTCCCGAGCAATCTCTGCGCCACCTCAATAGGTCGCCCCTGTGTCGCGGCGTAGTGCTTGTGGATTATCGATCCCCCACCATCAATGAGGGCGTACTTCGTGGAAGTCGATCCAATGTCGACGCCCAGGAAACATTCCACGAGACCTATTGAGGGCGGCGTCCAAGCCGAAACCGCGTTGTTCGGGTCAAAACGAGTGTAACGGATTTCAAGGGGCTCAGCGCGAGGGAAATCCCCAACAGGCTCCCGCGCCGCCGCAGGTGAGACGTCCACTACGCTCCTCCAACCCTGCCTCCTTGCATGCAGCGCTATTCCCAGGGCGCCAAGCGAATCGTGGCGGGAGGGGACCTGCATTTTCGGAAAGTACCGGCGGAAAGCTTTCACCTGAAGCGTGTTGGAGGCCATTCCCCCTACAAATATTATCGGATCCGAAAGCTCCCGGTTAGCTACTATGGTGCTGATATAGTTGGCGGCGTTTCCGTGATGCAGTCCAGCTATGATGTTTGCCAGGGACTCTCCCTTATTTTGCAGGTGAATCATATCCGACTTCGTGAATACGGTGCACCTGCACGCCACCGGCGCAGGGTCGGAACTCTCAAGGCCGAGCGCGATGAAATCGTCGAGGAGGCGCTGGAGTTTCTCCTGGTCCATATAAAAATCGGAGCCGTACAGGGACTGGGCCAGACGTTCGGCCTGCTGGTCGATGAAAGAACCCGTGCCCGATGCACAGGGTCCGTTCATATTGAAGGAATCCAGGACCCATTGGGGGCCGTCGTAGTCCAACTGGAATAGCGCAGCATCCTGTCCCCCCATGCTTATGATCGACCGCACGCCGGGGAAGACGTGCACGGCCCCAACCACTTGGGCTATGGTCTCCACCTCGAATGGGGCAGAGAACGCTTCACTCAACAATTCGCCGTGCATTCCCGTGAACGCCAAGGCGTGGAACTCATGAGGCGCAAAGCGGTGCATCAAGCTGTCGAGAAGACGCTGCATCTCCTCTAAAACAAGCCCGAAATGCCGAACGTAAGGATGTTCGTATACGATCTTCTCATCCTGGTCGATCACGATGCAATTGATGCTCACCGAACCCGCATCGATTCCGACATAATACGCCATGTCCATCTTCCTCCGCCAGTTGGTGTGCTCATGGATGCAATAGGACTTCCCGGCGTCCGTGTACACCGGGATGCATATGCAGCGATTTATAATATGATCGGGGTTATTGAATCAATAGCCGCTTCCGATGAGGCCGCTGTGCATGGGAGCTGATCTGTCAATGAATAACGATCGTATGCGCTAAAGCATGAATGAACCACACGGCGGCGTCTTTAAGGCCGCAGACGCGTGGAAAGTTGAAGCAGGCTTCCGGCAGGGCCGTGCATTCGACGGCCTCTCGGAGTCTACACACCTGCGCTCCTCTTTGCCAGTTCCTGTTCGAGCCGGACTATGTTATCCCGGGCGAAGTCGATATCGGGGTCTAGGTCGAGCGCCATTCGGTAGAGGCGGACCGCCTCCTCCTTCATGCCGAGTTCTCGGAGGTTTGAGCCGATGTTAGCGTAGTCTATCGCAGACCCGGGGTCTATCTCTATGGCCTTCTCAAACGCCGTGATGGCCAGATTGTGCTCTCTTAGTTTGTAGAAACAAAATCCACGCAGGTTGAAAATTTCTTTCAACCCGTTATTGAACTGTTCGGCAAGCTCCAGGCTCTCCAGAGCATCCGCATACTTGCCAAGATCCTTCTGACAAGATGCCATGTGAACGTACACGCTGGCGATTTCTCCAGGGTCAGGTTGTTGGGAGAGCGCTTCGCGAAAAAGCCCGAGAGCATCCTCCGTGCGCCCGTTCAGTTCCAAAGCGTGCGCCAGGAAAAAAGTCAGGTCGTATCGCTTGCCGAAAACCTCGATGAGCCGCTCCAAATGGAGGACAGCATTCTCCGGTGGAAGGCTTCGAAGTATCACGCGCGCCGCGTGCTGGGGAAAATCGGTGTTCCTTGTGTGATCCAGGAAGTGCGCGCCGGGGACAATCATATAAACAGCGGGCGCTTGTAAATGGGGGTTGGTTGTGTTTACGGCAAAGACCTGCATGCCTAGCCTGCCCAGGGCTTCCACAGAGCGCTCTATTTCAATGCGTATGTTATCGTCATCAAGGTTGGGAAGATTTGAGACTGGAACCGAAGCCCCATCTTCCATGAGATAGCGCGCCTCATCGAGTGTTGCATACTTTGGAAGCGTGGGGCGGTAAGAGGTGCGGTTCTCGAAATCCCCCGCAAGCTGCGCCACTTCCGTGAGCGCTCGGCAAAGAGCTTTCTCCGGATGGGAGCTTGTCCCAGCAGTAAAAATGATTTCGCTTTTTTCCGGGAACGTCGCCGGATCGTAGGCCAGCGCCCCAACGGTGGGAATCCCAGTGTCCAGGGAAAAATCCCGCAGGAAGACGCGTATGCCGTTTCTCTCGAACTTCTCCATCAACTCCAGGGACGCGGCGTCGCGCAGAGACCCTTGATCAATGGAAGGGGTGGGACGATTCTCATGGCTTACGATAGACCCTACATGCCGCTCCACCACCTCGCATAATCCCTGGAGCATGGCTTCCTCTAGCGTATTGCCCGCAGCAGGCCCATTATATTCGTTGATGAGGTAAAACCAGTCGATGGGAATGAGTTGCTCCTCTCCATGCGTAAGGTTGTAGGCAGGAGCCCAGCGCAACGGGAGGTCATCGAGAAAGGCGCGGCAGGCGTCAAGAGAAGAGATTTCGTCCCGAAGCGAAAATTTTAAAAGCTCCGGCGAAATGGCTTTTGGAGTTGCTTCTCGGTAGCGGATCATCGGGAAGGGATAGTCATGGATGAAAGAAAAGAAGCTGAACCGCTCCATCAGTTCCATAAGGGCGCTGGCTTCGGATTGCTCCGGGGTGGCGCCTTTCCCCATCTGCTTTTTCGCTCCCGAGTAGCGGACGGCGTCCTCGCCGCAATGGCTGAGGTACACGGGAATGCCAAGCCTGCCATTGTCTATGCGCTGCGTATGCGCAAGTATATCGATGCGGACTGCCGCGAGACGCTCCCTCACCCAACGGATCGTCTCCTCCGGAGTCCTTGTCTTGTCCTGATCGTGGCTATACCCCTTGTAACAATCACGAATGACTATGCTTGATTCCATTATATTCCTTTAGTCCCCAAGTTCTTATGGCAACCTGCGACCACTTTGCCAGGCGCGTGAACGCAAACGTCGGACTGTCTCCTTCTGCATGAGGCTCCCTGTTAGCCGCAATGCTAAAGAAGTCAAAACCAGAGACTAATAAAAAAACAGCCTCCGCATCTTTCGCAATCCTGTCGTAAAATGGGAAGTCGCTTTCTTATGAGCCCCGGCTTCCTCCGGCGATCATCTCATTACTGGTGATTTCCCGCTGTCGCGGCTTTCTAAAGTTACACTTGCATCCGGCGCTGCAACTTCAACTGGAGAGGGGGGCTTCTCCAAGTTTTCCCAAACCTCCCGAATGGCCTCCAGCAGTTCATACGCCGCACGCCCCTTGCGGTAGAATCGGGGCAGCCCTTTCACCCTGGCAAACTCCTTGATGCTGGAAGGGCGATGAGCCGCCAGCCGCACTAGCGCCTCATTGGGGAATATCCGAAACGGAGCGCGGTCGCGCCGCCTTGCCTCTTTGTCCCGATAGACATAGAGGGACCGAAGGACCCTTCTCCCGACGGAGTCGAGCGATCGGGCCCCACTCAAGCGTATGAACCCTTCAGGTTGAAACACCCTTTCCTGGGATTCCTGAGCACAAGCCTTGCCGAACATCTCCCTCGCCTGCGCCATGATTTCTTTCTCTGTCAATTCCTCGACGAGTCGTATCCGAAGCGGGATGAGATAATGCGTATCGAGGCGGGCATAGTTGATTTGCTCCTCTGAGAGAGGACGCTTTCCCCAATTGTGCCTCTGCCATTTTTTGTCGAGTTGCACACCAAAGTGATGGTCCAGGATGGCAGCCAGTCCCAAGTGCTGGCGTCCCAACATCTTGCTGGCCAAGGCTGTATCAAATAAGTTTGCGACCTCGAAACCGAAGTCCCTCCTTAGGCCAGTTATGTCGTTCGACGCGGCGTGGAATATCTTCTCAATCCCAGGGTCCAGGAAGACCTCTTTCAGCGGCTGTATATCCTCTACTGCCAGGGGATCGATAATATAATCCTTTTCGACCGTGGATATCTGGATAAGACACACTCTTTCATAATAGGCATAAAAGCTGTTGGATTCGGTGTCGATGGCGATGTGCTCAACGCGCTCCAGCTCTCCTATCAGATTATGCAGATCAGATGAATTTCCAATGACGATTGGCGGTTCCATGAAGGGGTTTCCTAACACATTCTCCTATGATATTAAAATCAACCAAAAGAAAGGGAAAACGATGCCCCGCAAAAAGAAACGCACCTCTGTCCGAACTCATCGGTCTTCCCGAAACGACGCTGAATTGCAGGGTTTTTATAACCCTTTTGATGGATTAGATCAACACTTGCGGAAGTCTCCAAACGAGCGCGCCCCGAAAAAACTTCCGCCCCAACCTACTGCCGCTCCAGCGGCGAGAGCAGCGGAGGATGAGGACGCCCTTTTCATGGCTGCCATGGCAGACGTGACGCCCCTGGCTGGAAAGCAGGCGGAGCGGGTGCCCCCGCCTTCCCCCGCGAAACAATCCCCTCGCTTCCGGATGCAGGAAGATGAGGAGGTAATGCTGCAACTGATGCAGTTGGTTTCAGGGGAGGGCTCCTTTGAGCTGAGCTATTCCGACGAATACGTTGACGGCGCAGTTATGGGGCTTTCCCCAAAAATTCTCAAGAAATTGCGCAACGGAGATTTCAGCTACCAGGACTATGTGGACCTTCACGGGTTTAAACGCGATCAGGCGTACGACGTTGTCCTGAAATTCCTCCATGAGAGCTTTGTGCGGGGACTCCGTTGCGTTCTCATCATTTCAGGGCGGGGTTTGAACTCACGGGAGCGCAAGCCGGTCTTAAAAGAGAATCTCGTGGCATGGCTGACCCGTGCGCCCCTTAAACGCCTTGTCCTCGCCTTTGCATCGGCGCGCTCCTACGACGGAGGAGTAGGGGCTTTCTACGTACTTATGAGGAAAAGGCCCGGTAAATGTTCCTTCGTCACACCGATAACCTGAATTTTTGAGATTCTCTCCTCAACGATGGTTCAGACTACGGCTTCCCGCCTTTTCCCATTATGCGCGCGACATGAATTTGAAGAACTCTTCCATGACCTTCCCCTCGTCGCCCTCGTTGTAGGCAATGACATTCTTGAGATGGATAAAAGAGTCGAGATCCATCCCCGTTAGCTGAAATGCAACGCCGTTCTCTTCTACTCTCACCACTAGTCCAGTGACGCCAATGAATAGCTCCGACGACGCACCCGACAGCAAAATCCTGATGGTCGCCTCTTCATTCATATCTATCTTTTTCGGGGTCAACAGGAACATCCCCTTAAGACTCAGGTTCTTCACCTCACCCCGGATTTCCTGGTCCTTGAGACTCACAATCGCTTCGGTCTTGAATGTGATCCTGGTAAAATCTCTTTTTTCCATATTCGTGCAACCTCGCTTCCTGGCTTATACGTTGCCGGGGATGATACAGCAACTATTATTTAACTATAATACCACCATTATTTTAGATAGCGACTATCCATAATCATTAAGTCGGAATTCCATTCGTTTATCATAAATGAAAGCGGTGCATGCAACATTTTTTCCACGGTTCTTTAAAATACGGTTATCGTGTGTTATACAAAAAAGTTTGGAATTGGCGCGCATCGAGAATGACTATTTTCTCGGGGCGAGAGATTGCACACTTCCGCTTGGTGCGGGAGAATGCTGACGGGGTGACGACCAGTGGTTCGAAAAGCGAAAATAAGCGATGTAAGATCCATACATCAGGTGCTGGCGACTTTCGCCGCTCAGGGAAAACTCCTGGCGCGGTCGCTCAGCGAACTATATACGAACCTGCGGGACATTTTCGTCTTTGTCGATGAAAAGGATGGGCGCATCATTGGCTGCTGCAGCCTTCATATGATCTGGGAGGATCTCGCGGAGGTGAGATCATTGGCCGTTTTGGGATCGCACCAGGGAGCGGGCGTGGGCAGACGACTCGTGGAAGCTTGCATAGCGGAGGCCGTCGGACTTGAGATTCCCACTCTTTTCGTTCTCACCTATGAAACAGGTTTTTTTGAACGGGTTGGATTTCGGCCTGTTGACAAGAATATCTTCCCTCAGAAAATATGGGCGGATTGCATCCATTGCCCCAAGTTTCCAGACTGTGATGAAGTGGCTATGGTCATGGAGGTCAGGAGCGAGAAGCCTCTAAAGAAGGATTAGACCAGAACGGAGAATCTCACAGACCATGATTGGCGCATTTCTCAAGAAAATATTCGGAAGTCAAAATGATCGCACGCTCAAGAGGATAGCCCCGCTGGTGGATTTGGCGGGCGGCTTTGAACCCTCCATCCGGGGACTGAGTGACGCCGCGTTGCAGGCTAAGACCGTCGAGTTCCGTCAGCGTTTGGACAACGGAGAGCCGCTCGACGACCTTCTGCCGGAAGCCTTTGCGGTCGTACGCGAGGCGTCGGCGCGAATCCTTGGCATGCGGCCTTACGACGTGCAGATGATCGGCGGCATAGTGCTCCACCAGGGATCAATAGCCGAAATGAAAACAGGTGAAGGCAAGACGCTTGTTGCGGTGATGCCCGTGTACCTGAACGCATTGACCGGCAAGGGAGTGCACGTCGTAACCGTCAATGATTATCTGGCAAAGCGCGACAGTGAATGGATGGGCAAGGTTTACAGATTCCTCGGACTAACCGTCGACTGCATTGTCCACGGACTGGATGACCGCGAGCGCAAGGCAGCCTATGCATCAGACGTAGCCTATGGCACAAACAATGAGTTCGGCTTCGATTACCTGCGCGACAATATGAAATTCCGTCTGGACGACATGGTGCAGAGGGAGCTCAATTACGCGATTGTCGACGAAGTGGATAGCATTCTGATTGATGAGGCGCGGACGCCGCTTATTATTTCGGGTCCGGCGGAAAAATCGACCGAACTTTACTATCGGATCAACCGCATCATCCCCAATCTTAGGGAGGAGAGCCATTACAGCCAGGATGAAAAAAGCCGGGCCGTCTCGCTGACAGAGGAAGGCGTGGCCAAGGTGGAAGGACTCATCGGGGTTGAAAACCTTTATGATCCTCGCCACATGGATATCCTGCACCACGTGCAGCAGGCCCTGCGCGCGCACGTGCTTTTCAAGAAGGATGTCGATTACATCGTCAAGGGCGGCAAGGTGATCATCGTCGATGAATTTACTGGCCGCCTCATGCCAGGCCGCCGATACAGCGACGGCCTGCACCAAGCCTTGGAAGCCAAGGAAAACGTGAAGATCGAGAACGAGAACCAGACCCTCGCTTCGATCACGTTCCAGAATTATTTCCGCATGTATGACAAACTTTCCGGCATGACAGGCACGGCGGATACGGAAGCGGAGGAATTCGCAAAAATCTACAAGCTGAACGTCGTTGTTATACCGACTCACAGGAAGATGATCCGAACGGATCATCCCGACTGCATCTATCGGACGGAAAAGGAGAAGTTTCGCGCTGTCGCCCGGGAGATTAAGGAACTGCACAGCGCCGGACGTCCTGTGCTGGTGGGTACGGTCAGCATTGACAAGTCGGAGAAGCTTAGCCAGAAGCTCAAGATCGAGGGCGTTCCCCATCAGGTGCTTAATGCCAAGCAGCACGAGAAGGAAGCCGAAATCGTAGCCAACGCGGGGCAGCGGGGCGCCGTCACCATATCGACGAACATGGCGGGCCGCGGAACGGATATCGTGTTGGGTGAAGGCGTCGCGGACCTTGGCGGACTGCACATCATTGGCACGGAACGGCATGAGGCCCGACGCATCGACAACCAGCTCCGAGGCCGTTCCGGACGTCAGGGCGATCCGGGTTCTTCACGGTTCTACCTCTCTCTTGAAGATGATCTCATGCGGATATTCGCGGCGGACCGTCTTTCCGGTCTCATGCAGCGTATAGGCATGGAGGAGGACGAACCCATTGAACACGGGCTCGTGACCCGTGCGATAGAAAACGCCCAGGCGCGAGTGGAAGCGCAGAACTTCAGCATTCGTAAGCAGCTAATCGAATTTGACGACGTGATGAACCTCCAGAGGGAGATCATCTATCGCCAGCGGCGAGAGGCCATCATGGGAGGCGATCTAAAGAGCGTCGCCCTCGATATGGCCGAAGAGTTGATCGATGACTTGATCTCCGAATGCTCCGACGAAAAGACCTATGCAGAGGACTGGAACATCGATCGCCTCAATTCCGAAGCAACCCGGATCTTCGGGCTGGCGCCGGAATATACGAAAGAGTCTTTGGCGGAATACTCCCAGTCGGAGCTTCGCGACGATCTACTCCGCCGCTCTAGGGAACGCTATGCCGCCAGGGAGAGTGAGTTCGGCCAAATCATGATGCGGGATCTCGAGGGATACGTTTTACTCCAGACGGTCGACAGCCTGTGGAAAGAACATCTCCTGAATATGGACCATCTCAAGGAGGGCATCGGCCTTCGCGGCTATGGGCAACAGGACCCGCTTATTGCCTACAAGCGGGAGGGACACGAGATGTTCGATGAGATGATCGCCCGACTCAAGGAGGAGACCGTCCGCCTGCTTTTCCAAATCCAGATCCAGCGTGAGGAGCAGGTGCAGGAACTCAAGAAAGAACAAGAAGAAAAACAGGTGGCTTTTAACGCAGTGGGTGCTGGTTCCGAGGCCCCGCGCCCCAACGTGAGAAAGGAGACCAAAATTGGCCGAAACGATCCATGTCCCTGCGGAAGCGGAAAAAAATATAAGAAATGCTGCGGTAAATAGATCTTCCTTCGTAGTCCCCGGGTTTGGCGTCGCCGCGGCTGAAAGCGGGATGCGTTACAAAGGACGCCTGGATATGGCGTTGATCGCGGCAGATGGGGATGCGGCGGTAAGCGCCGGAGTTTTTACAAGGAACAGGTTTTGCGCCGCCCCTGTTCAGCTTTGCCGCGAGCGGCTCAAAAATCCGCGAGAGATTAAAGGCGTCCTTATTAACGCCGGCAACGCAAACGCGTGCTCCGGGGATGAAGGACTACGGAGGGCGCGGGCGGCATGTCAAATCATGGCTGCGGCGCTCCGGGTTCCCGAGGAGTCGATCCTGGCGGCCTCGACTGGGGTTATCGGACCTCAGTTAGTGATCGAGTCGTTCGAGAAGGCGGCGCCAGAGCTTGCAGCGGGCTTGTCTCCCGACAACTGGGCCAAGGCGGCGCGGGCCATCATGACCACGGACACCGTTCCCAAAATGGCGAACTGGAAGGGCGATATCGGGGGAAAAATCGTGACTATTGGCGGGATAGCCAAAGGATCGGGGATGATCGCCCCTGATATGGCGACGTTGCTCGCTTTTATCTGCACGGACGCCGCCATTGAACCTGAACCGCTGCAATATTGGCTGGGAAAAGGGGCTGATCGTTCTTTCAACGCCATTACGGTCGACGGGGACACGAGCACTAATGACACCCTGATCGCGCTTGCGAGCGGATGCGCAGGAAATCCCCGCATAGAGGACCCAATGGGTCCGGATGGCGCGCGGTTTGGAATCGGCCTGCTTGCCGTTCTGACCGATTTGGCGAAGCAGCTGGTTTCTGATGGCGAGGGGGCGACCAAGTTTATAGAGATTTCAGTAACAGGCGCCGTCGACGATGCGAGTGCAAAACGCGTCGCTCTCACCATTGCGAACTCCCCGTTGGTGAAAACGGCCTTTTTCGGTCAGGACGCCAATTGGGGGCGTATTGTTGCGGCAGCAGGCAGAGCAGGCGTTCCTCTGGAACCCGAGCGCGTGACGCTTTACTTCGATGATGTGTGCGTGATGCAAAACGGAGCGCCCGTTTCTTCCCCCGATGTGGAGGAGAAGGCATCGCAGGTGTTCAAACAAAAGGAAATCGTTGTTCGCCTGAGACTAGGCTTGGGGAACGGCAGTTTCACAGCCTACACATGCGACTTTTCGCACGACTATGTAAACATTAACGCAGACTACAGATCCTGAGGCCGCGCTTGCCTGGAAAGACGTTGCACATGGGGCCTAGGGGATTCCGGGAAATCGGCTGCCGATAATTTGAGTCGGAACGCGAATCCTGCTGCCTATCTCGGTTTCATACTCCGGATGCTGGGCCGAAGGATGCCTCAATGGCACGTTCCCAAATAGGGCAGCCGGTGGAAGCCTTCGAGGCAACCCACCACCTGCCTGTCAGCCTGCGTGAACTGAAAGCACTGTAATTCATCGACTCTTGCCCAGTAGCACGCTTCGTGTTCGCGGAGTTCCAGTTCCCCTTGCTCGATAGAGCACCAATAAGCATAGAGATCGATATGATGGTCTTTGTGGTGATAGTGGACGTGCTTGAAAAGGTCGCCGACGTGCACTCTGAGCCGTAGTTCCTCCCATATTTCCCGGCGCAGGCACTCCTCTGGGCTTTCGCCGGGCTCCGTCTTCCCACCCGGAAACTCCCAGTAAAGCGCGTGAGCCTTGTGCGGGGGCCGTTGTGCTATAAAAATGCGGTCGCCCTGAATAATAAGGGCTGCCGAGACCTTGATATGGTTTTCGATGTGGGGCGGATCTTGAGCCATGGGTTGTTTCTCTTGGAAAAGATTTCGGTTGCGTTCCTATCCACCACATTGCAGAGCGCTCTGAAAAAAGAGGCATCCGGGATGGTGAATCATTGAGCAGAGACTTATTTTTACTTTGGGTTTGGAAAAGAGTCAAGGCGTTGGGTTTTCGGATGATGGCCCCGGGATGCCGGGATAAGGAGGTTGATATGTCAGATGCACTAAGTTTCGAGTACGATGTGGTGATCCTGGGAAGCGGTCCTGGAGGATTGCAGGCCGCGCTCCATGCCGCCAGGAGCAAGGTAAGGGTGGCGGTGCTTGGTCGGATGCAGAAGAGTTCGCTCTATAAGGCGCACATCGAAAACTACTGCTGCCTGGATTCGACGGTGACGGGCGGTGAATTGCTAGAGCAGGGCAGGGCGCAGGCGGAAAAGGCCGGAGCGGTGTTCTTTGATCAGGACGTTGTCGATATCGTTCGAGGCGATGACGAACGCTTCCACCTTGAAATGGAATCAGGAGAAAAGATTGCAGCATGGACGGTAATTCTGGCAATGGGCGTCGCGCGCAACCACCTGAATGCACCGGGCGAGAAGGAATTGTTGGGAAAGGGCGTTAGCTATTGCGTTGACTGCGACGGGAATTTCTTCCGGGACCAAGTGGTTGTCGTCGCGGGTTCTGAAAGCGCCGCCGCAACAGGGGCGTTGCACCTTCTCCTGATAGCGCGGGAGGTTCATCTCGTTTACGACGAACTCAATATCAATGAAAACTTGCTCTACCACGTGGAGCGCAGCGCCATAATCAAGCATCCCAGACGCCGAGTAAAGGCAATAACGGGCAGCGGAGGCGGGGTGGAGGCTGTCGTGCTCGACAGTGGTGAGCGCATCGAAGCATCTGGCATCTTTATCGAACTGGGGGCGAAGGGGGCGCTGGGGATAGCCGCCAAGCTCGATGTGAATCTCGATATGGAAACGATGAAATATATCGCTGTCAACAAGAAGCAGGAGACCAACATTCCTGGCATATACGCCGCGGGAGACATTTGCGGTCCCCCATGGCAAGTTGCCAAGGCTGTTGGCGAGGGCTGTGTGGCTGGGCTTGAAGCGGCCGCATACTCCAAGAAGAGGAACCTTGCAAAGACAGGTTGAGTGCGGCTCCATGGCGCAACAAAAAACACCTTAAAAAACTCCTTGACAGAAAAGCGATAAAGCTTTAAATAGAAGCTCCTTTGCATGAAGGAGCTGTTCTTTGGAAACTAAATAGCGGGAAGAACGTGCTGGGCCTAGCAAGTCTAGAGAGAATTAGTGCAGGAAAAAACTGGAGAGTTTGATCCTGGCTCAGAATGAACGCTGGCGGCGTGC
>CALFXO010000155.1 GCA_937958025.1 uncultured Syntrophobacteraceae bacterium
ACACATCCTCGCACACACGCGGGACGGCGGGGCGCTCCTCGGCCTCCCCCTTGCTCTTCACCTTGTCCTTGAGCTCCAGGATGATGCGCTCAGCGATCTTCTTCCCCACTCCCGGGGCCCCCTGCAACTTGCCGCGATCCTGCGAGAGCACCGCCCGCCGCAGGTCCTCCGCGCTCACGCTCGAGAGGATGTTGGCGGCAAGGCGCGGCCCGCCGCCGTTCACCGTGATGAGGTGCAGGAACATCTCCTTTTCGGCCATCGTCCGGAAGCCGAAAAGCAGCAGCGCATCCTCGCGCACGTGCGTGTGGATATTCAAGGAAACCGTCTGGCCCACGTCGGGCAGTTCGTAAAAGGTGCTGAGGGGGGCGTGCACGCAGTATCCCACTCCATGCACGTCTATTATAATATGATCGGGGGACTTATGGTAAAGCTTTCCTTCGAGGCGGCATATCATGGGCTATTCTTTCATGCTCCAGCGCGCCTTGGACTGCGCCGCGTTCAGGTGGCAGACAGCGGCGGCGAGAGCGTCAGAGGCGTTCGCGTTGAGTTCGCCCCGCAGTTGCAGTAGGATGGAGACCATGCGGCCCACCTGCTCCTTCTCTGCCCGCCCGTATCCCACGACCGCCTGCTTGATTTCGAGGGCGCTGTATTCGTGCACGGGAAGCCCGGCGTTGACGGCGGCCAGTACGGCCGCCCCGCGCGCCTGCCCGAGCCGCAGGGCGCTTTTCACGTTGCGGGCGAAAAAGACGTCCTCCGCCGCCATGGCGTCGGGGTGGAACTCCTCTATCAGGGCGCGGACGCCACGATAGATCGCGCCCAGCCGTTCGGGGAACGGCGCGGCGGCGTTCAGCCGCACAACGCCGCTCGCAACATGGCGCAGGCCGCGTCCATCACCCTCCACAATTCCGTAGCCCGTGAACCGGGACCCCGGATCGATTCCAATGATGCATGATGGCATGGGTTCTGTCTTCCGCCGCCTTTGCGCCGCCGTCAGGCTATCGCGTCGATGATTTCATCCGGGATGTCGAAGTTGGCGTAGGCGTTCTGCACGTCGTCCAGGTCTTCCAGGACGTCCATCAGTTTGAGGATCTGCTGGGCCAGTTTCTCCTCCTCGATGCGGATGCTGGTCTGGGGAACCATTGCGATTTCAGCAAGCTCGTACTTCATGCCCTTTTCATCGAAGGCGTTTTTGACCGCTTCGAAGTCCGCCATGGAGGTCACCACTTCGACTTGATCCTCCTGGTCGTTGACGTCTTCGGCGCCCGCTTCGAGGGCCAACTCCATGATTTCCTCTTCTGAATATTCGCTCTTGTTGAAGACGATCGTCCCGCGCTTGTCGAACATCCAGGAGACGCAGCCCGCCTCGCCGAGGCTCCCGCCGCTCCGGCTGAAGGCATGACGCACCTCGCTCGCCGCGCGGTTGCGGTTGTCCGTCATGACTTCCACCAGGACCGCGACGCCGCCGGGGCCGTAGCCTTCATAATTGATTTCCTCGTAATTCACGCCATCCAGCTCGCCGGCGCCCTTCTTGATGGCCCGGTCGATATTGTCCTTGGGCATATTTTCAGCCTTGGCCGCGGCAACCGCCGCGCGGAGCCGGGGGTTCCCCAGCGGGTCTCCGCCGCCCATGCGAGCCGCAACCGTCAATTCCTTGATAAGCTTCGTAAAAACCTTGCCGCGCTTGGCGTCCGCCGCGCCCTTCTTGTGGCGTATGGTCGCCCATTTTGAATGACCGGACATGAAACATCCTCCCTTGTCTGTTGATAAAATGCAGTCTTATGCAATGCGGCGCGGCAGGGCCGCGCAGGTTTCCAGAATATCGCTCTCATTCCGGCGGCGCCTCCGGCTCCGCTCCCGGCTCCGGGGCCTCCGTCCGCCCTTTGAAGCGCATCCCCAGGATGTAAATTTCCTTGCTCTCCTTGCGTGACGCATCCGGCTTCACCACCTTGACCCACCCGAAGGATTTCTTCACCTCCAGGATCATTTCGTGGAAGCCCGAGCCCTGGAAGATCTTGACGAGGAAATGACCTCCGGGGCGAAGCGTCAACCGGGCGAGGCGCAACGCCTGCTCGACGAGAAGCTCGGAGCGGGCGCTGTCCGCCACGCGGAACCCGGACGTGGCGGGGGCCATGTCGCTCAGCACCACGTCGAGGGGAGCGTAGGCGACCGCCAGTTCCTCGGCGAAAGCCGGGTCGAATATATCACGCTCCATGACGGTGACGAAACCCGGAAAAGGGTGAGTGATCGGCTTCAGGTCCACCCCGACGAGCACCCCCCGGGAGCCGATAATGCGGCTCGTCAGCTGCATCCACGATCCCGGCGCCGCGCCCAGGTCCAGGACGCGGTCACCCTGTCTCAGGATATTGTATTTCTTCTGGATTTCCTCCAGCTTGTATATCGCCCGCGCGAGGTAGTTTTCCTTCTTCGCCCGGTGGAAATAGTGATCCTGGTATGGAAGCGTCTTCTGACCCTTTTTCAAGCCAGCCTCCTTTTCGGAAATCTCTTATATATCATGGCTCCTTAACTTTTTGTAGACAAACTGACAACCAAAATAGAGCGCCAGGCAAAACGGGATCAGCGCAGCCCCTTCGCCCCGCGAACAACGGGGCGAAATTGCGATTGGCGGCGGCTCCCGCCTGCGGTATAGTGCTTCGCGTTTTGCGGGCTTCCGCCCACGGCGCGCCGGAAGCCCCGCGCTTCTCGAACGCGCAACGGCGCCACACACACTGCATTGGAGAAGTTATGCGGATATCTTGCCTCGGGGCTGCCGGACAGGTCACCGGCTCCTGCTTCTACCTGAACGACGGTCAAAAATACCTGGTCGATTGCGGACTTTTCCAGGGCGGCAGGACCACGGAAGCTCTGAACCGCCAGGAGTGGCCCTTCGATCCCGCGGATATATCCGCCGTGCTCCTCACCCACGCGCACATCGATCACAGCGGCCGCCTTCCCAAACTGGTGAAGGACGGCTTCAAAGGGAAAATCTACTGCACCCTGCCAACCGCCGAGCTATGCAAGATCATGCTGCTCGATTCCGCCAACATCCAGGAAATGGAAACCGAGTGGGAAAGCCGCAAGAACCGGCGGAGGGGCGATCCGGACGTCGAGCCGCTCTACACCGTGGCGGACGCGGAGGCGTGCCTGCCGCTTTTCCAGCCGATCGAAATCAATGAAATGCTCCGGCTTTCACCCGACATGCAGGTAAGGTTTAGAAACTCGGGCCACATCCTCGGCTCCTCCATTCTGGAAATGTGGTGCGGGACCGATTCCAAGTGCCACAAGATCGTCTTTTCCGGCGACCTTGGCCGCAAGGACCAGTTGATCGTGCAAGACCCCTACGCCGTCGCCGCCGCCGACTCCCTTTTCGTCGAATCCACCTACGGCAACCGGAACCACAAGTCCTTCGACGACAGCAAGTCGGAGCTCATCGAGGCCATCCACTACAGCTCCTCCCACAACGAAAAGGTCATCATCCCCGCCTTCGCGGTGGAGCGGACCCAGGAAATACTCTACGTGCTGGGCGACCTCTTTCGGCGGAAGCTGATCCCGTCGATGCCCGTCTACCTCGACAGCCCGCTCGCCATAGCGGCGACCGAAATCTTTCGTCGGATGCGGGCGTTCTACGACGAAGACGCGCTCGCCATCGTCAACCAGGGGCATGACCCCTTCAACTTCCCGGAGCTTAGCCTCTCGCGCACCACGCAGGACTCGATGGAGATCAACCAGCGCGAAGGCCGCGCCATAGTCATCGCGGGCAACGGCATGTGCACGGCGGGCCGCATCAAGCACCATCTCAAGCACAACCTGTGGCGGCAGGGGTCGGCCATGGTCATCGCGGGCTTCCAGGCGGAGGGGTCGCTCGGGCGAAAGATCGTCGACGGGGCCAAGAGCGTCAAGGTTTTTGGCGAAAACATCCTCGTGCGGGCCAAGGTGTTCACCATCGGTGGCTTCTCCGCCCACGCCGGGCAGTCGGACCTGCTCGCGTGGGTCGGAAATTTCCAGAACCCGGACATGAAAGTGTACGTGATACACGGCGAGCGCGAGGCGAGTGAGGTGCTGGCCCGCGAGGTGCATAACCGCTTCGGCCTCAAGACCGTCCTGCCGCAGATGGGCGAGACCATCGACCTACAACCCTCCGAGCACGAGGAGATCACCGCCGCTCCCGCCGCGCGCGCCGAATGGCAGCGCCAGCTCGCCGAAACCGTCCGGAAGGCCAAGGAGCTGCGCGAGCTTTGGGAGCAGGCCCCACAGACCCTCCCGCCCGAGCTGCTCCAGGAAATGGAAAGCGAACTGAAGAAGACCGGAGGAATCCTCGACGCCATCCTGACGAAGGCCAAGGCGGCCGAGGCCCAAAGGGGCAAATAGGAAACGCCAAAAGCCGGAGGAGGCGAAGGCGAAAGACCCCGTCCGGCTTTTCTTTTTTCCGCTTATTCGACCACGGGGAGTGAGCGCTACGTCGCGGCCTTGACCGCCGCGCCGATTTTCTTCCCCAGTTCGACGCACTTTTTCAAGTCCTCCTTGCCAGGGACGAACTTCACCTGCAAGCCGGGGTCGAGAACTTCCACTTTCATCTCTTCCAGGGTTTGGGTGAGCAGCTTCACCGCCTCGCCGCTCCAGCCGTAGGAGCCGAACGCCGCGCCGACTTTCCCCGCCGGGCGCAGGCCCTTCACGTAGCAGAGGATGTCCGCCATGCGCGGAAGCATCCCGTTATTGAGCGTAGAGGAGCCGAGCACGACCCCCTTCGCGTCGAGAAGCTCCGTGATGACGTCGCTCCGGTGCGCCACGCGCAGGTCCATCATCTTGACCGAAACGCCCTCCTCGAGCAGTCCGTCGGCGACGGCCTTGGCCATGTTCTCCGTGCTGTGCCACATGGTGTCGAAGATGACGACGGCTTTTCGCTTCGCTTCCTGCTTGCTCCAGGAATCGTAAGCGGCGAGGATGCGGCTCGGGTCGTTGCGCCAGATAAGCCCATGGTCCGGGGCGATGACGTCGATCGGGACATCCATTTTCTGCACAGTCCCCAGGAGCTTCTGCACCAGCGGCGAATAGAGCAGCAGGATGTTGGCGTAGTAGCGCGCCGCATGCCCCATCAGCTCTACGGAATCGACCTGGTCGTCGAACCGCTCGTTCGTAGCCCAGTGCTGCCCGAAGGCGTCGCTCGATATGAGAAGACGATCCTCTGGAAGATAGGAGAACATGCTGTCCGGCCAATGCAGCATGCGGGTCTCGATGAACTGCACGCTCCGGGAGCCAAGGCTGACGGAAGCTCCCGTTCCGACCACCTCGTAGGGCCAGTCCTCCCTACGGTAATGCTCCAGCAGCGCCTTCTTTCCCATGGCCGAACAAAACAACTTCTCCGGCTTGATGAGGTCCACGACCTGCGGCAGGGACCCCGAATGGTCCATCTCTACGTGGTTCACCACCAGGTAATCGATCTTTTTGGGATCGACCACCTTCGATATCCTCTCGAGCAGCTCGTCCTTGAACGGAGCCTTCACGGCGTCGAAAAGCGTGATCTTCTCGTCCATCACGAGGAAAGAATTGTAGGTGGACCCCTTTGGCGTCAGATAGCCGTGAAAGTCGCGGATATCCCAGTCGATAGCCCCAACCCAATAGACGTCTTTCAGCACTTCAACGGGCAGCATGCACTCCTCCTCTGGTGAGCAGACCCGCGGACAGATTCGCTTCCCCCGTCCGCGAGCCGGTCTCATTCCCTCTCAGAATAGTTTATATGTGGATATTTTAATGGGCCGCGTCATTGAAGAGCGTCAGGCAAACCTGCCCGTCCACCTTGCAGCCCCGTGCAAGCTCCATGTGCCTGAGCGCCGCAAAGTTCCTCTCCAGCTCGTCCTGGTCCATCTTTAGCTGCTTGCACGCTTCGGGCTTGGTGACAGGCCCCTTCCGGAGGAGCGCCAGGATCTCCTCTTGAGCTGGAGTAAGTCCCGCCTGAGTGTTCATGCAGCTCTTCGCGGTGTGGACCGCCCAGGGATCGCAGGTCTTCGGCTTTGAAACGACGTCCAGGTAGCAATCCTCGCACATCGTCCGCCCCGCATGTTCATAGGTCTCGTCGGGCTCAATCTTCGCCCCGCACTTTCCGCACTCCGCCATTGGATAGCCTCCTTTCCGGATATCTCTCTCCATTAAGGATATTTACGGCCCGCCCGTCCCCGCGCCGCTCTCCTGCGGCGCCGCCCGCGACAGGCGAAACATTGTTATTTATAAGGCAATGTGCATTATATGGAAAGGCGCATAATGACCCATCGGGCCATTGCCAGTGGAGAATCAAATCGTGGAGGGAAAGGGTGGGGGGACGCCCCCCGCGAGGTCGCGGGGAGCGCCGGGCGCAGCAGGCCCTGCCGAAAATCCTAGGAGGATTTCAGTTCCGGGAACTCGTGATGGAAATACTCCTGGGCTCCCCTCTCGTTCTTTTTCTTGGTCTCGATTTCGATCTCCCGCAGTTCGATTCTGCGGATCTTGCCGCTCAGGGTCTTCGGGACCTCGGGCACAAACTCGATAATGCGCGGGATCTTGAACTTGGCGAGCACCTTCTGGCAGTGCGCAAAAATCTCGCACGCGAGCTCGCGCGACGGCTCGTAGCCGGGGGCCAGGATGACGAAGCCCTTCACGAGCTGCCATCTCTTGGGATCGGGGCTTCCGACAACCGCCGCCTCTGCGACAGCCGGGTGCTCCACCAGGGCGCTCTCCACCTCGAAGGGGCCGATCCGGAAGTCGGACGACTTGATGACGTCGTCCGCGCGCCCGACAAACCACCAGTTGCCTTTCTCGTCGAAGGAGGCGCGGTCGCCCGTGTAGTAATAGTTGCCGACGAACACTTCGCTCATTTTCTCGGGATTGCCGATGTACTCCTTGAAAAGCCCCTTGGCGCGCCATCTGTCAAGCCGCACCGCGATGTGGCCCACTTCGTCGGGCTTCGCGATTTCCTTGGCTTCATCGTCCAGGATGACGATGTCGAAAAGATACGATGGATAGCCGAACGAGCCGGGGACGATCTTCCCCTTCCGCCACGGCGGGTTGCCGATCATGACCGTCGATTCGGTCTGACCGTAGAAATCGCGGATTTCCGTGCCCGTGTACTTCTGCCACGTCTGGATGATTTCCGGGTTGAGGGGCTCGCCCGCGCTCAGGGATTCGCGAAGGGCGCTGAAATCGAACTGGCCGAGGTCCTGCAAGATAAAAGCTCTCCAGGCGGTTGGTGGGGCGCAGAAGGTGTTCACTTTGCATCTCGCCACGGTCGCCAGGTATTTCTTGATGTCGAGCTTGCTGTCATAGTGGAAACCGCTCGTAGTCGCGCCGAGGTTCAGCGGAGAGAAAAAGCAGCTCCAAGCCCACTTGGCCCATCCGGGCTGGCTCAGGTTGTTGTGGACGTCGCCGGGACGCACGCCCATTACGTTCGCCGTAGAGAGGTGGCCGACAGGATAGGAGGAAGCCGTGTGGGCGACGCGCTTTGCCATGCCCGTCGTCCCGGACGTGAAGAAGCAGAGGATGATATCGTCAGGGCTCGTTTTTTCCGCCTCGGCCTGCACGCTTTCGCCGTCGGCTTCCTTGTAGCTCTTCCACCCGTCCATTTCGCCGAGGATGATTTTCGCCTTGGGCGTCGCGCCCACGTTCTTCAGCGCCTCGTCGATAAGGGGAGCGGAAACCTTGTCCGCCAGCACCACGTCCGGAGCGTACGTTTCAAAACGGTACTCGAGCTCCCGAACGGTCATCGTCATGGCGGTCGGCACCGTAATGAGCCCGCCCTTTACGGCCGCGAAGGTGGTGAACCAGGCTTCCGGCACGGAAGGAATCATCGCATATACGACGTCGCTCTTCTTTACGCCCGCCTTGCGGAACAAATTGAGCGCCTGGTTTCCTTTTTGCGCCATCTCGACGTAGGTGTAGCGCTGCTCTTCATCGGTGTCGAGATGCACCCAGATGAGCGCCAACTGGTCGCCACGCTCCTTGACGTGCATGTCTTCAAAAATTTCCTGGGCCCAGTTGAAATACTGCGGATACTGGTAAGCGTTCAGTTTCTCGAAAACGGCCTTGGATGCATCGGCCTTGTCCTGATTGTCGTCCATTTGGTTGACTTTCATAACTTCCCGGTAGAAATCCTGCAGCATCATCGCATTCTCTCCTTGAGTGGTAGTTGATCGCGTTGGGGCTCAGCCGTCCGCGGCATCGCCCCGGCGCTCCGAACGCCCCGCATCCCGTTTGCGGAGCGCCCCAACCGTCCGGGCCGTTCGCGGACAGACCGGCGAGCCTTTGCATCCCGCCTCTGTCGCCGTTGAATCTACTTGGAGCCGCGATGGGCATGAATCATGTCGCACCAGGAAACAACACCCTGAACCCGACTGCACGGGCGCCACCCGCGCGCAGCCAACGCTGCGATCCCCATCCCCGCCAAAGCCCCCATTCCTTTTCCACCTGCGAGTCTGCGATAAATCTGAACGTCTGTCAAGGACAGAAGATTGTATATATCAAAAAAAAGTTCATTCCTTCAAACCAAGATCCCCGTGAAAGTGTTCCACTGATTATAGGCTTATAATTTAGCTGGTTGGATGCATGCGTAGTTATACTCGTTAAGGTTTAAAAGTATTGAACTGGCGGGCTTATTCTGCTTTAGGAGCAGCATCCCGCCGCGACTGGCGCAACGTCGCGACAGGATGCTGCTCCTACGAAAAACGTAATTTTCAATCCTCGACGAGGATAATTGCCCTCATGCTTTTACCGAGGGAATTCGTGCAAAATCATTGTAAAGATTATTTATATGCTATAGATTCGATTCATGTAAGCATGCTAATAACTTAGTTTCTCACATGAGATGCCATCGGCGCGAAAAGGACAGGAAAAGGGCTGAAACTATGGTGACAAGGGGGAGTGGCATGAAAAGCGAAAGATGGGGGAAAAGGTTGATCTTTCTGGCATCATTGGTGGCGGCGATGACAAGCTTGCAGGCCTATGCGGCGCAAATCAGCTTTTTTCGGGTGCAACACAGAGAATATGGAGACGGATCTGTCTATAATAGACTCTATTTTGAAGTAAAGGACGATAGTGGCGCATATGTCACGAGCAAGAATTTCATATCATCGGTGGTTCTCAAAAATCCGAGCGGAACTCAGGTGTCTCTTGGAACCATTGGATTTTATCAGCAAAAAGCCATTACAGGTTATTTTGATGCGACGAGCGGTTCTTGGCATTATGACAGTGCGCTCACAGACTCATCATATTTTTCGGTCAACTTCTCGGAAGCCCTTGCCACTGGAACATACACCCTTACCTTGGCTACAAGCGGAGGGAGCACGCTGACGTCGACATTTCAATTCGATGGCGTCATAGATTTTCCAACCATTTCTTCGGACTCTTTTCAGATTACCCATGACGATAGCGGAAATATTTTTTGGAACTGGAGCATACCCGACAGCTTTTCTCTTTCTCTGCTGCCAACGATGACCGTTAATAGCGACCAACAGGTTTCCAGACAGGACGCGGGGAGTTCGCAGGTTGCCTGCATAGCTTATGTGGAGGTCTATTCCGGGGGAAACTGGGCGGGCTACCTAACAGTTGCCCTCCCCGCATTGATGGGGCACGTCATGATACCTTCCGCCGTAGTGCAGCAATTGAAAACAGTAGGCGATGAATTCCATTTCCTGGTGCAATTGAGAAACCGCGACAACAGCAACAGGTCTAATTCCATTCCGGTGACCGTCGCCAGCCTTCCACCAACGGTCAATTCGCAGAGCAAGGTAGTGGTTATTCCGCTCGATTAGCGCAGGGGTTGCTTTGCTCGCGCCGCATAGGATTCCTCCCGAACCGTCGGGAATGGTTCGGGAGTTCTTGCAACCGGGGCCGTCGCCGCTTGCAGTCAACATTTTCGATTGCCCCCAGGCAAAGCAGCCTCGTCAGTCCGCATCGGCTGCCGCCTCGCGCAGCGTGTCCGTTTTTCGGGATGAAACCTTTTCCACTGCTGCTGCAAGGCGCCCCAGGACCTCCAGTTCGCGGGTGAACAGTTCGTTCTGCTCCTGGATAAGCCGGATCGACTGGCTTTGAGGCGAGTTCTTTCCTTTCATCCTGTTTATGAAATAGATCCAAATCCCTATAATCAGCAGCATCGGCGCCCAGGAAATGAGAGCATGAAACAGGGGCGAGCCTTCGTTGTTCGATGCGCGTTCGGAGGGATCGATGGGGCTTGCGGCCGTAATGGCAACCGTAGCGGAAGCATAGGACTCCCTTGCCTTGTCCGCTGCGCCCCGCACGCGAAAGGAGACCTCTCGGTGCGGGAGGATCACGATATCGTAAAGAGCCTGCGTGATAGTGTCGATCAGGTTATGGTTTGCGTCGAAGTACTTGACCTCGACAGTGATCTCTTGCGCGCCGGTGTCGGAGGCATTCACGATGCTGCCGATTGTCGTGATGATATTGGTCTGCTCGCTCTTATCCGAGTAATTCATCGACAGCACCTTAGCGGTCAGACTGCTGCTCACGTCCCCTTCACTCTCCTGCCCCGAACTCGCAATCACGTTGGCCGTGAATCCGAGAGCAAATACTGCCAATAGAATGGCGCCTGCTTTCAATTTTATGTCTCCCATAGAAAATGATGGTTTGGTGGAGCTGCGCAATGCCGTCCCTATGGCGGCATTTCAGCGCCGCATGTCTCTGATTGTAGCTCCATGCCTCGCGCATGTTCATTAAAAACAACCAGGGCGGCGACCGTGCCGGATGAAACAATCGTTGGTTTACTTGCGGTCTCCAGGAGATATAATACCCATCTGCTCACGGCCTGCGGCCGGGAGCATGCTGGCCGGAAACCAACGCCTTGGGGACGGGGCGAAGCCCCACGCTCCCGAAGCCGATAAAAACAAGAGGTTGCACGCACATGCAAGGCAGTAAAACGACATCGCCCGCGATGGTGCTCATCACCGTTTGCATCGTTCAATTCATGGTCCCGTTCATGCTCACCGCTGTTGGCGTGGCGCTTCCGTCGCTCGGGCGGGACATCGGGGCCTCCGCCATGCAACTCGGCCTGGTGGAGCAGCTCTACGTGCTTTCCCTCGCCATGACCATGCTCACCTTCGGCCGTCTGGGGGACATCGTCGGGCAGCGCAAGGTCTTCCTGACGGGGCTCATCGTCTTCACCACCCTCACGCTCTCCCTCGGCTTCACCCGCAGCGTGGAGATGGTCATGGCCCAAAGATTCTTTCAGGGCCTTGGGGCGTCCATGATGCTCGCGGGAAGCCTCGCCCTCGTCGCGGCGGTTTATCCCCCCGAGATGCGAGGAATAAAGATCGGCATCGTGTCGGCCTGCACCTATTCGGGCCTCTCCGCCGGCCCCATCATCGGGGGATTCGTCACCGACCACTTCGGCTGGCGGAGCGTGTTCCTCATGTCGGCGCCGCTCGGGCTCTCGGCCATCGCCATGTGCATAGCGGGCATGCGCGGGATGAAGCGAAACGCCTCGGGAGAGCGCATGGACTGGGGCGGGGCGCTCGTCTACGGCCTGAGCGTCGGACTTTTCATGCTGGGGGCCGCTCATGCGAAGGAAATGCCGGTTGGGCCGGCCATGATCGTCACCGGCATGATCGGAATGGGGCTTTTCCTCGCCCTGGAGAGCCGCCTGAAGAGCCCGCTCCTCGACGTGTCGCTGCTCACGGGCAACCGTTTTTTCACCATGAGCTGCCTCGCCGCCATGGGCAATTACGCCGCAACCTTCGGCGTGCTCTTCTTCATGAGCCTATTCCTTCAATACGCCAAGGGATTCACCGCCCATGAAGCAGGGCTTGTCCTCCTCGCCCAGCCGGCCATGCAGGTGCTGGCGTCCCCATTCGCGGGAAGGCTGGCCGACCGCTTCGAGCCCGCGCGTCTCTCGAGCGTCGGAATGCTCATGACGTTCTTCGGGCTCCTCCTAGCCGCCATGACAATAGCCCCAAGCACCCCCATCTGGCTCATCGTCCTGGAAACAGGCTTCATGGGCGCGGGTTTCGGGATTTTCATCACGCCCAACTCGACGGCCATCATGGGGAGCGTCGAGCCGCACTATTTCGGCGTGGCCTCCGGCATGGTCGGGGCCATGCGGACCCTTGGCATGGCCGTCAGCATGACCACGGCGGCGCTCATCCTCTCGCTCCTAATGGGAGAGTCTGCCATAACCCGCGAGACCCTTCCGGAATTCATGCTGGGCCTGCGCCTTGGGCTTTCGATGTTCGCCGTCTTTTCGTGCCTTGGAATCGTGCTGTCGGTCGGGAGGGGGAAGCGGCGGAGCGGCGTCGTGGAGGTGGAGCCCGCCGCGTCGCCTCAGAACTGACGCCTGAGCCTCCACATGCCGAGCCCGAAGAGCACCGCCCCGAACGCCGCCATTCCCAGTATGGAATCCCACAGAAGGGAGGTTCCCGCCCCCTTCAGGAGGACCCCGAAGCTCACGTCGATATAGTGATGGAGCGGCGACGTCACCATGAGGATGCGGAACAGCTTCGGCATGGCCTCCGGGGGCGTCCAGGCCCCCGAGAGGAAGATCATCGGCCCGTAGCTCATGACCGTCAGCATCGCGGCCTGTCCGAGGTTGCGGGCTATAGTGGCGATGAGGAGCCCGAGCCCGGAGGTCGCGAAAACATAGAGAGCCGTGACGGCCATGAACAGGTTGACGCTCCCCCTTATCGGCACGTGGAAAAAGGGGCGCATGATCCCGAAGAGGCTTATGTTCACCCCGATCATTATGACGAGCGTCATGGCGAGCACCTTGGGAAGCATGATCTGCAGGGTGGAAAGCGGCGTCACCAGGAGTTGGTCCACGGTTCCCCGCTCCTTCTCCCGCACCATTGCGGCGGCGGGAAGAAGCATCGCGAAGAGCGTCACGACGTTCAGAAGCTCCGCGATCGACATGAACCAACGGTCGTCCTCGTTGGGATTAAACCAGACTCTCTGTTCGTCCACGATCATGGGCATGTGCTTGAGGCTCTCCGCCGTTAATCCCATGCGACGCAGTCCCGCTTCCATGCCGAAGGCGCTTACGATGCGGCTGCAATAGCTTCCCGCGAGCAGCCCCAGCACCGAGTTCGTGGAATCTATCTGGACCTGGAGCGACGCGGGCTTCCCGGTCAATAGCAACTCCTCGAAACGCGGCGGGATGTCGAAAACCACCATGGCGTCCCCTCGGTCAAGCAGTGCGATTCCCTCGGCGGGACTTGAAACTTCTCCGGAGAAATCAAACGAGGAGGGCCGGAAGCGATCCATCAGCTCTCGCGATGTGTAGCTATGGTCGTTATCCAGGAAGAAGGTCGCCGCCCGCCGAAGCTCCAGGCTGACCCCTTGCCCGCCCAAATAGACGTCCGCGGTGAAGGTGTACGCCATGAAGAGAATCAGCACGACGTCGCGCGAGAACTGGAGCAGCTCCTTCACGGTCATCACGCGCAGCCTCCGGCCCCAGAGGACCGTCCGGGTCAGCATGTCTCTTGCCTCTTTCCTCATGCGTTCGGCCTCTTCCTGAACATAAAGTACCCGGTCGCGAAGAGCGCGGCCGCATAAAAGGCGAGCACGACCACGTCCTTCCAGAGCACGCGCGGCCCCACCCCCTTTAGAAAGCATCCCAGGACGATGTCGGTGTAATACATTGCAGGCAGCATATGGGCCACCGTCTGGGCCGCTCTGTCCAGCGACGCGACCGGAACCAGCATCCCCGAGTAAAGAACGGCGGGAATGACGGTGGTGATGAACGTCACCAGGGTCGCCGCCACCTGGGTCTCCACCAGCACGGAAACCATCAGCCCGATTCCCGTGGTGCAAACGACGTACAGGATGGACGCCGCGAGGAAGAAAAGAGGCGCGCCCTTAAAAGGGGCGTCGAAGACCTTGATTGCGATCGCCCATAAAATGAGCGAATTGAGCGCCGACACCACGACATAGGGGGTCAGCTTCCCCGTCAGGTATTCGGCCCGGGTGATGGTGGAGGAATAAATATTGTAGATGGCTCCCGTCTCCTTTTCTCGCACCACGCCAAGCGCCGTGAGGAGGGGCGGGCACACCATGAGGAGAAAGCCAATGAGCTTGGGGGCCATGGACCAGTCGCTCTCGAGGCCCTGGTTGTAGAGATGGCGCACTTCGAGCGTCAGCGGTTGCAGCATCTCGAGCGCCCGCTCTCGGCTCATTCCCTTCTTCTGGGCAAGGTAATCCGCCAGGAGTCCCGCGCTATAAGCGCTATTGATCCCCATGACGTAGCCCTTGATCGTCTGCGCGCGGAAAGGAAACGCCCCGTCGATGAGCGTCTGCACGGAAACGGGGCGCCCGGCCAGCAGGTTCTCCTGGAATTTCTCGGGGATGACGATGGCCGCCCGCACATTTTTGTCCGTTATGAGCGGGACCAGATCACGCTCGTCCCTCACCATTCCCTGGAAGTCAAAATACCTGGAGGTGGTGTACTGGTAAGTGTAGTCCCTGCTCATGGCGCTGCCGTCATAGTCCACGATGGCCAGGGGAACGTTCTCGACGTCGAACGACAGGCCGAATCCGAAAATTATCATGAGCGCGGTCGGCACGACGAACGCCAGCGTAAAGAACAGGCGGTCCCGGACGATCTCCCGCCGCTCGCGCGAAGCCACCGCCAGCACGCGCTTCAGGTTCATCGCTTTTCCTCCTTCTCGAGGGCGAGCACCCTGTAAACGAAGACGTCCTCCATGCCGAGGGGCTGCCCCGAGACGGAGAGCACCCTGACGCCGCCCGAGGAGAGAGACTGCCGCGCCCTGCGCTCCGCCTCCTCGAGGTCGCGGGCCAACACGTGCACATTGTTTCCATGCAGGGCCGCCCCCTCGAAGCCCGCCCCTTCCAGCAGGCTGAGCGCGGAAAGCGGATTGTCGGTGTGGATTTCAAGAAGCCTCCCCGCCTCTTCCTCCAACTCCCGCTTCATGCGCTCAGGCGTGGAATCCGCCACGATGCGCCCGGCGTACATGAGCGCCAGATGGTCGCAGTGCTCCGCCTCGCTCATATAGTGGGTGGTGATAAGGATGGCCACCTTGTCGCGCTTTGAAAGCTGGAAGAGGATGTCCCAGAACCTGCGCCGTCCCACGGGGTCGACGCCGGATGTAGGTTCGTCCAGGAAGAGAATCCGGGGCCTGTGCACCAGGGCGCATCCAAGCGCCAGCCGTTGCCGCACCCCGACGGGAAGACTGGACGCAGGCTTGCGCTCCATCCCTTCCAGGTCCGCCATGTGCAGCACCCATTGGACCCGCTCCCGGCTCTCGTTCTTTCCCAGTCCGTAAATGCCCGCATAGAGCCGGATGTTTTCGGTTACGGTCAGGTCCCCGTAGAGGGAAAAAACCTGCGACATGTACCCGATATGCTCCTTGATTTCGCGTGGAGCGCGCCGCATGTCGCGTCCGGCGACCATCCCCCTTCCGCCGGTTGGGGGCAGGAGCCCGACGAGCATCTTGATGACGGTCGTCTTCCCCGCGCCGTTCGCTCCGAGGAGACCGAAAATTTCCCCTTGGGGGACCCGGAAGCTCACGTCGTCCACCGCGCGGAATTCTCCGAAGGCGCGCACCAGCCCCTTCGCCTCTATCGCAACATCTTCATTCGCTTCCCTGGCGTTCAGGATCGGGGCGGCGCCCGGCTTGGCTGCGCCTTCCGCCTCCCCTCCGGCCCCTTCTTCCGCCGCAAGCCCGAGATCGCTCAACCGCGCAATAAAAACGTCCTCTAGCTCCGCGACCCCTGTATAGAGGACGGTCGCATCCATGCCGTTCAGGACTTCGAGGGCCCGTTGCGCGGCCTCCTCATCCGTCGCGTTCCGGACGAACACCCGCAGCAGTTCTCCCCGCGCCTCCACTTGTGGAAAATGCTCCCTGAGCCGCTCCATGGCCATGGCCTGCGCGCCGCACCGGAGCGTCACGACGGCGCCGGGCGCAAGCGCCGTCAGTTCATCGGGCGTCCCCGACGCAATGACCTTTCCCCCAAAGAAAAGCGACAGCCGGTGGAAGCGTGAAGCTTCGTCCATATACGCCGTGGAGATGAGCGCCGTGATGCCGCGCTCCCGCAGGAGTTGCGTGAGGATGCTCCAGAAATCCCGCCGCGACACGGGGTCTACGCCCGTGGTCGGCTCATCGAGGATCACCAGGCGGGGTTCGTGTATAAGCGTGCAGACGAGCCCGAGCTTCTGCTTCATGCCACCCGAAAGGTTTTTCATGGGACGGTCGCGGAATGCGGCAAGGCGCGTCATGGCGAGCAGCCGGTCCTTCCGCTCCCGGATCTGCTCCCGTGGAACGAGCCGCGACCGGGCGAAAAAATCGATGTTCTCTTCCACGCTCAATTCGGGGTAAAGGTTCTGGCCAAGCCCCTGGGGCATGAAGCCGATATCCACCTTGATGCGTTCGGCGGAGCCCTCGGAATCCACCACTTTGCCCAGCACTTCGAGCGTTCCCGCGTCGTGGGCAAGCACCCCGGCGACGGCCTTCATGACGCTGCTTTTCCCCGCGCCGTCCGGCCCGATCAGCCCATAGATCTCCCCCGGCGCCACGTCGAGGTCCACGCCGCGAACCGCCGCTTGCCCCTTATAGCTCTTGAGAATCCCCCTGATCCGGACGACGGCCCCGGGCGCCGGTCTACCGCCCGCTCCCCCCGCCGTCACCACTGCGCTTTCATCCATGGAACGCCATCTTTCCACCGGATCACGGCGTCGGCGGGCATGCCCGGAGTCAGGGAGCCGCCGGGATTGCTGTCAAGATAGAGTTTCGCCGCATAGACAAGCTTCGTGCGTTCGTCCGGGGTTTGCACTTCCTTGGGAGTGAACTCGGCTTGGGAGGAGATGTACTTCACCGTGGCGTCCACCGGCGCGTCGGGGAAAGCGTCCGTATATATCCTGGCGGGCAGCCCCAGCCGCATTTTGCCGATCTGGATTTCGGGAATGTAGGCCTTGAGGTATAACCGCTCGAGGTCCACCAGATCAAAGAGAGGAGCCCCGGCGCTGACCACTTCTCCGATGTCCGCCATGCGGGTCATGATGACTCCGTCACTGGGGGCGTAGATCGTGTAATCGGCAAGCACGCTGCGTGCTTCCGCCAGCGCCGCTACGGCCTGCTGGAGCTGCGCCTCGGTCGTCTTGATTTCCGCTTCCCGCACCCGGATGCGGTCCCATCCTAGCTCCGCCTGCTCGCGGCGCGCCTCGGCCTGCTGGATCGCCGCGCGCGCGGACGTTAGGTCGTCGGCGGAAGTGGATGCCTGGAGTTCGTTCAACTCGAACTTTTGACGGGACGCCGCCCCCTCGGCGTCGAGTTGACGGAACCGATTGACGTCTCTTTGCGCCTGCCGCAGCGAGGACCCGGCCTTGGCGGCCATCGCCCGCGCATGCTCGATATCCGCTTCGGCGGTCGCAATGGCCAGGGGAACGTCTCTTTTCTGCACATCGAGATTCACCTTCAGCTCTTCGATCTTGGCATGGAGGACCTCGACGGCCTTCTCCGCCTGCTCCACCCGGGTCCGCACCTGAGCGTCATCGAGCACGACGAGAGTCTGTCCCTTCTTGACGTCATCCCCCTCACGGACGAGCAGTTCTTGAATGCGCCCCGAGAACTTGCAGGCTACGGCGATATGGTCCCCCTCGATGCGCCCGTTGGCCTGGATGAGCCCTTCGGGAAGCGGCGTCCGCCGGAGCCATTTATTGTAGGCGAAGTAAGAGCCGGCTGCGATGATAAGGACGGCAAGCAGGATAGACAGACGCTTGAAAAACAAACCCATTACATCCCCCAGATCGTGCGAGAATTTGCATGAAGGCATCCAACCGTGACAAGGGCGAACGCTCGAACCGGCGGGAAAGCGGCCTCTCCCATTGGGAAAAATCCCCCTCGCGTCCTCCCCGGCCATAAGGCGCTTATTCATTATACTTCTTGTGGACGGAAGTGAAAGAATTATCACATCCGGGATTGCCATCGGGAGCGAAGACAACGCGGATCAGCATTGGACGCCAGACGGCTGCGTCGTATCATTTGCAATTTTGGAGCCATGCTCGCGGATCGAGAGGAGGCGGCTGACACACGGTTGTCGGAGGAGCGTCCGCGCGGGGAAAGCGCGGATGGGATGGCGGCGCAAAGCCGCTCATCCTTCATGAAGAAAGCGGGAGATGCAATCTAAGGGGGAGGATTGGCCCAGGAAGTCTTCGCCGGGACTCGGGAAGCCTCATAATCTCGAGAATCCCGGCGTTGCGGCCGTGACGGGGACAGATCCCCGCCCTAGGCCGTCTCGTCAGGATTTTTTGTCTCCGGAGTCTTCGGGACCTTCTCCACTCTCGCTCCACGCCTTGATGCCTCCTTCCAGGAAGGATGCGTCAAAGCCCGCCTTGCCCATGCGCTCCGCGACGGACTGGCTCACCGCGCCGCCCTTCACGCAGTAAGCCACGACGGGGCGCTCCTCCGGAATGTCCTTGATCCATTCGTCGATTTTCTCGGGATCATGCCATTCGGCGCCGGGAATCATGTCCGGGGCCGCCTCGTAATCGGCCTTGCGGCGCACGTCGATCAGCACCGGCGCTTTGCCTTCTGCGATTTTCTTGTCCAGGGTCTTCGGGTCGATGGAATTCGCCATATTCGTTTCTCCAGTGCAGGCATTGGACAGCCAGGATGAAAGCCGCGATCTGACGGCTTGCCTTCAGAAAGGCCGAGCGGGCCCATCAAGACAATAAGCACTCAGACGGAGGGAGCAATAGGCGCAACGCCAATTATTCGTCCGCCCTCATGAAGAAACTGACTGGAGTCTGCCGCGGATGCGCCTGGCTTCCGAAGCCGGCTTTTCACCGGAATCGGCCTTCCTCGGAGAAACGGGCGCATCTGCCGGCGCCATTCCTCCAACGAGGACGACCATGGCGGCGACGGATTCCTTCATCTGTTCGGATTGGGCGTTCATTTCCTCGCTCGCCGACGCGGATTCCTCGGCAGTGGCCGCATTTTCCTGAGTGACCTGGTCCATCTCGGTCACAGCGCGGCTGATCTGCTCAATCCCCTGGGCCTGCTCGCGGGAAGCCGACGATATTTCCAAAATAAGAGCTTCGGATTTCTTTACGGCTCCTCCCAGCGTCCTGAAGTCGGCCTCCGTCTTCATAACCAGTTCCGCGCCGTTTTTCACGTTCCTGACAGTGGCGTCTATCAGATCGGCGGTGTTCCTGGCGGCTCCGGCGGCGCGCATTGCAAGGCTCCGCACCTCATCCGCCACCACGGCGAACCCGGCCCCGGCCTCTCCCGCCCGCGCGGCCTCGACAGCCGCATTCAGAGCCAGAAGATTTGTCTGGAAGGCTATTTCGTCGATCGTCCTGACGATCTTGTTCGTTTCCTCGGAAGCCTTGGAAATTTCTCCCATGGAAAAAGTGAGATCGCCCATGGATGCATTCGCCTGATCCACCACCAGGGACGCCTCTTTCATGATGCCCGCCGCCTGCTCCGAGTTGTCGGCGTTTTGCCTCACCATGGAAGCCATCTCATCAATGGCGGCTGACGTCTCTTCAAGGGACGCCGCCTGCCTCGAGGAGCCATCGGCGAGTTCCTGGCTCGCGGATGCGAGCGACGTCGAGGCAATCGCGACCTGCTCCGCCCCCTCCATAAGGGCTTGGGCTATCTTGTTGATGGGCGTGACCGTCCCATTTACCACGAGGAGGATTACAATCGCCGCAACAAGAATAACGGCCAGCGCAACTCCCATGTTGATCAAAGCGAGGCGCTTCACGGGGGCGAGCATCTCGCGCTCCATGACCATGACGCCCGTAATCCAGGGAGCTTCATGCGCTTTCTTGTATGAAAGCAAGCGTTTTTTTCCATCCTGGCTGTAAGAGGTCCAGCCCTCGTCTCGGGCCATCATCTCACGCCCGAATTCGCTATCCTTTACATTCTTGGCCAGAATGTCGGCCTCATTCTTGCCCGCTATGATAATACCGTCGTCCTGTATGATGAAAGCTCTTCCCTCTTCACCGACCTTGACCGAGTCTATGAACAGGGGCGTGAGGGCGCTCAACTCGATATTGCCGTACACAACCCCCGTGATTCCCCCGTTTTCTTTCAGAGGGACGGATATGATGACCACCAGTTTGCCATCCGTCTTACTCTTTAGCACATCCGATACGGCGACTTTTCCCTCCAGAGCCTGCTTGAAATAGCCCCGGTCGGAGACGTTCACTTTGCCCGAGGTGTTTGGATCGGACGATGCGACCACGTCGCCGGCCAGATTGACCACGGAAATGCGGGTGAAGAGGTCGGTGGCGGTCAAAAGGTCCCCGAGTTGCTCCGAAGCGGCGGCCCTCGCCGACTTGCCCACAAAGCTGTCCTGCACGGCCGTCTGGAAAATCTTCTGCCGGCTCCAACTAACGAGATGGCTCTTGCAACTCTTGAAATGGCCGTCGATTTTCTCGACCGTCAGGCCGGCTGTCTGCGTCAGCTGAGAGCATATGTTTTTCTTGAGGGTCTTGTCCATTAGCAGGCTCCCGACGGCTGTCGATAGACCGAGTCCGACTATCAGGACGACCATGGTCGGGATGAGGAACCTGCCCTTGAGTCCAAGTTTCATTTCTTTCCTCCCCGTGCGATGAACAGGGAAGGCCAGAGCCATCCCTGTTCATCACGGCTATTCGATGACCTTCGAGGCAGATTGTATGAGATCGTAAGGAAGCTGGACTCCCGCCTTTTCTGCGATTTTGGCGTTCAATATGAGATTTCCCTTCTTGTTCTTGGCAATAGGGATGTCGGAGGGTTTGGCCCCATCGAGAATCTTCAGGGTCGCGTTCGCCGCCCATTCCCCCTGCTCCTCGCCAATTTTCAGGTATCCAACCATGGCGTAGGGCATCACCTCAACCTGGAATGTGCCGGTGGGGATTTTGGTGTTGTTCAGGACAAACTCGGCGGCCTCGTCGGGGTTCCATCCCGAAATCGCGGACCATCCGTAGAAAATGAGGTAATCGGCCTTTCCCTGGAGTTCGGTGTAGCCCTTCTTGAAATCATCGAATGTCTTGGCATAGTAGGTGACCGGATCAATTCCGAAGACCTTCTTGTAAATTTCCACCTCCTTGCGGTTGGTTTCGCTGTCATCGGCTATGAAGCCAAGGCGATCGCCCTTTGCCAGGCCCTTGAGGAGCTTGATGAGCGCATCCACTTCCGTAACCTCGAGCATGCCAGTGACGTTGGAGCAGGGAAATCCATACATCGAGGCGTCCCAATTAACCCCGCAGAAAACGAAGGGAAGGGCTGAGTCCTTGTAATAGGGAACTATCACGTACTTCGAAGCGTTGTCGTCGGAAGCGATGACCACATCCGGCTTGAACGCCTCGATCTCCGCCTTGACCTTCTCCCCCGCCTGTTTCTTGAATTCCTCGCTGCCATTGCGTTTGGTGTCCATTCTGACCACCTTCAGGTCGACGCCGGTGTCCTTGAACACCCCCTGGACTCCCCTCAGAATGCTGTCGCTCCATTCGTAGCCTTCATGGTAAGAATCCACAAAAAGCACTTTCTTTCCCTCGTAACTCTTCGCAAAACTCAGAGTGGCGGAGCATGCCATGAAAGCCAGACAGGAGATAGTTAAGAGAATTTTTCGCATAATCGTCCTCTCTTCCTTGTTTTGTGTTCATGTCCATTCCCGATTTTTCCCTTTTGACGCACCCCTGCGAGAGGGAGTCCCCAATAAAACGAAACAATAATACTCGTTGCCGGATGGGATAATTTGCCCGCATGCTGCTAGAATATATACTGAACCCACTATTAGCATTTTATGTGCCATGTTTTGACACACCCATTAACTAGCAATAAAAACAAATTAATATCATGATATTGAAGATTGGAGGCTCCTGGTGTTATACGTAATGATGGGTGCGCTCCCTCTCATGGATAATTTCGTCATCCTGCTCCAAGGACAGCGGATGAGAATGATATTCTCAGGGTCGAACGAATCGAGGCCAACCGGAAGTCGCTGCGGAAGCCTTTACACTCAAGCTCTCGACGGTGATTCGACCTTTCCAGGGCAAGGTGATCCCCTTGCCGCCGGGAGACCGTTTCGCCCCTGTTCCCCGATTTCCAATCCGCCGAACAGTAATCCGCTTTTCAGGAAAATTCACAACGGCGACGTTTGACACGGGAGGCTCCACGCTATTCAATGCAGGCATGCGTCAAACGGCGAGAGATGGGTGCGCCGGGGTCTTCGGTTTCCATCCGCCGCATCCGGGCCCATCGTAAAAGGAGGAGGAAACATGGCCGCAAGCTATCTCGAAGCCTACAGGAGCGGTCGCTTGGCCGAAAGCATCCGTCGGGGGCTCCTTTGGATGCGCAGCTGCACCCTGTGTCCCCGCATGTGCCGCGTGAACCGCATGGAAGGGGAAACCGGCTATTGCCGAACGGAAAGGCTGGCCGTGGTGGACAGCTACGGCCAGCACTACGGCGAGGAGGCGCCGTTAGTCGGAAGCGGCGGATCGGGGACGATTTTCGTCACCCACTGCAACCTTTACTGCATCTTTTGCCAGAACTTTGACGTCAGCCACGGCGGCTCGGGCCGCCCCGTCGGGGCCGAAGAACTGGCCCGCGTCATGATCGACCTTCAGGACCAGGGCTGCCACAATATAAATTTTGTCACTCCCGGCCATGTCATTCCGCAAATCCTCGAAGCGTTGACGATAGCCATCGGGCTCGGACTCGAAATCCCTCTCGTCTACAACTCCAACGGCTACGACCGCGTCGCGGCGCTCCGGCTGCTCGACGGCATCGTGGACGTCTACATGCCGGATTTCAAGTTCTGGGGCTCGGAGGCGGCGGAGCGCCTTTGCGGGGCGAGAGACTACCCGGAGCGGGCGCGCGCGGCGCTTCGGGAGATGCACCGGCAGGTGGGCGACTTGCGCGTGGAAAACGGCGTCGCCGTCCGGGGGCTCCTCGTCCGTCACCTCGTCATGCCGGAGGGGCTCGCGGGTTCGGCGGATATTTTCCGATTCGTGGCAAGGGAGCTTTCCCCAGACGTCTATGTAAACGTCATGGCTCAGTATCATCCCTGTGGAGAGGCCATAGGGAGGCGGGACGTCGGCAGGCGCATCACCCCGGAAGAATACCAAGAGGCGCTTCGGGCGGCCCGCGAAGCCGGGCTCAGGCGTCTCGACAGGGCGTGGCCGCGTTTCCCGGCTCTATAATTTCACTTTGGGCGTCTCTTTTCAGGCACATTTCTTGGATGGCGTCGGGGATGTAAACTTTTTGCCGCCCTCCCCATGCCAGCCGGGAGAATTGCACAAACGCCTCGAGAGGATCGCCATGGCCAGGATTGACGCTTTTTTTAAGCTGATGAACGATCAGAAAGCTTCGGACCTCCACTTGATGTCCGGCCAGCAGCCGGTGCTCCGCATCCGTGGAGAAATGGAGCGCGTGAAGTTCAAGGTGCTCGAAGACGACGACCTTCGCGCAATGCTCTATGAAATCACGCCGGAAGACAAGATCAAGGTCTTCGAGGAAAAAGGGGATCTCGACTTCGCCTATGAAATTCCCAACCTCGCCCGCTACCGCGCCAACTATTTCCGGCAGAAAAACGGCATAGGCGCCGTTTTCCGCGAGATCCCGAGCGAAATCCTGACGGCGGAGCAACTCGGCCTCCCGGCGGTCGTCAATAGATTGGCGAAGCTCCCGCGCGGCCTCGTCCTGGTGACCGGCCCGACGGGAAGCGGCAAGTCGACGACGCTCGCCGCCATCGTCGACGAAGCCAATAAACGGCGGAAGGATCACATCATCACCATCGAAGACCCCATCGAATTCGTGCACACCAGCAAAAACTGCGTGGTGAACCACCGGGAGGTGGGCTCCCACACGGAGAGCTTCACGACGGCCCTGCGCGCCGCCCTCCGCGAGGACCCGGATATCATCATGGTCGGTGAAATGCGCGACCTCGAAACCATGCGCCTCGCTCTGGAAGCCGCCGCCACCGGCCATCTCGTGTTTTCGACCCTGCACACCACCAGCGCCCCAAAGACCGTCGACCGCATTATCGAAGTCTTCCCGACGACCGAGCAGGGCCAGATCCGCTCCACGCTGGCGGATGGCCTCCGCGCCGTGGTGTCCCAGACGCTTTTCAAGCGCATAGACATCAAGGCGCGGACCGCTGTCCTTGAAATCCTGATAGGGACCCACGCCGTGCGCGCGATGATCCGCGAGGGCAAGACCCACCAGATCCCGTCGGCCATCCAGACCGGGAAAAAGTATGGCATGCAGTCGCTCGACGATGGTATCATGGCAAAGCTGAAGGCCGGCCAGATAAGCCCGGAAGACGCCTACAACAAGTGTACGGAAAAGGAGAAGTTCCGGGCTTTCCTCGACGAGGCGCCCTCGGACTTCACGGAAGTTTAAGACGTGGCGGGCGCCCGCGCGGGCCCGCGGAGAGTGTGAGCTATGAGGCGAAAAGAGCTTGACGAGATCCTTGCAAGGGTGCTCCAGGAAAACCCCAGCGCTTCCGATATGAACTTCACGGTGGGAAAGGCCCTGCAGGCGGAAGTGGACGGAGTGCTCCGCCCGGTCTGCATGGACTTGGGGATCAACGAATTGACGCCGTTCCAGACGGAACAGATCGCGCTGACGCTCATCGACAACGACCGGCGAGGCATCCAGCACCTCCTGAACCACGGATCGTGCGACCTCTCGTACTACCTTCCCGGAAGGGCGCGCTTCCGCGTAAATGTTTTTTCACAGCGTGGCACATACTCCATCGTCATGCGCCAGTTGCCGACCAAAATCCTTAGCCTCGACGACCTCAAGATGCCGCCGGTCTTCAAAACCATCGCCGAGGAAAAGAACGGCATCGTATTCGTGACGGGAGCGACCGGAAGCGGCAAGACGACGACGCTCGCGGCCATCCTCAACGAAATCAACCACAACAAGCCGGTCCACGTGGTCACCCTGGAGGACCCCGTCGAATTCGTCCACCCGCCCCTCAAGGCAACGTTCAACCAGAGGGAGCTTGGACTCGACTTCGACACGTTTGCAAGCGGCCTCCGGGCGGCCCTTCGGCAGGCGCCGAAAGTGATCCTGGTCGGCGAAATGCGCGACCGGGAAACGGTTGAAATCGGGCTCAGCGCGGCGGAAACCGGCCACCTTGTCCTGAGCACCCTGCATACGGTCGACGCCGGCCAGAGCATCAACCGCGTCATCGGCATGTTCAACACGGAGGAGGAGCGCCTTATCCGGCTGCGCCTCGCCGATTCGCTGCGCTGGGTCGTATCGCAGCGGCTCCTGCCCAAGGTGGGAGGGGGGCGCGTGGCGGCGCTCGAAATCATGGGGGCGAACCTCCGCGTCCAGGACGCCATCGTGAACGGCGAAGGCGAGGGCAAGACCTTCTACGAGATGATGCAGCAGGCAAGGCCCTTTGGCTGGACCACTTTCGACGACTGCATCGTTGACCTCTACGAACAGGGCCGCGTCACGGAAGAGGTCGCAACGGCCTACGCATCGAAGCGGGCCATCGTCAAGCGGGGCATCGACCAACTGAAGGCGCAGAAGGGCGAAAAGACCACCGACATCGAAGGACTTACGATCGACCGCGACTATTCAAAGGGCATCGCGTAACGGGAGCCCGGTGATCCCGGGTGAACAGCGGAGGCGCGAAGGCTTCTCTCTTTTTCTTGGATGCATTGGGAGGGATTTTCCATCATGCGGATAAACGAACTGGGAGAATTTGGCCTCGTGGAGCGCATCGCCCGGCTCCTTCCCCCCGGCGCGCGCCCGGACGTGGTTGTGGGCATCGGGGATGACGTGGCCGTGCTGCGCACTTCGGGTCCGAGGCATCTGCTCGCCACATGCGACATCCAGGTGGAAGGCGTCCACTTCCTGCGGGAGCGCACCACGCCACGGCAGCTCGGCAGGAAGACCGTCGCCATCAACGTGAGCGACATGGCCGCCGCCGGAGGCTCCCCCCTCTGGGCGCTCGTCTCGCTGGCCCTTCCGCCGGACGTCCCGGTCGATTTCGTGGACGAACTCTACCTCGGCATGGGAGAGGAATTGCAGACCGCTGGAGCAGCCGTCGTAGGGGGCAACCTCACGCGCTCGGACGGCGGAGGGATCGTCATCGACCTCTTTCTGATGGGCGATATCGCCCCCGAACGCCTCGTGCTCCGGACTGGTGCGAAGGAGGGCGACCTCCTCCTCGTCACGGGGTCTCCCGGAGACTCGCGGGCAGGGCTTGAACTAACGCTCCACCCCGGCATCCACGTTTCAGAGGAAAGCGCCCGAAGGGCCCTGGACCGTCACCTCGCGCCAACGCCCCGACTAAGAGAGGGACAGGCGCTCGCGCGCTCCGGGCTGGTGCACGCGATGATGGATGTAAGCGACGGGCTCCTCGGCGACCTTGGGCACATCTGCCGCGCGAGCAAGGTCGGGGCCGAAGTGTGGACCGCCGATCTTCCCGTGACCGCCGCCAGCGCGGAGATCGCCGCGGCTGCGGGAGCCCGCCGCATTGACTGGGTGCTCACGGGCGGCGAGGACTACGAACTCCTTTTCACCACCGCGCCGGAAAGCGCCCCGAGGCTGCAATCCCTGCTCGAGAAGGAAACCGGGACGCCCGCCCACGTCATCGGCTGCATCCTGCCCGAATCCTCCGGCATCCAGCTCCTTCTCCCGGATGGGCGCAGGGCCCCCCACGGAGAAGGCCCCATCGGATGGGACCACTTCGCTGCGAAATAGCCGCCCCAGGCGCCCCCATGGGCGTCGCCGGCCACTTAGGCTCTCTTCCCAGCTCATCGCCATGTTGCTATGCTCGCCGAAGTTTGTAATCCCAAGGTCGTTCTTACGATTCCCATGCTGAAGGTGACGCGGACAACTCGTCTGCTCGTCCGCGCGCGAAGCGCAAGAGGGAAATCCTGGGCTCCGCCCATTGGAGGCTGGCTGGGGCGATAGGAATCCATAGGCGGCGGAAGCCCGGTGTAGCAAGCTTCAACTGCTTCTATGAGGAGCAATGAACCGCACAGGTTGCATAACGCCGCGATGCGCGATAAAGTAATCCTCTTGCATCCGGAGGATAAACGCAGGCCGTTCGCTCTCTTCCCGGCCAGCAGACGCCGGGTCGAAGATAACGCAAACCAAGGAGCCACTTGTCATGAATATTCCACGCTGCCTCGCCATTGCGGGCTCCGACTCGGGAGGAGGGGCCGGCATCCAGGCGGACCTCAAAACTTTCGCGGCGCTCGGCGTTTACGGCATGAGCGCCATAACCGCGCTAACGGCCCAGAACACGGTTGGGGTCCAGGGGGTCTTTGAAGTCGATCCGACCTTCGTATCCCGGCAGATCCGCTCCGTCGTCGAAGACGTCGGGGTCGACGCCGTCAAGACGGGCATGCTCTCAAGCTCGGCCATCATTTCGCAAGTCGCGGAGGACATTCGGGAGCTGAAGCTTGGCAACCTCGTCGTCGACCCGGTCATGACCGCCAAAAGCGGCGACCTGCTCCTTCGCGCGGACGCAATGGACGCGCTTCTGAAAGACCTTCTGCCGCTCGCGAAAATCGTGACGCCGAACCTGCACGAAGCCGCGGCCATGGTTGGTTTTGAGGTGGCGGACCCGGAAGGGATGAAGGCCGCCGCGCGCCGCATCCACGACATAGGACCGCGCTTCGTCGTCGTAAAGGGCGGCCACCTCGCGGGCGACCCCATGGACATCCTCTTCGACGGCAGGGATTTCAGGGAATACAGGAACAAGCGCTACGACACTCCGCACACCCACGGCACGGGATGCACCTTCGCTTCGGCGATAGCTTCCGGGCTCGCGCGGGGCCTGAGCGTAGAGGACGCCACCGCCCGGGCCAAGAGCTACGTCACGGGAGCTATCGCGCACGGGCTTGCGATCGGGAAAGGGTGCGGTCCCGTGCATCATTTGCACGAACTCTACCGCGCGGCGGGGTTCGATTTCACATCGTAGTTGGCAATGCGCGGAGCGCCGCGCGGGAGGAATAGGCTGCATGGCTGAACGGCAGGTTCGCATTCCGGTCGGGGGGTTTTCCCTCGAATGCCTCCTTGAACCAAAAGACGGGATCGAGGCGGCCATTGTCTGCCATCCGCACCCGCTCTACGGAGGGAGCATGGACAACAGCGTCGTTGAAGCCGCGCGGGGCGCGTTCGCCTCTCTCGGGATGGAGACGCTGCGTTTCAATTTCCGGGGCGTTGGTGGGAGCGGCGGGCGCTACGACGACGGAGAGGGCGAAGTGGACGACCTCCTCGCCGTGGCGAAATTCCTCGAAACGCGGGGCAAATCGGCCATCCATCTGGCGGGGTATTCCTTCGGATCCTGGATCGCCATGAAGACGCTTGCGCGCGGCCTCCGGCCCGTCAGTCTGACGGCCATCTCGCCCCCGCTCGACTTCCTTCCCTTTCGGGACTTGCAACCGCCCCATGCCCCCACTCTTGTCACCATTGGAGACCGCGATGCCTTCTGCTCGCAGGCGTCTCTTAAAAACTGGATTTCCTCCCGCCTCTCCCCGGACCGCGTCCTCGAGATGGAAAGGTTTTCGGATTGCGACCACTTTTATGCCGGCTTTGAATCTCGGCTCGCGGCGCGCATCGCGGCCTTCCACCGGACGCATTTCGGCGGGCCCCAAACCGCCTAGCCGTAGGTTGAGGTGAGCGTAAGCGAACCCCAGCACCGACGCTGTGAATCGAGCCTATCCCGGGCCTATATGGAATAGCGGCTGAAGAACCCGTGCGCCAGTTCCAAAAGCGTTTTCCTGCTCTCCACGTGGAGGGCGTGCCCCGCGCCCTGGAGTTCCACCAGTTCCGCACCCGGGATGTGCGCTGCTATGTAACGGGCGTTTTCGATAGGGGCAAGCATGTCTTCCGTTCCGGTGATGAGAAGGGTCGGGGCCATGATGTCGGCCAGGCGGTCGCAGGTGTCGAAAGCATCGATGGCGCGCAGTTGCGCGTGAAAGGCGTGCTCCGGCTGCACGGGCCCCTCGAGTTGCAGCCTGCGATAGGCATCGACCACCTCGGGATGCCCCGTGCGGCATTCCTCGCTCAGGAAGAGAGGGATGTTCTTCTCGATGATCTCTTCGCGGGTGAGTCCGTCGTTGCTGATAAGCCGCGCGACGACCTCGACCGCCGGAGGCACCCTCGCCTCGCCCCCGCAATGGGTGCAGGCCAGGACCAGCGCGCGAACGCGGCGGCCATCCAGCAGGGCCAGCTCCTGGGCGATCATTCCGCCCATGGAGAGCCCCAGGACAAACGTCCTCTCCACCCCCAGGTGTTTCAGGATGCACAGGGCGTCGGCCGCAAAGCCCTTGACGTCGTACGGTCCGGGAGGCGCCGCGGACTTCCCCGCTCCCCGGTTGTCGAAGGTGATTACCCTGTAATGCTCCGCGAAATCGGGAATCAGCCCGGACCATGTCCAGGTCCCTCCCCCCAGGCCGCTGATCAGGAGGAGCGGCGGCCCTTCCCCGGTCGTTTCATAATAAATCGGCTCATCGTTCTCACACGGACAAAAAGGCATGGCTCCCCCTCATCGCATCGCCTGCTCCGGCAAGGTGGTACTGTTGGAATGCGCCGCGCCCGGCAAAAAGAGATCCTCGACGCGGGCGCAGCCTTCTCACCGTTTCGCATTCTCCGGCCTTCGTCGAAGCTTTGTCAAGCGGAAAGCGGCTCAAAGAGCGTGGAAGGGCGCCCCGCCGCAGTTTGTCCGCATCCGCAGGGGATTTCAAATTGAAGCAATCCTCACATTCCCCTTTCCTGAAACGCCGCCCGCTCGTGATAATTTTCCTGTTTTTTCCGCGGCAAAGAGAACATTCAGGGCTTCTTTTCTGCTTGACAAAACCAGTGGACTAAAGTAAATTTGAGGCGTATGTGAAATAAATATCTAATAAAGACGCCTCAACATGGATAATGACTGAATTGCTGCCATCCCGCATAGCCCCGCTCCGTATTTTTTCTGCGATAGAAAATGTTCACATGGCCATATGTTTTACGGTTTCCGCTATGGACAGAAGAGCGATGAAGCTGGGGTTCGGTGAAAAACAAAGGGTTTGCGGCAGATGTTGTAAGTGAACTGTAGTGGCCGACGCGTTACCACGCATTTACTAACAAGGAGGAACAAATGGCGTACGATGCAACACAAATGAAGGACTGGCAGATTTCCGAAGAAGCCGAAAAGAACATGCCGACCTATGAGGCTTGGCAGGAAAAGCTGGGTCTTCAGAAAGACGAAGTCCTCCCCATGGGAAGGCTTTGCAAGATCGATTTCATGAAAGTCATCGAGCGTCTGAAAAATCGCCCCGACGGCAAGTACGTTGAAGTAACCGCCATCACCCCGACGCCTCTCGGAGAAGGCAAGAGCACGACGTCCTGCGGTCTTATGGAAGGCCTCGGGAAACGCGGCGTGAACGTCGGCGGCGCCCTGCGTCAGCCCTCCGGCGGCCCCACCATGAACGTCAAGGGTACGGCGGCCGGCGGCGGAAACGCCCTCCTCATCCCCATGACCGAGTTCTCCCTGGGCCTCACGGGCGACATCAACGACATCATGAACGCCCACAACCTCGCGATGGTCGCCATGACCGCGCGCATGCAGCATGAGCGCAACTACAACGACGAGCAGCTGGC
The DNA here is from genome assembly GCA_937958025.1 of uncultured Syntrophobacteraceae bacterium. Lineage (GTDB taxonomy): Bacteria > Desulfobacterota > Syntrophobacteria > Syntrophobacterales > Syntrophobacteraceae > CALFXO01. The sequence goes on from CALFXO010000155.1 coordinate 30,531, forward strand.
CCGCCTCACCAAGATGCGCCGCCTCGACATCGACCCGACCCGCGTTGAGATGGGCTGGATCATCGACTTCTGCGCGCAGTCGCTCCGCAACATCATCATCGGCATGGGCGGCCGCACCGACGGCTACATGATGCAGTCCAAGTTCGGCATCGCGGTCAGCTCCGAACTGATGGCCATCCTCGCCATCGTAAAAGACCTTGCCGACATGAAAGAGCGCTTCAACAACATCACCGTGGCGTTCGACAAGAGCGGCAAGCCCGTCACCACCGGAGACCTCGAAGTCGGCAACGCCATGGCGGCCTTCATGCGCAACGCCATCAACCCGACCCTGATGTGCACCGCCGAATACAACCCCTGCTTCGTGCACGCGGGCCCCTTCGCCAACATCGCAGTCGGCCAGTCCTCGATCATCGCCGACCGCATCGGTCTCAAGATGTTCGACTACCACGTCACGGAAAGCGGTTTCGCCGCTGACATCGGATTCGAGAAGTTCTGGAACGTGAAGTGCCGCTACAGCGGTCTGAAGCCCCACGTCT
>CALFXO010000156.1 GCA_937958025.1 uncultured Syntrophobacteraceae bacterium
GTGAGCATTTCGCAATGGATGCGGATCGTCGAGGACCTTGAAGAGCTTGATGATATCCGGGCCTATGACCGGGCCAAGGCAGGGCCTTCAGAGACAATTCCTTTCGATCAGGCGGTCTCTGAAATCAAAGGCGGGGCCGTCGATTGAGCTACGAGCTTTATACTGAATGACGGGCGCACATACGATTGGCGACTATTTGCCAGTATTTCCCGAGGAAACCGAATCCGCATAATCACAGCTGTCCGGGCGCTCGCCGATGGTCCGAAGCTGCCGGGGCAAGAGGCTTAGCGGTCGAGACGCCTGGCGGATTCGCGTCGGGGATTATCGGGTCATTTATGAGATAAACGATAACGCGCTTGTCGTTCTGGTGGTTGCCATCGGGCATCGGCGGGATATTTACGGCAGGTGAGCAACGGGATGGGAGGGGCGCAACTATTGGCCGTTATTCAGAAATGGGGCGCGATATGCCCGTCCTGCTCTTCATCCCGGCCATCTTTCCCTCTCAATTTTTCCCGCGCTTCCGCTCAATTTCCGATAAAGGGGCGGATGATGAAATACACTCCCAGCGCCCCGATGGTCGCGCCGGCGCATTTTCTGAACCACAGGCTCCCGTTCTGGAACGAGCTGTTTTCGAGCAGGTGGCGGACCAGCGCCGTGGAGCTTCCCGCCACGGCTATCGGAAGGCAGTGTCCGAGGCCGAAAAGGATGATGAAGAGGACGCCCGTGAGTATTTTTTGCTGGATGGTGATGATGGCCAGGATCGGAGCGATGAAGCCAAAAGTGCAGGAGCCGGAGAGCACTCCATACGCCAGTCCGAGACAGAAGGCTCCCGCCAGCCCCTTGACCTTGATGCGGCCCAGCAGGCTCCCCGTCATCGCGCATCCGGCGACGCCCATCATGTCGAGCGCCACCCACAGAAGCACGGCCCCGACCGGGATGGTCCAGTACGGCCCCACCTCCCCGAGCATCCGTCCAAGAAGCGAGCAGACAATCCCCACCAGGGAGATGGTGAGAAAAAGGCCGATGGTGAACGCCACGGCGTAGCGCGCCGCGCTTCCCACCCGGAGGGCCTTTTCCTGGCCAGCCACGTAGCTCACGATGAGCGGGATCGACGCCATGTGACAAGGGCTCAGCATCACGCTCACCATTCCCCACAGGAAGCAGCCGAGAGCCGCCACAGCCGCTCCGGTCATCATCCATTCGTTCACCGTCAGCAGAAATCGATCCAGCACGGCGCGAAAATCTCCTTTTCAGCCATAAGGCCCGCCGAATCACTTCACTCCCAGCTCCTGGAGCTTTGCCACGATGCTTTTCTTGTCGAAGAACCCTTCGTGCCGAAACATCTCCCGGCCCTCTCCATCGTAGAATATCTGGGTGGGAATGGACTGGATGCCGTACTTCCGGGCCACATCCCGATGCTCCCATACATCGATAAAGAGGATGGCCGCCCGCCCCTCATATTCCTTGCGCAGTTCTTCGACGATGGGGGTCATCATCTTGCACGGAATGCACTTGCCCGCGCCGAGGTCCAGCATGGTGACCATGCCCTTCACCGGCGCTTCGGGAGGAACAGGCGCCTCATCGGCAGAGTGAAGGGGCGGAGCGGCCCCAAACAGGATCAGCAGAACAAGGACGACAAACGTTTTTTTCACGCACTCCTCCTCGCGGATCGACGGATTTTATATCGGAGCCGGAAGCGCGGTCCCGGCCCCGAAGTTTCTATTCAAAATGAAACCGCGCCAGATAGGCGTCGAGCTTCGCCCCCGCTTCCGGAGTCAAGGGAGGGCAATCCACGGCGCCTTTCCCCCCTTCCGCCGCCAGGGCGGAGAACACCATACACGTCGGCTGTCCGCACAGGCCGCAGTTGGTTTTCGGAAGGAGCCGCAGGATGTCGAGCATTTTGGGCTGCGGGGCGCTTTCAAAACTGGGCCGGATCTCCGCCCGCCGCTCCCATGCGCCGTTGATCTCCTGCTTGAGCCATTCGAGAATCTTGTCCCCTTCCGCTTCGTCCCGGAGCGCGTTGACGCAGAGCTTTCGCCCATGGACCGCGATGAGCTTGCCCTGCGCCCTAAAAGACACCGACGGCGGCTCCCTGGTGCACCGAAACCCTCCGAGGACCGTGTTGAGATAGGGGATCACCTCCTCGATATCCTGATCCAGATGCGCGATGCACTGGACAGACTCGGCCTCGGGTCTGCAGACGGGGTGGATGACTTCCTTCCTCCAGCTTTTCAGCAGCATGGCGCCCTCCCTTGCCGTGAGAGATTAGAGTGAAAGACCGGCGGGCATTCCCGGATCAATCGTCCGCGAGCGCCTTCCTGACGGCGTCCTTGACTTTCGCCACGTCCTCGGGGTTCGGCTCCAGGTTCTTGTTCTTTTCTATCCCCAGGTCCGTCAAGACCAGGTAGGTCTTCGCGGACGCCCGCGCATTGTCGAGACACGCCTTGGCGCAGCCAATGGAGCAGCCGTCGATGGCAACCATTTTAGGAACATCCCGGGCCGACTGGACGAACCCGCTGAGCTGTCCGCCGATTCCGGCAAGACAAAACATCTTTCCGACGCCCTCCCGGGTCAGCTCCACCGCCGCCCGGTTAGAAAGCTGCCCCACGTTGGAGCCGCCGGAGCACGCCAAAATCATCACATCGCTTCCCTGAGCGCAACAATCGCCCGCCATGAAATTCTCCTTCTCTTTTGTCCAAAAAGCCGTTTACGCGCCGAGCCAGCTTTTGACGTCGGCCTTCGAGGGGACCTTGCCGACGCATTTGGCCGCGCCGTCGACGATGACCGCCGGGGTTGCGAAAATGCCGTTTTTGGCTATTTCGGCGACGTCCGTGATGTATTCCACCGTTGCGTCGGAGCCCGCCTCCGCGACGGCTTCGCGCACCACCTTCTCCGTTTCATGACACTTTTTGCATCCAGGGCCGAGCACTTTGATAATCATGTCGTATAACTCCTTATTTTAAGATGTTAAGGACCCATCGCGCCGATGGATCAGAGCAGGTAATTGAAGAGGTAGCCGACGGCCAGGATGCCGCAGCCGACCACTCCGAAAAAGACCGCGATGAGGCGCGGCTTGAGCACCTTGCGGAGGATGACGGCTTCCGGGAGCGAAAGGGCTATCACCGACATCATGAAGGCGAGCACCGTCCCGAGGGCCGCGCCCTTGCCGAGGAGCGCCTGCACGATGGGGATGATCCCGGCGGCATTCGAGTACATCGGGATGCCGATGACGACGGCGGCGGGCACGGACCACCACGCTCCCTTGCCCATGATCGACGCCATGAAGCCTTCCGGCACGTAGCCGTGAATGGCCGCCCCGACGGCGATGCCAAGGATTACGTATATCCACACCCTGCCGACAATGTCGCGGACGGCGTCGATGCCGTAGCGGATGCGGCTCGCCCAGGTTTCTTCGGGCATGTCATAGACGGCTTCCGCCGCCTGGAGTTCGCGCACCCAATCTTCGAGGCCATCTTCCATGCGCAGCCTCCCGATGACCCAACCGGCGACCACGGCGACGAGAAGCCCGGCGCTCAGATAGATTGCGGCGATCCTCCAGCCGAAAAGGGCGTAGAGGAGCGCGAGGGCGATTTCGTTCACCATGGGGGCCGCGATGAGGAAGGAAAACGTTACGCCGAGCGGGATTCCGGCGGTGACGAATCCGATGAAGAGCGGGACCGCCGAGCAGGTGCAAAAGGGCGTCGCGATGCCAAGGAGCGCGGCGAGGACGTTGCCGACGGATTCGCGCTTTCCCGCGAGGATGCCGCGCGTCCGCTCCGGGGTGAAGAAGGAGCGGAGGACGCCCACGCCGAACACGACGAGGACGAGGAGCATCATGACCTTGGGCGCGTCGTAGACGAAGAATTCGACGGCGCCGCCGAGCCGCCCCGTCTCCGGGAGATGGAGCAGCGTGTAGGTGAAGAACTTCGAGAAGGCCGCGAGATGCGAATAGATCAGCCACCAGAGCGCGAGAAGGGGAATGGCGCCGAGGAGGTATTTGAGGGCCGGATGCCTGCGGGCTTCCGGAGGAGGGGCGGCGGCGCTCGGGCAGGCGCCGGGGGCGCAGCAACAGGATTTTCCGTTTGTGTCTTGCATGATTTTTTCCTTCCGTGCGAATTGCCTCTATTGAGGCGCGCTAGGCGAGGCCGAGCGTTTTCGCGGCTTCCGCGAGCAGCCGCTTGATCTTCTCCTTTGGGGGAGCGCTCCCGACCGCGACGACCTTGCCGCAGACGATGAGGGCGGGAAGCCCCATCACGCCGTAGCCCGCGATTTCGCGTATGTCCGCGACGTGATCGACGCTCGCCGGGAGCCGCAGTTCGGCTAGGGCTTCCATAAGCTCCGTGGTGAGCTGGGCGCACTGGGTGCAGCCGGCGCCAAGCACCTTCACGTCGAGAACGCGAGGGGCTTCTTCGGCGAAGGGCTGGCCGAGCGCCTTCCGAAATTCCCGGACGAACGCGCGTCCGTAGTCGCCGCGGGCCGTGGCGGGGATGTAGTTGTCCTTCGCGAGGAGATCCAGCATGGCGGACTGGACGTCTTCGTCGGGCTTGCCGGAGCAGCTTTCGGAGAGCGCGGCGATGGCCTGCTTCAGGCCGACGATGCTGAACGAAAACCTGCCGACGTTTATTTTCGTGATTTCCTTTTCCGTCACCGTCATGGAGCTACCTCCGGGGGCGGCGGGGCGGGCCGCGCCGCTTTCGTCATTTCCTGCATATGTCCTCCCGCCGAATGGAAGGGAGCCTCTCAAGGAGGTCCGCCATTTCCGGGTCGTCCTCGAGCCAGCCCCGGAGGTATCCCAGAAGAGCCGCTGCCTGGGGGCTGCCTTCGCCCTGGGTCGCGTAGTAGTTGACCCAGAGGCCGTCCTTCCGGTAGGAGACCAGCCCGGCCTCCTCGAGGACCTTCAGGTGGTTCGAGACGGTTGGCTGGGCGATGCCAAGCGCCGCCTGCATTTCACAGACGCACATGGATTTTTTCTGGAGCATTTTCACCATCTTCACCCGGTTGGGGTCGGAGAGGGCTTTCATGATCTTGATAAATTCCTTCATTGGGGCCTCCAATATATTCTTAGATGGAAATATATAGATGATATTGATGATTGTCAATATACTTTTTCGCCTCCCGTTTCGCTTGAAGATTGGCTGGGAGCGTTTGGGAGGGGATGGGGCGAAAATGCCGTTGGATTACGGGCAGCCCGCGAAAGCCGGGGGTCCAGAAAGCGGCGTTACTCCTGGATTCCGGCTTTCGCCGAAATGACGTTGGGAGCTTGAGCGAACAACATTGCGGCCAAGGCGATGCCATTTATGCCTTGCATAGGCGAGGGGCCGCAAGAACGGGAAAGGACCGGGAGATTCCTCCCGGCCCGTGCGGCCAGCGTCAATGGACGGCGGAGCGAGGGCGCATCCGGAGGGTCATTTCGAGGGCTCTTTGGCCGCGAGGAAGGCTTTCAGCGCGCGCGTGACGTCGCCGAGCTTCTTTTCGTCGAACCGCAGCCCGACGGCGGCTATAACGGAGTGGCGGCGGTAGGGGTCCACCTCGAACTGCCAGGGGCGGACGCCCAAGTCCCAGCCCCTGGCGGCGGCGAAGTCTTCAAAGCGCTTCACGGCGGCCATGAGGCGGTCGTAGTCTTCCTTGCCGTACATCGTCCCGTCGAATTCGCCGAAGGAGCACTCCCCGAAGGCGAGGAGAAGCTCGCGGGCGCCTTCAGGGGTTTCGGGCTGGCGGGTGATTTTGTAGTCCGGGTAGGGGGCGAAGAACGGATCGGCCTGGTAGAGCGGGACGGACTCGCCTTCGGGAATCGCGGCGAGGGGGCCGGCGCCGGTCCCCGAAGCCAGTTTTTTATCGAGGTAGGAGCGGAGATAGCGGCAGACGAGGTCGAAATCCTCGTGCGGGATGGAGATGCCGATACTGATGATGCGGGCGTGTCCCTGGCCGAGCGGGGGCTCCCCTTCCACCATGCGCACCCTGCCGTAGACTTCGGGGTTCACCTCCTTGAGGAAAACCATGAACTGCCTGGCGAGCTCTTCCTTTTCGGCGAACCTGAGCGTTTCGGGGCCGAGCTTGGTGTACTCCGGGTCCTGCTCGTATTCGAAGTTGCTCGCAAGGATGAGGTGGTAGCTCTTCGGCCCCTTCATAACGTGGAAGCCCTCGCTCTCGAAGGAGCGGAGCATGCTCATGGTGCGGTTCTTGAGGAAGATGTCCCGGATGACGTCGTTTTCGTTCTCGCCGCGCGCGCGGGCCTTTTCGACGAGTATTTCGTGGATCCAGTGGGTGCGCCACGTCGTGCAGAGCATGAGGGCTCGGAGGATTTTTAGCGTCTCGCGGCCGAGGTGGGTCCCCTTGTAGCGGAGCGCCGGGGTGAATTCGAAATTCTCGACGCGCACTTCCTTGAGGTGGAGGGTGCGCTCGCGATCGCGCTCGGGGAGGTGCGCAAGGTAGGACCTGAAGGTCTCGAGGAGGTCTTCCTCCTCGATGGTGATCTTTTCGTCCTTGAGGATTTTTTCAAGCTCCTGGTAGTGTTCGAGCTCGAGTTCCCAGTCGTAGTGGACGTCGAGGAGTTCGTCGTAGGAAAGCTGGCCGTATTTTCTGGCGTCGAACTGCTCGCGGAGGTATTCCCAGTCCACGTAGAGCTTCTTGCGGGACTTGCGGTCCTCGAGGAAGTCGTCCGCCTCGGTGAAGGCCAAAATTCCCTGTTCTCCGTCGACGAAGACTTTGCGGCCAAGATAGCGGGCGACGGGGCTTTCGGGGTTCATGACCACGGCGTCGCCGTCGTTGACGATGAGCGGCCTGCCGTCGGCGTCCACCGTGTTGATGAGGTAGGGCTTGCTGTAGGAGACGGCGGAGACGGCTTCGTGGCTGGTCGTGTTGCCGTCGCAGCGGATGACGCCGCGCACGTTCGGGTGGTTGACCGCGACGTCCGTTTCGCCGTAGGGGCGCTTGCGCAGCAGGATGACGCCTTCGCCCCGCTTGGCGCGCTCGAGGGCTTCGGCGGTCCCGAGGACCAGCACGCCGCTGTCGGCGCTGTTGGTGATGGGCTCCCCCGTTGCGAGGACTTCATAGTCGTGGAAGTCTTCCTTGACGACCTTCTCGCGCTGCTCGAGGGCGTTGTTGATTGCCATGGAAGCCATCTGGATGCTGGTCTTGCCTTCGTCGACGAGGTCCCACATGGCGCGGACGGCGGCGCTGAAGGTCATGCGGAGGGGTCGGCGCTGCACCAGGAAGAGCTTGCGCGCCTCGACGGTGAATTCGATGTCGAGGGGGCGCTTGGCGCGGCTTTCGGCGCGGTCCTTGACGATCATGAGGTTATCGTAGACGTCGGGGTGCTGCTCCTTGAGCTGGCGGGCCTGGAGGAGACGCTTGCGGATCTTGCCGGAGACGATCTTGTCGCACTGGACCTTGGGCGCCCATTCGATGACCGGGAAGTTGCCGCCGGTGCGCTGGTTGCGGGTGAAGAAAACGCCGCTCAGGCAGTTTTTGTCGTCCCGGTTGCCGAAGACCATTTTCTGGACGATGGCCGCCGTTCCCATGTCGTCCGGGATCTTGCCTTCCCGGCTCAGGCGGGCTTCGACGGCGGAGGGGGCCATCCACGAGGAGAATATCGCTTCGATGGCGTAGCGGAGCTGGCGGGAGAGATTCGCCTCGAAGCCGGAGGGAAAGCGCGGATGGCGGGCCGAGCCAAGCACGGCTTTGTATTCCCGGATGAGCCTGGGAAGGAGCGGGACGGAAAGGGTCCCCTCGCCCCCGACGTTGTGGCGCTGGAGTATGTCGTAAAACGGCTGGTAGGGGACTTCGAGGACGATTTCGCCATACATGCGGATGGCGGTCAGGTAGGTGCTGAGTGCGAAGCTCTTGTCCTCGCCGGCCGCGATCATGGATTCGACGACTTCGTCGTTGAGGCCGACGTTCAGGATGGTTCCGAGCGCCCCTGGGAGAGAGACCGGGGCTCCGCCGCGCACGGCGACGATGAGCGGCATTCCGAGGCCGCGGCAAAGCCCGAAGCCGCGTCCGACGCGGTTTTCGAGGTCCGCGAGGGCTTCGAGGACATGGTTGTAGATGTCGTCGGTCAGGCGGTTTCCCGCCGCGTGGTAGAGCCTCCACACGTCCGTCGAGATGATGAAGCCGTCGGGGACCGCGATGCGGTCTTCCAGCCCCTGGAAATCCTTGCCCATGAGCTGAAAGTCCTCGGCAAGCTTGGCGCCCTTGGCGCCCCATTTGTCCACCTGCGTGGGGTCGGCGTTCTTGAAGGAGGAAATCAAAGCATCTTGCGACATGACTCCATTCACCTCCGGGATTGGGTGCCTGGCTGGATGGCTCCGGGACGCTGACGGAGCCGCGGTAATCGTTCGCAGTCCTCAGTATCCATGAGATTGGCAAAGATAGCAACGGGTAAGCCGCGGCGGAGTGCGAATGCAGGGCAACGGCGGACGGACAGCCTGCGTCGCGGGCGCGCTCATTGCCAATTTTTATAGCTATTCGCACTTGTTCTGGAGTTTTTTATAGCAATTATCTATTTTACAATTTGGATGTTGAGCCTTCATTATAGTCATTTGGGACAATTTCCGCATCATTTGAAGACATCGTGAAAGTTAGTGCATTAACCTATGAGAAAGGCGCTCCCCAATGAAGCGAAGCGGTAAGGTCCTTATCGTGTGCCACTGCCTGCTGAACGCCAACGCGAAAGTCCCTCCTCTGGCGAGCACGGGCGGGGTTTACGCCGGTATCTTGCAACCGTTTATCGGGGCAGGGGTGGGGATCGCGCAGCTCCCGTGCCCCGAACTCACCTACCTCGGCATGAACCGATGGGGGATGACGAAGGAGCAGTACGACAATCCCTGCTTCAGGGCGCACTGCGAGAGACTCCTCGAGCCCATGCTCCAGCAGGTGGAGGGTTTCGTAAGGGGGGGCTATGCGATTCTCGGGGTCATCGGGATGGACGGGAGCCCGAACTGCGGGGTGAGCCGCACCTGCCTGGGGTTTACGGGAGGTGAGATCGGCGCGGACGTCGCGCGGCAGGTGGACGCGGCGCGGATGGTGGAGGGGGAGGGCGTTTTTATGGAGATGTTCCGGGAAGCCCTGGAGAAGCGAGGCATAAATATTCCTTTTCGAGCGGTCGATGAGGAAGACCCTTCGAGCATTCACAATAAAAATGGAGAGAATTTGCTATGAGGCGTGACGTTACGAGGGCGGTTGTCTTTGGGATTTTCTTGTGCGCGCTGACGGCGCCGTGCGTCGCCGGGGCGGGGGCGGATGATTCGTGGACGAAGGTTCAGGGGAAGGGCGAGATGGTCGTCGGGCTCTGCGCGCAATATCCCCCGTTTGAATCCAAGAACGAGAAGACCGCCGAACTGGAAGGGTTCGACATCGATCTCGGGAAAGCCATCGCCGAAAAGATGGGCGTGAAGGCGAAGTTCGTGGACGCGGAATGGCAGGGGCTTATCGGAGGGCTCAAGAAGGGCGACTACGACATCCTCATCACGTGCATGTCGAAGTCCGAGACGCGGAGCGAGAACGTGAACATGAGCGACGTCTACTACAAGCTCTCGGACGTGATCGTCGTCCGCAAGGATGAAACGGCCATCAAGGGAATGGGCGACCTGAAGGGGAAGGTCGTCGGGGTCCAGCTGGGGTCCGGCAGCGAGCAGTCCGCCGAGCAGATGAAGGATGCGTTCAAGGAAATCAAGCGTTATAATTATAATCCCGAAGCCTTTACGGACCTTAAATTCAAGCGCGTGGACGCGGTGATCGTAGGGTATGCGTACGCGGTCACCCAGATGAAGACCGATCCGTCGTACAAGATCGTGGGGGAGCCTATCTCGGAGGCGGAGATCGTGATGGTCATGCCGAAGGGCGCGGACGCGCTGACGGCGAAGGTGAACGAGGGCCTTGCGGCGGTGAAGTCCGACGGGACCGGGCAGAAGCTCGAGGACAAGTGGCTCAAGGTGGAACAGGGCGAATAGGGCGGACCTCGCTGGGAAATGCGCTGAAGTCATGGATGGATTCCGCTTCGACATGCTCGTGGACGCCGCGCCGCTTCTCCTCGAAGGGCTGTGGGCGACGGTTTACGTCTCGCTGCTCTCGTTTGCGCTCGCGCTCGCGGTGGGAGGGGCCGTAGGCGTCCTGAGATCGAGGTCGGAATTCTTCCGGGCGGCGCTTGCGCCCTACGTGGAGGTCTTCCGGGGGACGCCGCTCCTCATCCAGCTTTTTTTCATCTACTACGGGCTCCCGACGCTAGGCGTCACGCTCGACAGGGTGGCGGCGGGCGTGATGGGCTTGGGGCTGAACGGCGGGGCCTATATTTCCGAGATCATCCGGGGGGCGCTGCGCTCGGTCGACAAGGGGCAGCAGGAGG
>CALFXO010000157.1 GCA_937958025.1 uncultured Syntrophobacteraceae bacterium
AAGCCGACCCCGACCCCGATGCGTAACTACGAAATGATTCTGTGTGCGAAGGAAGGCAAGCTTCCGTTCATGATGCACACCGAGAAGGTCGTTGAGCGCTATAAAGCGGAAATTACCGATCCGAAGGAACTGAAGAAGAAGATCAAGATGTACGAGAGCGAAGCCTGGGAAGACTTCCTGGATATGACCATCCAGGGTGCCACCAACTGGGCCGCCCACAACGTCGATCCGCTAGAGAAACCGATGGAGCTGCAGATGTCCGACTCGGTGTTCATCGGCTCCCATGCGTGCTCCTGCGGCGCCTGGTGCGCGGGTCCCGCCGACCTGATGCCGAAGGAATATGCGGAGACCTTCCCCGAGCAGTACAACTGCATGACGACCATCAAGGGTCTGTTGACGGCAGGCTGCGGCGTGGGCGCTTGTGCGCATAAGTTCTCCAGCGGCTCCCATGTCCAGGGCAGAATCGCCGGCAAGTCCGCGGTGAAGTATGCCAACGACCACAAGGACTACGTCCCGGCAGTGTCCGATGCTCAGATCGCCAAGCTGAAGGAAGCCTGCTTCAAGCCGATGGCAACCTTCGAGGCAAACAAGAACTTCACAACCCAGATTGACGTCAACCCGAACTACATCTCCCCGCACAACTACCTGTTCCGCCTGCAGAAGATCATGGGCGAGTACGCGGGTGGCTGGGAGACCAACTACGGCACGACCGACAAGCTGCTCGAGATCGGTATTTGGAAGCTTGGCCTGCTCTTGGAGGATGCGGAGAAGCTGGCTGCCAAGGATTCGCATGAACTGATGCGGGCTTGGGAAGCTTTCCACCGATCCATCGTTGGTATGGCTTGCGCCCACACCCGTATGGCTCGCAAAGAGTCCAGGTGGCCGGGCTACTACTACAAGTACGACTACCTCAAACTGGACACGGGCAAGAACGTGTTCATCAACGTGAAGTGGGACAAGGCCAAGAATGAGTGGACCACCCTTGAGCGGCCCATGATCAATCTTATCTAGTCTCGCTCATGAACTAGAGTAAGTCTGTATGGGGGGCGACCTTTAAAGGGTCGCCCCTAAAAATTTGTGACGACCGCCTCGTGTGATTGGGAAGGCTAGTGGCTGACTTATTCTCAGAAACCCTTCAAGTATTGTGAGAAGTCTGTATGAACGAAGAAAGTGCGCGCAAAGTCCTGTTCACGATGGATGAGAAATTCAAGTTTTCCTGCGATAAAGGCCTTGCCTGCTTCAACAGGTGCTGCCGTGATATCACTATTTTTCTGACCCCGTACGACGTTTTGAGAATGAGAAAAGCCGCGGGGTTATCGTCACACGAGTTCCTGGAAAAATATACAACCAGCTTCCTGGGAGACGATGGGATTCCCTTGGTCATGCTCAAAATGGCGGAAGGCGACAAAGGCGCTTGCCCTTTTGTGGAGGATGAGGGGTGCAGCATCTACGAGGACAGGCCCTGGTCGTGCAGGATGTATCCCGTGTTTCCGATGTCTGCCGAGGAGCACGAATTCTTGATTGAGGAAATAGCCACATGTTTCGGGTTTCAAGAGAATAGAGAATTGACCGTAAGGGAATGGAAGGCTGAGCAAAAGATCGATGCCTACGATACGATGAATAAGAATTATAAAGAACTTACCCAACACCAGTTTTTTCAAATGGGAAATAAGCTCGATGCAGGAAGAGCAAAGCTCCTCTATACGGCCTGTTACGATCTGGATTGGTTCAGACGGTTTGTATTCGAGAGTAAATTCTTTGAGAAATATGATGTAGAGGAAGAATTAATTGAAAAGATGAGGAATGATGACGAAGCGTTGTTGATCTTCAGCTATCGCTGGATCCGATCAAACCTTTTTTCGGAGGATACGTTGAGGCTCAGGGACCGGAAGATGGATGAGCTCCTGCATTCGAAAAACAAGGTGTCTTCGTAGACGGAAGGCATCCAGACCGTGCAGTGAGCGGAACGAGCGTCAATCAAACCTCCGGTTTTGTTGTCACTGAAGTGCCAGGAGCGAGGCTGCTATTGCCTCTTGGGATTGCTAAAGATACTGCGACACGGTGGGGTGGCAGTGCATTCGGATTCTGCCTCCGCAGCATGATCCGGCGACACATCTCCAATGGACCGCTTGCCCGAGAAAGGCTTACCTAAAAAAACTTACCGAGCAGGACTCAGGCATGGCCATTTGTGGTTGGGGTGGTTACAATGCCTCGGTTCGAATGACCTCGCAAGAGTGTCGGGGCATCCGGCACATCCGGACGCGAGATGCTCGAACAGTCGCGATAGAAGCCCTGTCGCGCTTTGGGCGCCTGGCCCATAAGAATCGCTTCATTTCGAGTCTTTTGTCGAAGGAAAGGATCTATAGCATGTTGCCCAGTACGAAGTATGTGGAGCCTGTCGAGCGGACATTGGATTCCAGTTTCAAGTTTAGGTGTCATAAGGATATTAGTTGCTTCAATATATGCTGTCGACACACGGAAATGCTTCTCACGCCCTATGACATCCTGAGGATGAAAAAGCGGCTTGGGCTTTCGTCGGAAGAGTTCCTCAAGAAATATACGTACGTTCATATTGATGAGACTTCCAAGCATCCTTTTGCAGTTCTAAGAATGATGGATGACGAAGACGGGAGATGTCCATTTGTTACTTCGGAAGGCTGCAGTATCTATGAAGACAGACCCGCCAATTGTCGATATTACCCGATTGGCAAGGGTCTAATGATGAAAGAATCAGAAGCAGGTCCCGTGCCGCAAGAATTCTTTTTCTTTATTAGAGAGCCGAATTGCACCGGCTATAATTCAGATAGCGAGTGGACGATCGAGACATGGAGGCATGAACAAGGGGCCGATATTTATGATGAGATGAACAAAGAGTGGGCGGAGATACAATTGAGAAGGGACAATCCTGGATGTCCGAAGCTCGCCCCCGAGAAGCAGCCTCTGATTTATATGGCTAGTTATGATCTCGACCGATTTAGAAAGTTTGTGTTCGAAAGTGGATTTCTGAATATGTTCGATCTCGATGCTGAAGAAATTGAAAAGATCAAAACGGACGAGATCGCGCTGATGAAGTTCGGATTCAAATATTTGAAATACATCCTGATGCTCGAAGAAACGTTAAAAATTAAGGATGAATTCAAGAAAGAGAAAGAAGAAGAGAAGTAGCTCTTCTGAACAGTGTGAACGAGGATTGCGCCACGCGCGTTGTTGCTTGCAAAGAGGCGGGGAAGGAGGCTGGATATCCTTCCCCGCGTGTTTATGTCTTTCCCGCTAGGTCTGCCTGCCCTATCTCGCCCGATTGAACCCACACGGAAATCGATCGCTGTATGCTAGATCGTTGAATGGGGATTCTCTTTGGATTGCCCCGAGGGTTGATCGGCACCGATCCGTTTGAGCGAGTGTGCTCGCGTTGCATTGCTTGGAGCATGTCCTGAGAGTTGGGATAGGGGAGGCAGGCATGGAATTTTGAGTTGAAATTAATTTCACAATTCCGCTACAATGTAAACTTTCCGTGAAGTCCAACTTCGGCGCTTGGAAAAGCGACGGGGCAGATGGGACGACGCTACGATGTGAAGGGGATTTTCAAATTGACCACGGAGGAAATTCTATGGCTGATGCGCTTGATGGAAACCGGAGCATTCTTGTAGTGGGAAGCGGCATGAGCGGCTTGAGTGCCGCTCTCGAGGCCGCCGAAGCGGGGTTCCAAATCTATATGGTGGAAAAGGAGCCTTATCTCGGTGGTCGGGTGGCCCGCATGAACAAGTATTTCCCGAAGCTTTGCCCACCGAGCT
>CALFXO010000158.1 GCA_937958025.1 uncultured Syntrophobacteraceae bacterium
CTATTCTGACGCCAGAGCAGAAGACCAAGGCGGATGAAATAATGGAGCGGATGGAAAACCGGATGGGGCGTTTCGCCCATTAGGGGGTTGGCGGTTCACCAATGGGAAGATTCACGGATTCCCCCTCTTGCGCTTCGCGCGCGGACAACTCGAACGAGTTGTCCGCGTCACCCTTGCGCAAAGCCGGGATAGGCGTGACTCCGGCGAGAGATGAAGCTCCATTGTCGGGGTTCTCTTGTGCTCACCCCAACTACAAAAGGTATTGCGAGAAGGAGAATTGCGATGGCTAAAACCATAGTCAAGATTGTGACAGGAAAACATGTGGTCGCAACCGGCATATTTTTGGCGCTCATTGCGGGCCTTCTGCTCACTCCGGGAGCCGCTAACGCGATGGGAGGCAAAGCGGCGCTCAAGTCGCCGGACCAGATCGTGGCAGACCTGAAGACGCGCCTGAACCTGACCGATGAGCAGACGGAGCAGGTCCGCCCAATCATCGAGGAGCACGTCCAGAAACGCAACGCCATCCTCCAGAGCCGCAGGGCGGCGGGCGGAAACGGCGGCATCGCGTCGCTCAAGGAAGATATGCGCAAGCTCAGGGAGGACACCAAGACGAAGCTCCAGAGCGTTCTCTCCCGGAGCCAGATGGACGAATTCCGTAAATACATGGAAGAGCAGGCGCAAGCCGTGCGCGAACGGCGCCGCGGCGCTGGCGCCGCATTGAGGAGCCAGTCAAACAGTTGACCCAGTTCTTCCCGGACGGACTCGACCGGCCGTCCCATTCCGGTCCCGATCCAGGGAAGAGGCTCCTCCCGGAGGGGGCGGCGGGAACCGCGCGCCCTCCATTCTCCTCTTTTCCCGCCTCCCCCCATCCCCTAGCCCTTCCCTTGGCATGCTCATTGCTCACGCTTCATGCATTGGGTTGGCGCACTACGCTCGCAATTCCGAAAAACTTACTCGATCCCCAGCGGAGGTGGGACGGCCATCAATGGATGTGGCAACCCTCATAGGCATAATCTCGGGCTTCGCCCTGGTGCTGGCATCCATCATGATGGGGAGCGGACTGGGTCTTTTCTTCAACCTCCCGTCTCTCATGATCGTAGCCGGAGGAGCATTCGGAGCGACCATGATAAATTACCCCTTGAAGGACGTCATCGGGGTCTTCCGGGTGGTGAAACACGTTTTTCAGACAAAGGCGTGGAGCGCGCAGGACGTCACCAACAGGTTCGTCGGGCTTTCCAGGAAATCGCGGAAAGACGGCGTGCTGGCGCTCGAATCGGAACTGCGCGGCATAGACGACAATTTTCTCGCCAAGGGGCTGCAAATGGCCATAGACGGCCTGCCGCCCGAAACCATACGCCAGATCATGGAGACGGAAATCGACTACATGGAGGACAGGCACCATTCGGGTGCAGAGATCCTCTCGACGATGGCGTCTTATTTTCCCGCCATGGGGATGATCGGGACGCTGATCGGGCTCGTGCAGATGCTCCAGACAATGGAGGACCCGAGCGCCATCGGCCCGTCCATGGCGGTTGCGCTCCTCACGACCTTCTACGGCGCCGTGGCGGCCAATCTGATCTGCCTGCCCATGGCCGGAAAGTTGAGGAAGCGGAGCAGGGAGGAGACGCTTATCAAGGAGATGGTGATCTGCGGGGTCCTCTCCGTTGCGCTTGGCGAGAACCCGAGGATAATGGAGGAGAAGCTCCATTCCTTCGTGCCTCCCAACCAGAGGAAGAAGCGCTTCCGGTGACGTCGGGCGCTCCGGAAGACGGGCTCCCGAGGATGCGGGGAAGCGCCGCCGTAAAACCGGCGGCGGGAAATCGGCAAAGAAAGGAGACAAGGGATTATGTCAGCTAAGAAAGCGCCGCCCGCGGCAGAGGGCGAACAAGAAGAACCCAAAAAGAAATCCCCCAAGATGCTCATAATCATTGTGGTCGCGGTGGTTCTTCTGGGAGGCGGAGGTTTTTTCGGATATACTAAATTCATGAAGAAGGGCGAGCACACGGAGGAGGAAGCCGCCCACAAGGCCCCTCCCGCCGAAGTGGCGGTGATGCACGACTGGGACAGCTTTCTGGTGAATCTTGCGGACCCCGGCGGCAAGAGGTACCTGAAGGTCGCCGTCAAACTGGAGCTCAACAGCTACGAGGCGGAAACCGAGTTCGGGAGCATGGACGTCCAGTTGCGGGACGCCATGATAGCGCTCCTGTCCAGCAAGGAATACGACGACATAGCCACGCCGGAAGGGAAGCAGAGCCTCAAGGCGGAGATAATCACCGCGCTGAACGGCCTATTGAAACAGGGCAAGGTGAAGGACGTGTACTTCACGGATTTTCTGGTGCAGTAAGAACTTACGGACGAGTGAAACGAGCGTAGCGCGATGGAAAAGATTCTATCCCAGGACGAGGTCGACGCCCTACTCAAGGGGCTCACGAACGGAGAGATCGAGTCCCAGAAGGAAGAGGAGCACGATGCCGACGGCATCCGAATCTACGACCTGACCAGTCAGGACAGGATCATCCGCGGGCGCATGCCCACGCTCGAAATAATCAACGACAGGTTCGCCCGTCTCTATCGCGTGACGCTCTCGGGGGCGATACGCAGGGTGGTGGACATTACGGTCACTCAGACCGAGATGGTCAAATTCGGTGAATTCATCCGCACGCTCCCCGTCCCGACCAGCCTGCACATCATTAAACTAGACCCGCTGCGCGGGCATGTCCTTCTGGTGGTGGAAAGCCGCCTGATCTTCAACCTTGTGGACTGTTTTTTCGGCGGAACGGGAAGGAGCAACTTCAAGATCGAAGGCAGGGATTTCACCTCCATCGAACACCGCGTCATCAACAAGCTGGTGCAAACGGCGCTGAAGGACCTGGACCAGGCGTGGAAGCCGGTGGTGCATCTGAACTTCCAGTTGACGCGGTCCGAGGTCAACCCACAGTTCGCGACGATCGTCCCCCCCACGGACCTCGTCATCGTCGTGCATTTCGAGCTGGAGCTGGACCGGCTGATAGGGAAGCTCATTCTGTGCCTGCCCTACTCCACTATCGAGCCGGTGCGCTCCAAACTGTACGCGAGCTACCAGAGCGACCAGCTCGAAGTGGACACGGAATGGATGGACAGGTTCAGGGCGCGGCTGCACGAAGTCGAAGTGGAGCTTCTGGTCGAACTGGGAAGGGCCACGATAAGGGGGCGGGACGTATTGCAACTCGACGTCGGCGACGTGCTTATGTTGGAGCACGACGTCGCCGATCCCTTGCTCGTCAAGGTGGAGGGCATTCCGAAGTTCAAGGCCGTAGCTGGCGTCCACAAGGGAAACCAGGCGTTCCAGATCACGGACGTGCTCGACCCCCCGAATATGTAGGGCGACGGGCGCCCCAGCCCGAAGGGCAGGGGAGCGCGGAGCAAACAACATTCAACGATCCGGCGCACCGGAGCAACTAATCAGGATCAACTGGAGATTGCAGCGATGACGGCCCCACCCATGGACCCGATGGACGAATCGGGCGACGACGGCAGCGACGAGGGATTGGCCCATTTTCCGGCTCTCGAGCAGGGCCAGGGCAAGAAGGGCGTCCCGAGGGACCTGAACTTCATCCTGGACATACCGCTCGACATTTCGGTGGAACTCGGGCGCACGAGTTTGCTCATCAACGACCTCCTCCAACTGGGCCAGGGCTCCGTGGTCGAACTGAGCAAGCTGGCCGGGGAGCCGCTCGAAGTCTTTATAAACGGCAGACTGATCGCGCGCGGCGAGGCGGTCGTGGTGAACGAGAAATTCGGCGTTCGCATAACGGACATCATCAGCCCCATGGAGCGCGTGAAGCAACTGAGCTGACGGCGGCGGGCCTCACGCGAGAACGAGAAAAAGGATGACGGGACCCGAGGAATTCGACTTCGGCTGGCAGGCCGTGAAGATGGCCGGGAACCTCGCTCTGGTCGTGGCTATTCTCTTCGCAGGGCTCTATGCGCTGAAGCGCTGGGGAAAATGGATGCGGCAGACCGGACCGGGGGCCTGGATAGAGGTCCAGGCCCAACACCCGCTTGGCCCGAAGCACACCCTCTTGGTGGTGAAGGTGGAGGAGCGCCGGATGCTCATAGGGATTTCCCCGCAGGGGGTGCACCTCCTCGCGGACCTCTCCGGCGCGGCGCCGGGCGCCTCCGGCCCCACGGACGACTCCCCGGCTGACGCACCCCGTTGAACAGTCCAACATTGCATATGCGCCGCATCCAGGACGCGGCGGAGAGGCTGCAAATGCCCGCAGGAAAGCGACTGCCGCAGGCTCTGATTATTCTTTCCATTCTTTTAGGAGCGGCGCTGATCGCCGCCAGGGCGGGCTATTGCGCAGAGGCGACGCTCCCGCCGATCCGTCTCGACATGGACGACTTACAGTCGCCGCAGCAAATCGCCGGATCTCTGCAAATCGTCCTGCTGCTCACGGTGCTGTCGGTGGCGCCGTCGATCCTCATCATGACGACTTCCTTCACGCGGCTCACGATAGTCCTCTCCTTCCTGCGACAGGCGCTCGGGACGCAACAGGCGCCTTCCAACCAGATCATTGCCGGGCTCGCGCTCTTCATGACGTTTTTCATCATGCAGCCGGTGTGGCAGGCCGTGTACAAAGACGCGATCGTCCCTTACCAGGAGCACAAGATCTCGGCGGAGGAGCTTTTCACCAAGGGCTCGAAGCCGCTAAGGGACTTCATGCTCAAGCAGACGCGCAAGAAGGATCTGGCGCTTTTCCTGTCGCTCGCCAAAGAGGAAAAGCCAAAGAACGCGGAATCCATCTCGATCTTCGTCATCATGCCAGCTTTCATGATAAGCGAGCTTACGACGGCATTCCAGATCGGGTTCATGATTTACATTCCTTTCATCATCCTTGACATGGTGGTGTCCAGCATCCTGCTTTCCATGGGCATGATGATGCTGCCCCCGGTCATGATTTCCATGCCCTTCAAGTTGATGCTGTTCGTCCTCGTGGACGGATGGAACCTGCTCATCGGCTCTCTCGTCAAGAGCTTTCAGTAAGGAAGACGGATGACTCCGGAATTTGTCATAGGATTGGCCCGGCAGGCCCTTGAGACAATGCTCATGGTCATAATGCCGACGCTTCTCATCTGTCTCGCGGTCGGATTGGTCATCAGCATATTCCAGGCGGCGACGCAGATCCAGGAGTCCACCATAGCCTTCGTGCCTAAAATCGTGGTGACGCTCCTCTCCCTGCTGATCTTCGGGAACTGGATGATAACGAAACTGGTGGATTTCACCCGGGAGATAATAACGAACATTCCGGCGTGGATACGGTGAGGACGGACAGGAAGGGCTGTCCACCGGAATTTCCGATAAGATAAGGGACGTTTGGAATGCCGGACCAATGGACCGGCTAGACAATGTCGTTGACTTACCGTCGCCCCGGCTGGAATACAAAAATGACGCTGCACATCAACCTTACCGAAATCGCCGTCTTCCTCTCGATTCTTCTGAGGATAAGCATCACCCTTTTCATGCTGCCGATCTTCAACAGCGCCCAGGCGCCCGACGCCATGAAGGCCGCAATATCCATCGCACTATCCCTGATGCTTTTCAACATCCTCCGCGACGACGTCGCTCCGCTCCCTCTGGAAGCGATCCCGCTTCTGCTCGCAGTGGCGGGAGAATTGGTCTTCGGGATGGCGCTCACCTTCTGCATCCTCGCCATCTTCAGCGCGGTCCAGGCCGGGGGAGAAATCCTCAGCTTCCAGATGGGCTTTGGATTCGCCCAAGCCGCGGACCCGCTGTACGGGGCGCAAGTGACGCTCATCAACCGATGGCTTCAAATGGTGGCGACGCTCGTCCTCCTCGCCATGAACGGCCACCACATGATACTCCGGGCCCTCGTGGAGAGCTTTCGGAATATCCCCATCGGGGGATTCGTCTTCGGCGCCGAAAGCTTCGGCAGGCTGATGACGTTCGGGGGAGAGATTTTCGTGATCGCGATCAAGTTCGCGGCCCCGGTCATGGCGGCCCTCCTTCTCATTCAGCTCGCGCTCGCCCTGCTCGCGAAGTTCGCGCCGCAGATCAACATCATGGCGGTCAGCTTTCCGCTCACGGTGCTTCTCGGCTTCGTTTTCATCGCGTTCGCCTTCGCCGCCTGGGGAGAGATGATGCAACGCCTTTTCGCCACGGCCATCGAGCACCTTCTGACATTCTGCAAGTGACCGCCGGGACCGGGGGAGAACCCGCATGAAAGTCGGCAAAGCGGCCAAAAGATTGACTGAAAGATTTTTTTTGACGTTTTAATAAGGAAACATACGCCATGGCGGGCGGCTCCCAAGAAAAAACCGAGCAACCAACCGAAAAAAAGCTGGAGGACGCCCGAAAGAAGGGAAACACGCCGAAGAGCAAGGAGATTTCTTCGGTGGCAGTGCTTTTCGGCGGCGGAATCGCAGCGCTTTTCACGGGACGCATCGCATATGAGCGTTTCCGCCAGGTGCTCGAACATTTTTGGGAAAATGGGTTCCGCCCCGGCATCGACGGCGCTCTCGCCATGGACGTAGCCATGCAGTTCCTGGTTATAGCGTCACCCGTCCTGATCGCCACCCTGGTCCTGTCGGTGGCGGCGAATGTACTTCAAACCAAGGGATTTGTCTTTTCCCTCGAATCCATCCAGCCCTCCTTCTCGAAGTTGAACCCCCTGGAGGGTCTGAAACGCATGTTTTCCGTGCGCTCCCTCGTTGAGCTAATCAAGTCGGTGATCAAATTCGCGCTTGTAACCTACGTTATCTACAGCGTTTTAAACTCCAGGCAAGGACAAATAGCGCAACTCGGAGGAATGGAGCCCCTGGAGATAGGGCAAATCATCGGCAGCATCGCCTCCGCCGTTTTGTTTCGCGTCTGCACCATCATGCTGCTCCTCAGCGTTCTCGACTACTGGCATCAGAACTGGCAGTTTACGAAGGACCTTATGATGACCAAGCAGGAGATAAAGGAGGAGCATAAGCAGGCCGAGGGAAACCCGCAGATCAAGTCCCGCATCCGGTCCATGCAGCGCGCGCTGATCCGCAAACGCATGATGGCCCAGGTGCCAAAGGCGACGGTGGTCATCACGAACCCGACGCACTACGCGGTCGCGCTCTTCTACGCGCCAAAGATGGAAGCCCCCAAGGTCCTTGCGAAAGGCAAGGACTTAATCGCCTTGAAAATCATTGAGATAGCAAGAAAGCACAGAGTTCCGGTGCACCAAAACCCTCCATTGGCACGTGCTTTGTATCAACAAGTCGAGGTCGACGCAACCATCCCGGTGGCGTTGTACCGGGCCGTAGCCAAGGTGTTGGCGTACATCTACCAACAAAAAGGAGGACCATCCAGGTAAAGAGCCGGGAGCGCCCCGGCGGCGAGAGCGCAACTTCCCGAAGAAGCGCCGGGCCGCGGTAGAAAGCGGGGCTTCCGACCCATGGCTTCGATGGTCGAATGGTGCAAATGAGCAGTCAGAGCAGTACATTAGCGAATCGCCTAAAGTTCGCGAACGACAGCAACGCGATGGTCGGCATCGGCGTGGTGGTGGTTCTGTCCATCATGCTGCTGCCCATACCGCCGGGTCTGCTCGACTTGCTGCTTTCCATCAATATATCGGTCGCCATCGTCATTCTCCTTACATCTATTTACACGGTGAAGCCGCTCGATTTCGCGGTTTTTCCAACCCTTCTTCTTGTCACCACCCTTTTCCGGATAGCGCTCAACGTGGCTACGTCGCGCCTGATACTCATGCATGGCCATGAAGGCGCGGACGCCGCCGGAGGGGTCATCATGGCCTTCGGCAGCTTCGTGGTCGGAGGCAACTACGTTATCGGCATGGTGGTTTTCATCCTGCTGGTGATCGTCAATTTCATCGTTATCACGAAAGGCACGGAGCGCATTTCAGAGGTCTCCGCCCGATTCACCCTGGACGGCATGCCCGGCAAGCAGATGAGCATCGACGCCGACCTGAACGCCGGAATGATAGACGACAAGGAGGCGCGGAGGCGCAGGGAGCTGGTCGCGCAGGAGGCGGACTTTTACGGGACGATGGACGGCGCGAGCAAGTTCGTGCGCGGGGACGCCATAGCGGGCATCCTCATCCTGTTCGTGAACATCGCCGGAGGGCTGGCGGTCGGGGTGCTGCAAAACGGGATGCCGATCATGGAGGCCCTCAAGAACTACACGCTCCTGACCATAGGCGACGGTTTGGTGTCGCAGATTCCGGCCATCGTCATATCGACCTCCGCCGGCTTGCTGGTGACGCACGCGGCGGTGGAACTCGGGATGGGCAAGGCGTTCAGCAGCCAGTTCACGTCGCAGCCGAAGCCCCTCGCCATAGCGGGCGGCCTTGTCATAGTGCTGGCGCTCGTGCCCGGCTTCCCGGCTGTTCCCTTCCTGATCGTAGGCTCCACTCTGATATTCGTGGCGCGCAAGCTGATGAAGGCCCCGGCCAAGAAGAAGGCCGAGGAAGCCGAAGCCCCGAGCGCGGCGAAGGCCCAGGCGGGAGCAACGCCGGAAGCGTCCGACGTCCCGCCGCCGGTGGACGTCCTTGAGCTCGAAGTCGGCTACGGCCTCATCCCGCTCGTCGACGAGTCGCAGAAGGGGGACCTGCTGGCAAGGATCAAGGCGATCCGGCAGCAACTCGCGAATGAATACGGGGTCATCGTGCCGGCGCTGCACGTGCGCGACAACCTCCAGATAAAGCCCTCGGAATACCGTCTGCTCCTCAAGGGCAACGCGATCGCCAAGGGAGAACTGGCGCTCGGCCACTACCTGGCCCTCAGCCCCGGCGAAACCACGACCCGGATCGAGGGCGCGCCCACGAAGGATCCGGCTTTCGGGCTGCCCGCCATATGGATACCGGAGAGCAAGTACGACGAAGCGGTGCGGGCGGGCTATACGGTCATCGACCTTTCCACCGTGGTGGCCACGCACCTCACGGAGCTTTTCAAGAAGCACGCGGACGAACTGCTGAGTCGCCAGACGGTGCAGAAGCTCCTCGACAACCTGGCGCAGCAGCAGCCAAAGCTCGTGGAAGAACTCACGCCCGCGCTGCTTTCGGTCGGAGTGATCCAGAAGGTGCTGCAGAGCCTCATCCGCGAGCGCGTCTCCATACGCGACCTCCAAAGCATATGCGAAACGCTCGCGGACTACGCGGCTGCCACCAAGGACCCCGACATCCTCACGGAATACGTGCGGCAGGCGCTGGCCCGGACTATCACGAGGCCCTATGAAACGGAAGATGGAAAGCTTTTCGTGGTCACGCTCCAGCAGGGATTGGAAGAGCGGATTGGACGCAGCATCCAAAAGACCGATCACGGCGCTCTCCTGACGCTGGAACCCGGGTTTCTCAACCAGCTTATCCAGGCGACGAGCACGGAAATCAAGAAGGCGTTCAACCTGGGCCACCATCCCGTGGTCCTGTGCTCCCCGATGCTGCGAAGGCACCTGAAGAAGCTCATGGAGCGGTTCTTGCCGGAAATTGTCATCATCAGCCACAACGAATTGACGAGCCCACTGGAGATTCAGTCCATTGGCATGATTAAGGTCGCCCATGCAGGTTAAAACCTTTAGAGCAGCCACGATCACGCAGGCCCTCGATCAGGTCAAGAAGGAACTGGGTCCGAACGCCATCATACTCGGGAACAAGAAAGTGGCCTTATCCCCCAGTGAATCACTGATCGAGGTCATGGCGGCGGTGGAGCCGGACGCCCCGGCCCCCCCTCCAGCGCGGCGGAGGACGGACGAGAGTCCAAACGCCGACATGCATAACGACATTCAGGAGATAAAGAGCTTTCTGTCGCTGCTCATTTCGTCGAAGGACTATTTCGCGCAGCTCCAGATGCGGCAGCCGGTGGCGGAAATCTACCATTCCCTGCTGACCCTCGGGCTCGACGAAAAGCAGACGTATATCCTTCTCAAGAAGGCGATGGCGCACTTGGGCGACGGCCCTTCGGAGAAGGAGCAGATAGTCGATGCGTTCTGCCGGCAGGCGGTCGAGAAGGTGAAGTTCGCGAGGCCCTTCCACAGTCTGCCCACGACGACGAACCGCGCGCCGCATATTTTCACGTTCCTCGGGCCGACGGGGGTCGGCAAGACGACGACGCTCGCGAAGCTTGCGGCTTACCTGAAGATCAGGAGGCAGCTCGAGGTGGGGATCATATCCGCCGACACCTACCGGATAGGCGCAGTGGACCAGCTCCAGACGTATTCGAAGATACTCGACATTCCCCTGATCGTGGCCCAGAGCGGGGATGAGTTCCACCAGGCGCGCGAGCGCTTTCGCCTCCACGACGCGGTGCTCGTGGACACCATCGGGAAGAACTACCTGAACAAGCGCCACATAGCGGACCTCCAGAACCTGTTCGACAGGTGCGATAACGTTTACCACTTCCTGGTCCTGAGCGCCACGGCCAAGGATGGAGACCTCAAGCAGACGATCATGCACTTCCGCTCCATGAATGTCCAAAGCCTCATCTTCACGAAGGTGGACGAGACGCTCAGCCACGGCAGCATCCTCAACCAGCTGCTTCGCTTTCCCCACCCCGTGTCGTACCTCGGCACGGGGCAGAAGGTTCCCGAAGATATCGAGCTGGCGACGCCAAAACGACTACTGACATTCCTCTTCCCTGCGGGAAGCGATTTGAGTGGAAAGGACTGAGATGGATCAAGCTTTTGGCCTGCGAAAGAAAACCGGGAAGGACGACCGCTGGGGCGACAGGCTCTCCGACGCCACGCCGCTAGTGCAACAGCCAGTTCGCGTGATGGCGGTGAGCAGCGGGAAAGGCGGAGTGGGCAAGAGCAACACCGTCATCAATCTTGCCCTCGCCTTCGACAGGCTCGGCAAGAGGGTGCTGATACTGGATGCCGACCTAGGGCTCGCCAATATCGACGTACTCCTTGGGATCGCGCCAAAATACAATATCAGCCACATCCTGGAAGGCCACAAACGGCTAAACGAGGTGTTGGTGGCCGGGCCGGGCAACGTGCGGATCATGCCCGCGAGTTCCGGGGTCCAGGAGCTTACGAAGCTGACGGAGGAGCAGAAGCTCCTCTTCCTGGAAATGCTCGACGAGCTGGAGACGGAAATCGACATCCTGCTTATAGACACCGGCGCGGGCATCTCGGACACGGTCCTTTATTTCAATCTCGCGGCGCACGAGAAGATCATCATCGTGACGCCCGAACCGACCTCTCTTACGGACGCCTACGCGCTCATCAAGGTGCTCTATATGAGGCACGGGGAGCGGCACTTCAAGGTGCTGGTCAACTCCGTGAGGGACGAGAAGTCGGGGAAGGCGATTTTCGCCAAGATCAGCAAGGTGGCCGACCATTTCCTGGACGGTCTGTCGCTCGACTATATCGGCAGCATCCCGTACGACCCCAATATTCCCAAGGCCGTGATACAACAGAGGGCGCTGCTCGATATTTTTCCAGGCTCGATGGCCGCGCGCGCGTTCCTGAATATTGCGCGCACGATCGAGCAGAGCGATCCTCATTTGAACCAGGGAAGCATTCAGTTCTTCTGGAAACGTTTACTGAAGGTTTAACTCGCCAAATCAGGGACCGGAAACGATGCAGCGGAAAATGTCATCCACTCAAATGGTTTCTTCCCAGGCGCTGGGGGCCAGAATGCGCATGGATCCCGCCAAGAAGGAGCAGCTCGTGTTGCAGCACTGCAACATGGTGAAATTCGCAGCTCTCAGGCTAGCGTCGCGTCTGCCGAGCCACATCTCGGCGGACGACCTTTTCAACACAGGAATTATCGGCCTGATAGACGCCATCGACAAATTCGACGAGAGCCAGGGGATACAGTTCGAGACGTATGCCCGGATAAGGGTCCGGGGGGCGATGCTGGACGAAATTCGCGCCATGGACTGGATTCCGCGTTCGCTGCGGCAGAAGAGCACAGAAATGGAGAAAAAGCTCTCGAACCTGGAGCAGCGGCTTGGGCGCTACCCCTCCGACGAAGAAGCGGCGGCGGAGCTTGAAATATCCCTGGACGATTATTATAAATTATTGGATGAGATCAAAGGCATCAGGCTGCTGCCGGAAGAGATCGGCGACGTTCTCGCGGAGGGCAGGGGAGGCAATCAATTGTCGACGGCGTCCGATGAGTTGTTTCAGAAGACATACAAACAAGAGATAAAGAAGCACCTGACCGAAGGCATAGAGGCGTTGTCGAAGAAAGAGCAGCTCGTTTTGTCGCTTTACTATTACGAAGAGCTGACGATGAAGGAAATCGGCGTGGTTCTGGGATACACCGAATCACGGATCTCCCAGATACACACCAAGGCGGTCCTTAAGCTCCGAACCCGACTGACGCGCAAGCTCAAGAGAGAAGACCTCCCGGACTATGTGCATTCCTGCGGGGCGGGAGCGTAGGCCGCCGCGCCGGCCATCGTGGCTTGCGGGAACTCCGGAGTTTTGGCGGAGCCAGTGAAGGAAGCTCATGGCGACCGAAATAAAGAAGACGGAACTCGACGAAGACTTCCAGCTGGCCGATGGTTTTGATGACGAGCTGCTCGATGGCATTGTCTCCGAGATGATGCAGGACGATGGATCGAAGCCAAACGCCCAGGAAGGCGGGAAGGGCGGCGTAGTCGTGCTGGAAGCCGACGGAGACGAGCCCTCAGCTTCCGAGTTCTCCCTCGACGAACTGGACAAACTGACCCCGGACGACCCCAGCCTTTCGGGGCTGCCGGACCTCTCCGACCTGCCCGATTTTTCCGACGAAGAAGGACCTTCGCAACAGCCTTTTCCATTCGCCGCCCCGACGCCGCAAGAAACGGAAGAGGAAACGGAGCCTCCCCCTCCCTCGAGGAAGGTGCACAAGGGGAAGCTCGTCCTGATGGGCGCCGGAGCCATTCTAGCCCTCGCGATCATCGCAGGCGGCGTCTACCTCGCTCTCAAGCCCTCCCCCCCGGAGGCGCCGGAACCCATCCATGTGAACACGATGGTCAAATCCCCCGTGTCCTTCACCCGGTACACCAAGGAACTCGACTTTTTCTTTCTCTCCAAGACCAAGCAGGATCAGAATCTTGTTGCAATGAAGCTGGAATTTGAGTTTAAGGATATCAACCCGCCCGACTACATGAAGACGGAGCCGGCGCTTTTGAAGGACGTCGTCTATTCCTTCCTGACGAGCCGTCAGGTGGCCAAGAATTCATTTTCCGCGTGGCAGAAAGTGGTCGAAAAGGAGTTGCCGGGTTATATACAGGCCGCTATACCAGAGAACCGGATACGGTCTGTCCGTGTGACGCACATGGAGCGGATCTAAAATTCGAGAAAAAACGCATTGGCTGGAGAATCGCGTGGAATGGCTTGGCGACCGGGCGCAATTTATGAGTGTCCTTCAGATTGCGCTCGACATCGGAGTGATCGTGGTCGTGGCTATTTTTATGACCAAGAGATCGAAGCAGATGAAAGGCGCGGAGGAAGTCGCCGAGTCCTTCGAGAAGATCATCGAAGAAACGCGAGGAATGGCGGAGCAATTCGACGCGAACCTCCGGGAGCGCCAAGCCCTGATGCAGAGCATCATCGCGAAGCTAGACCAGCAGATCATGGAAGCCCAGAAGACATTCCAGCAACTATACGCGATGCGGAACGAGACGGCCGCGTCGCTTAAGGTTAAGCCCGCCATCCCCACTCCGCGCCTCTCGGAGCAGCAGGAAATCATGCAACTCGCCCGCAAGGGCATGGACGCCGAGGCCATCGCCAAGCGTCTCCAGAAGCCCATCGGGGAGGTCGAGCTTATCCTGAACATCCAGCGCCTCTCTTCCGGGCGGTGAGTCCCTCCTATAAGCGCCATATTCGTTGAGGATTGAATTTTACGCTCTCATCGCCGTGGCAGGATGCCGCTCCTACAACGGGATAGGTCCGCTAGATCAGAGAATTCAAACCCTAACGGGCAACAAGTTGACGCTTATGCACCTCCCTCCCAACTTAGCGCCAACACCGCCGCAGACTCAGTAGTAGATGGTCCGGCAGCGGTGGTAAGGCCTCTTCCGAAACTCTTCCAACTGCCCGAGGCGCCACAACCAGTTGTCTATGTCCATGCTGTTCGTCTTGATCCCCATGCGGAGGAAAGCCTCGCGGAGGGCATCCACGGCGTGGATGGTCATGGCCCGGATTTCCACTTCCTCCTCGCAGCCGGGAGGAAGCAACTCCCGGCGATCGATGCGCGCAGCCAGTCCGGGATGGTAGGAGATGATCCCAAGCTCCCGGAGGACCTGTGGGAGCTTGTAGTCCGCGAAGGCGGTCAGCCGATCCACATCGTGGAAGGCCCCAAAGCCCTTCCCCTCGAACGCAAGGTGGAGATCCGCCGCGAATATCTGGGCTCTTTTCCAGAAATAGACCGTTTGGCCCCGCCACTTCGCCTGATCCCGGAAGCTCGGGAAGCGTCCGGCGACGAGGGCCGCGAGCTTCACCGCGCTCCCTCCGGCTGCCTCGACGAGACGCGCCGCGTCGCCTCCCCACTCGGCGACCAGCACGGCCCCCGCTTCCCGCAGGTTGGCGAGCCGCTCGTCGAAAAAGGGGATTTGGCCCCTGCCCTCAAAGATGCGCCGCAGGTCGGCGGCGGGGATGTTCGCAAGATACGCCGCATCGGTTATGGGAAAGCCGTCTTCGAGCGCGCGCTTGAGACTCGCGGCAAGTCCGTAGTAGCCCGACCAGCCCGCGCCGCCGTAGGCGATCTCCCATGCAGGCTCCCCCTCGCCGGGCCAGAAACAGTGGTTGAGGACGTCGAGGACGAAGACCCAGCGAACGGTTTCGGACGATCCGTCCACATAGTGCA
This sequence comes from uncultured Syntrophobacteraceae bacterium, assembly GCA_937958025.1. Classification (GTDB taxonomy): domain Bacteria; phylum Desulfobacterota; class Syntrophobacteria; order Syntrophobacterales; family Syntrophobacteraceae; genus CALFXO01. Next base: position 14,790 of record CALFXO010000158.1, read on the forward strand.
GGGAAGCTTCAAAGGGAGGGCGCGCCGCGAGCATTCGTCCCCATTCCCGTACGGCGGGGCCGAGCCGGCCGGGGTGGAAGGCCGTCCACTCCGCGTCAGCTATGACGGGCCGGATAGAGGCCAGAACGGGAAGATCCAAAGTCTTGTCATTAGGAGTCATGGCCGGAATTTTCTCCCATAGGGGCTTCCCCCCTGCAAATGAAAAAATGGACGGGGCAAAGACGATTTTTAGCTTGATCTTTGCAGACCTTTACTATACGGTAATTTCCATTGTAGTAGAAATTTGAGAATTGGGAAGGGCGGCGCGGGGATCGCCCGGCTTTCCCGGTTGCAATGAAAGCGTTTGAATAGGCTTTAAGAAGACGACGCGGATCAAGCCGCGATATCGAACAAAAGGTCAGGATTCAACGAATATGAAGGCAATGCCGTTTTCCCTGTTTTTATTACTGCTCCTTCTGGACCTTCGGGCCCTGGTCAGGGAACCCATCGCCTTCCGTCTGCGAGCAACATGACGTTGTTCATGTAAAAGCGCAAGCACAGGCCATGGGACTCACCCCATGGCCTTTTTTATTGACGCCCGCGGCAGCTTGCCGCGCATGGCGGGCGCGAACGAAGCACGGAAAGGGGTGATGAGCATGGGGCTGGATGGCCCAGTGGATTTATTTAAACCGAAGCCGGGGCCGCTTGAAAGAATCGGGTCTACGGAAGACGCAATTCAAACGACAGAAGAGGATGCAAGGGCAATGAGCAGAAGAATTCATATTTTTGACACCACGTTGAGAGATGGAGAGCAGGTTCCCGGCGCTAAACTGAACAAACGGCAAAAGCTCGAAATTGCCGAGCAACTGGCGAAGCTCGGGGTGGACGTAATCGAGGCGGGATTCCCGTGCTCTTCGCCGGAAGATCTTCAGGCGGTCAAGGCCGTCGCGGAGCAGTTGAAAGGCCCCGTAATCGCCGGGCTCGCGAGGGCGGTGGAAAGCGACATCGACCAGGCATGGGAGGCCGTGCGCAACGCGGAGCGTCCAAGGATTCACGTTTTCCTCGGGACGTCGGACATCCACATCCAGAAGAAGCTCAAGCGGGACCGCGACAGCATCCTCGAGATGGGCGCCGAAGCCGTTCGGTACGCGAAGAAATATTGCGAAGACGTGGAGTATTCGACGGAGGACGGCTCCCGGAGCGAATTCGAGTTCCTGTGCCGCGTGGTGGATGCCGCGATCCAGGCGGGGGCGACCGTCATCAACATTCCGGATACGGTGGGATACGCCGTTCCGGAAGAATTCGGAGCGCTCATCCGCAGGCTCCGCGAGAGCGTCCCGGCGCTCGACAAGGTGACGCTGAGCGTCCACTGCCATAACGACCTCGGGCTCGGCGTAGCCAACAGCCTGGCGGCGGTGCGCAACGGGGCGGACCAAGTGGAGTGCACCATCAACGGCGTGGGCGAGCGAGCGGGCAACGCGTCCCTCGAGGAGATCGTCATGAACCTGAAGACGCGCACATCTTTCTATGAGGCGCACACAGGAATCAACACGACGGAAATCTACCGCACGAGCCGCATGGTGAGCCGCCTCATGAACATACCCGTCCAGCCGAACAAGGCCATCGTGGGATCGAACGCTTTCGCGCATTCCTCCGGCGTCCATCAGGACGGCATTTTGAAGGACCGGAGCACCTACGAGATCATGCGCCCCGAGGACCTCGGCATCCATCGCCACACGCTCGTGCTGACGGCGCGTTCGGGCCGGGCGGCGCTCCGCCACATGCTGATCGGGATCGGATACGAGCTGCCGGACGACAAGTTCGAGCGGGTCTACCACCGGTTCGTAAACGTAGCGGACCGGAAAAAAGAAATCACCGCCGAAGATTTGAGCACGATAGTTGAAATTGAATTGACCAAGGTGACGGAAACATTTACTTTGGGAAGCCTACAGATAATGAGCGGAAACACAATGGTTCCGCTCGCTTCGGTGACGCTGTTGAAAGATGGCGTAGAGATGACCGACGCCGCCGCAGGCAATGGTCCTATAAACGCGGTTTTCAACTGCATCGACCGAATAGTGGACCATCAGGGCATCCTGCGGGATTACGACCTGAAGGCGGTCACCATGGGGAAGGACGCTTTGGGCGAAGCAATGGTGCGAGTGGAGATCAATGGCTCGATCTATTCCGGAATAGGAACCAGCCCGGATATTATCGAAGCCAGCGCCAGAGCGTATATTAACGCATTCAACCGCTTCTTCGCCAACTCGCATTGATAGGGGGCGTCAGCCGCCTATCCGACCGTCGTTTTTTTGGCGCTCGCCCCGCCGCCTCCCCAATCGGGAGAGCGGATGGGGCGGGCGCCGCGGCAGCGCGTCCCGGGAGCAAGGCTTCTTCCTCCCGGACGTGCGCGAATCCGCTCCCAGCACGCACCCTTCCCCCAAGCAAAAGACTACCCCCGTCTCCCACAGAGGCCCAGTACAGCGCTGTTTCACGATCCAGCAACCCGTTCCACCTGAAACCATTTTCCAGCCCGTTAGGAGAGTATTTGCGAAAATGAGCAGCGACCTTGGCAAGAGTGCACCAACCATCCTTATAATCGACGACGAGCCGGTGAATGTCAGACTCCTCGAAGCGATCCTCAAGGCCGAGGGATATGCGACCATTTGCGCATACAACGGGCCAACGGGCCGCGAGCTAGCCCTGGACCGGCAGCCGGACCTGATCCTCCTGGACGTCATGATGGCGGGGGAGTCCGGTTTCGAGACCTGCGGGAAGCTCAAGCAGGACTCGAGAACGGCCGACATCCCCGTCATTTTTGTGTCAGCTCTGGACGACGTCAACAGCAAGGTCACGGGACTCGAGGCCGACGCCGTGGACTACATTACGAAGCCGCTCGAAGTGGCGGAGGTCGTCGCGAGAACCAAGCGCCATCTGAAAACCAAGACGCAATACAAGAAGCTCATCGAAAAGCAGGCCAACAAGCTGGAGCAGATCCACAGGGCGCAGCAATCCATCCTGGTTCGCCCCGACGACCTTCCGGCGGCCCGGTTCGCCGTCGCCTACCTGCCGCTTATGGAGGCGGGAGGCGACTTCTACGACGTCTTTCAGGTCCGGGAGGGGGTGTTCGGCTATTTCGTGGCGGACGTGAGCGGGCACGACATCGGCGCCGCCTATGCTACATCGGCTCTCAAGGTCCTGCTGCACCAACAGGCAAGGTCCACCGATTCGCCCGCCGCGATCCTGCACCTCATGAACAGGGCGCTCCTGCCCATAATGAAATTCGGGAGCCACGTCACCGCATGCTGCGCCTTTCTCGACAGGAGCGCCAATGAGTTGACCGTCGTGAGCGCGGGGCATCCTCCCATCGTCCACCTCACGGCGGACGGCGTCTTCCGGCTGATTGGAGGCGAAGGCGACATACTGGGGGCATTTGAAAACGTTTTTTTCGAGACGCTTAGCATGCAAGTTGCATATGGCGATAGGCTATTCATGTTCACTGACGGCGTCATCGAATGGGCGGGAGGGAAAAGCACACAGAGGGACGCCGGCCTGCGTGAACTCATTGAAGAATGCATAACGACAATGCAAATGCCAGTGGCCGAAGCCGTGGGGAGGGTGGTGAGTCGTCTTCTCCCGAACAGAAGCGCCATGCGCGACGACTTACTGCTGATAGGCGTCCAGGTGTAATCTATGTCTGCCATCATGCCGGATCATTTTAAATCTTCCTTCTCCGCGACGCTGGAAAATGTCGATAAGGCGGTCGAGGAGATAAAAACTTTCCTCAAGGAGCGGAGCATGGATGAGCACGTGTTCGACGTGGTGCTCCTTGCCAGGGAGGGGCTGACGAACGCCGTGAGACATGGTTGCCGCGTGGACGGTTCGAGGCAGGTGCATTACGGCCTGAGGTTGCAGGAAGGATCTCTCATTCTGGAAATAGAGGACGAGGGAGAAGGGTTCGACTGGAGGTCCCTGGCCTGCTGCCTTGACAAGGTGCACGACTCCCGGGACGACTGCGGACGGGGACTCGCCATAATGCATTCTTACAGCACGGACATGCGGTACAACGAGAGGGGCAATGCTTTGATTCTTAGGAAGAAAATCAGCTGACGGGGGGGAGCAATAATGAGCGGCTTGGAAATTTTTAGCGTGAAGGAGCGCGATGGTTGCACCCGGGTGACGCCGGGACGGGACATCGTCGCCTCGATGGCGCCGGACCTGCGGAAGGCGCTGCTTACGGTGGCGGAAAAGGAGCCCGGCGACATCATCCTGGATCTCACCGGAGTGGAGATGGTGGATTCGGTGGGACTCGGCGTCCTCATCGCCGCCTACAATTCGGTAAGCAAGGGCGGCGGGAAGCTGGTTTTCGTCAATACGACCAACGACGTGGTGAAATTATTCAAGATGATGCGATTGGACAAGCACTTCACCATAGTCAGCCAGTGATGGGGGAAGATCGCCATGGGAATCCAAGATGACGAAACCCTGCAGATGTACGTCGAGGAATCGAGAGAACATCTGGCCGACATCGAAAACGATCTGCTGACCATCGAGGAAAGCGGAGCGGACATAGACGAAGAACTGGTCAACAAGGTTTTTCGCGCGGCGCACTCCATCAAGGGCGGCGCAGGATTCATGGGGCTCACCCATATCAAGGAGCTTTCCCACAAGATCGAAAACGTGCTCGGGATGATCCGCAGCCGCCAGATCGCACCCAACCGGGAGATCGTCAACACGCTCCTCATCGCCTTCGACAAGTTGCGAGAACTCATAAGCAACGTGGACGAAAGCGATGCCACAGACATTTCGGAACACATCGACGCTCTCACCGCGCTCACCACCGAGTCGCTTCCGGAGCCCGAAAAGGAGAGCATTTCCCGGAAAGTGGACGTTCCGCTGCCGGACGGCAGGGTCATTTTCAGCATACCGCAGTTTGACGTCAACCAAGCCGCGAGAGAGGGAAAGTTCATCTATCTTATAGAGTACGACCTCCTCCACGACGTCCAGCGACAGGGGAAGGCCCCTCTCGATATCCTCAACTCCCTCCAGGACAGCGGCATAGTGATGGACTCCAAGGTGGACATAGCCGCCGTCGGGGAGTTGGAAGAGGAAAGTCTCTCGAACCGCATTCCTTTCTACGTGCTCCTTGCAACCATCATCGACCCCAGCATCGTTGGCGCGCTCTGCGAGGTGGACGACGCCTTCATCCACCTGATTCCAACGGATTCGACCGCAACCCAGGAGCCGCAGGCAGGGGTTGAGGCGCACTACGAGCTTTCCAGGTCGTTCGCGACTGACGCAGCCCCCATGGAGTATGAAGCGCCGGCGTCTGTGGAGCCCGTCGAAGCCGTTCCAGATCCTCCGATAGAATACAGCCCGGGCGGATACGACGGATTCTCGAGCGCGGGCGCAACACCGGAGCCGCCGGCGCCAAAGCGGGAGGAGCCGGAAAGGGCGTCGGCCAGGAAAGCGAACGCGGCCCCCGCCGAAACGAGCCTGCGGGTCCATATCAGCCTCCTCGACACGCTCATGACGCTCGCGGGCGAGATGGTGCTCGCGCGCAACCAGCTCCTCCAGGCCATAACATCGAAGGACGGCCACGCCATCGATCTTTCCGCCCAGAAGGTCAATATGGTGACTTCCGAATTGCAGGAGGCCATCATGCAAACCCGCATGCAGCCCATCGGGAATATTTTCAACAAATTCCCCAGGGTGGTCCGCGACCTGGCCGGAAGCCAGGGCAAGTCGATCGAGCTGGCGCTCGAGGGCAAGGAAGTCGAACTCGACAAGACGATCATCGAAGGACTCAGCGACCCGCTCACCCATCTCGTGCGCAACTCGATAGACCACGCGATCGAACCGCCCGAGGAGCGGGCGAGCACCGGCAAGAGCATGAGCGGCCAGATCGTCATGAAAGCGTACCACGAGGCGGGCCAGGTCAACATCGAGATATCGGACGACGGACGAGGCATCGACGGCGCCAAGCTGGCGTCCAAGGCAATAGCGAAGGGATTCATCACCGCCGAGCAGGCCCGCGCGATGTCGGAGAAAGAGAAGATCAACCTGATCTTCACCCCAGGGTTTTCCACTGCCGAAAAAGTGACGGATATTTCGGGGAGAGGCGTCGGCATGGACGTCGTCAAGACCAACCTCGACCGGCTCGGCGGCGTCATCGATATCGAGTCGCACATCGGGGAGGGGACGGCCATCCGGATCAAGCTTCCGCTGACGCTGGCGATCATTCCGAGCCTCATCGTCTCCGTTGGCGAGGACCGCTTTGCCATTCCACAGGTGAACGTGGACGAGTTGCTCCGGATACCGGCGTCCCAGGTGAAGGACCGGGTGGAGCGCGTGGGGGACGCCGAAGTGGTGCGCCTCCGCGGAACGCTGCTGCCCCTCGTGAAGCTGTCGGAGCTGCTCGGAATCGAAAAGACTTACCTCGCCTCGGATGGCATGAGGAAGCCGGACAGGCGCAGGAACATCTGCGACCGGCGCTCCCGGACCAGCCCGCTCTTCTACGACGAGACGGATGCGACTTCAACAGGCGGGTCGGAGCCAAACGAGGACGACCGCCGCTCGCTCGCCGACCGCCGCTACCACGCGACCAGCGCGGTGCACATCGTGGTGGTGTCGGCGGGTCCCTTCAAGTACGGGCTGGTGATAGACAAGCTGCACGACTCGGAGGAAATCGTGGTGAAGCCTCTCGGACGGCACCTCAAGCACTGCCGGGGATACGCCGGGGCCACCATCATGGGAGACGGGCGCGTGGCGCTCATCCTCGACGTGGGGATGCTCGCGCAGATGGCGACGCTCACGTCGCTCGCGGGCTCCGACAGGGCCATCGAGGTGGCGCAGGAGGCGGCGAGGGCGAAGTCCCAGGACGTGCAGTCGCTGCTGCTCTTCCGGAATGCTCCCGACGAGCAATTCGCCGTCCCTCTCGACCTGGTGGGAAGGGTCGAGCAGATCCGGGCGGAAGACATCGAGATAGTCGGCGGCCGGAGGGTCATAAAATACCGGGGCGGCAGCCTGCCGGTGTTCGCCATCGAAGACGCGGCCAACGTGAAGCCTTCCGAATACGCCGAGAAGCTGCTGGTGATCGTATTCACCATCGCCGGGCGGGAAGTGGGGCTGCTTGCCTCCCCGCCGCTCGACGCCATGGAAATCGCTCTCGCGGTGGACCCCTCCACGCTGAGGCAACCCGGCGTCATGGGCTCCACGATCATCGGGAGCCAGACCACGCTCCTCATAGACATTTTCGAGCTGATGGAGATCATCAACCCGGAATGGTTCAGCGGCCGCGAGGCGGTCATGACCTCCTCCGGCGGCAAGTCCACCCTGCTGCTCGCGGAGGACTCCGATTTCTTCCGTGGGCTGGTGCAGAAATTCATCGAGGATGAGGGATACGAGGTGATCCCGGCCGAGGACGGGCAGATCGCCTGGGAGAGGCTCCAGGAGAACTCCGACAAAGTGGCCCTGGTCGTCACGGACATCGAGATGCCCAACATGGATGGCTACGAGCTCACGAAGAAGATCCGAGCGGACAAGAGGTTCAAAGATATAAAAATCATAGCGGTCACCTCCCTGGCTGGCGACGAGGACATCGGCAGAGGCAAAGAGGTCGGGGTGGACGACTACCAGATCAAGCTCGACAAGGAGAAGCTCCTCGAGAGCATTCACACCCTGCTGCAATAACAGACAACCGCCCAATAGAATAATGGAAGGGATCGCGCAATGAAGAATATAAAGCTGTGGATGAAGATGGCCATAGGGTTCGGAAGCATTATTTTGATTCTCCTCATCCTGGGCGGGTTTGCCATTTGGAACCTGGGGTTCGTCAGGGATAAGATAGACCAGCTGTCGGGGGCATACCTCCCGGAACTGGACGAATCGGGAAAGCTGGAACTCAATGTAAAAAACATTATGCTCGAAATGCGGGGTTACGGCCTTACCGGGAGCCAGAACTACCTGGAAAACGCCAAAAAACATTTCGCGGATGCTCATTCGTCCATCAAACGCTTCAGGGACCTCGTGGACAAACACTCCATCCTCACGAAAGCGAAAGAAGAAATAGACAAGATCGATAAGGGGGTGGGAGACTATGAAGACATGATGCATCAGACGACCGCGAAATTCGAGCAAGTGGGGTCGAGCAAGAGCAAACTGGAAGAGGCGTCCAAGAAATATGCCGCCAACTGCCACGATTTCCTCAGCTCGCAACAAAAATTCCTGTCCGATGAAATGAATGGATCTGTCTCCTCGTCCAAGATTTCCGAGCGTCTCAGCAAGATAACGCTCATTACGGACATCCAGACCATGGGCGACGCCACCATCGCGGATGCATGGAAGGCGATGGAAGAGCGCAATCCCCAAGGATTCCGCGATGCATCAAAGGAATTAGAAACCATCAAGAAGAAGGTGGATGAAATAAGGACCATCACCTATAAGGACGTGAATCTGAAGCAGTTGGACGAAATAACGGCTTCGCTGGACAGCTACAAGAGCGCGCTGGACGCCCTTGCGACCCAATGGAGCGACCTGGCGGACTTGGCGAAGAAGCGCACCGCAGTGGGCGATTCCATCATCGAATCCACAAATGCCATCTCGGACGCCAGCATCCAGAAGACGACGAAATCCGCGGGAGACGCAAATGACGAGCTGTCATTGACGTCCAGAGCAATATCCATAGGTCTTGCTCTTGCGGTGATAGTAGCGGCGCTCATAGCATACTACATAACCCAGGGCATCACGGGGCCGCTGACGAAGGGCGTCGATCTGGCGAGGGCGATGGCCGCGGGAGACTTCACTCAAAAATTGAACATTGACCGCAAGGACGAAATCGGCGCGCTCTCGAACGCCCTCAACCTTATGGTGAATGACCTGGGGGCCATGGTGAAGGACATCACGATGGGGGTCGGGACGCTGGCGTCGGCATCCACGGAGCTTGTCGCCATTTCGCAGCAGATGACCCAGGGGGCGGACCAGACCTCCGGCAGAGCGAACTCCGTCGCCACGGCGGCGGAGGAGATGAGCAGCAACATGAACTCCGTGGCGGCGGCGATGGAACAGGCGTCCACCAACGTCGGGATCGTGGCGTCCGGAGCGGAGGAAATGACGGCGACAATCGACGAAATCGCGCGCAATTCCGAGAAGGCCCGGTCGATAACGGCGGAGGCCGTCTCGCAGGCCAAGAACGCATCGAACCGCGTGGACGAACTGGGAACGGCGGCGCAGGAGATCGGCATCATCACGGAGACCATCACGCAGATTTCAGAGCAGACCAACCTGCTGGCGCTGAACGCGACGATAGAGGCGGCGCGGGCCGGAGATGCGGGCAAGGGGTTTGCGGTCGTGGCCAACGAGATCAAGGAGCTTGCGAAGCAGACGGCGACCGCCACGGAAGAGATCAAGAGCAAGATCGGCGGAATCCAGGGCTCTACAAACGCCACGGTGACCGAGATCGGGCATGTGTCGCAGGTTATCAACGACGTGAACGACATCGTGGCGACCATCGCGGCGGCGGTCGAGGAGCAGTCGGTGACGACGAAGGAGATCGCGGGCAATGTGGCGCAGGCGTCGCTCGGCATCCAGGAGGTGAACAGCAACGTGGCGCAGACTTCGGCGGTCGCGGGGGAGATCGCCCAGGACATCGTCGAGGTTAACATGGCGGCGAGCGATATTTCAAACAGCAGCTCCCAGCTCAGCCTGAGCGCCGAGCAACTCTCCCAGCTGGCCGAGCAGCTACAGGCCATGGTGGGGAAATTCAAGATCTAGCGCCCCACACCGGACGAAGACGCGGGGCGCTTCCGCCCCGCCCGCCGTTCAGCGCGATGCTTGAACCGGCGCCGCTTTTCCATGAACGACAGGAGTCTGGAAGTTATGGCGCAACCGACAGCGGGAAGCAAGAAAGGCGGCAAGACGTTCGAGCTTGCCACATTCTACCTGGGTGAATCCCTTTTCGGGATGGACATCCTGCACATCCAGGAAATCAACAAGATCGTTGACATCACAGCCGTTCCAAAAGCCCCGGACTACGTCATGGGGATCATCAACCTCCGGGGGCGGATCGTCACGGTGATAGACCTCGGGAGGAAGCTCGGGCTGTCTCCGACCGTCATGAGCGAGGGAAGCCGCAACATCATTATCGATTCAAAGGACGAGTTCGTCGGGCTTCTGGTGGACAGGATAGCCGACGTGGCGTCGGTGGAGGAGGAGAAGCTGCTGCCCGCCCCAGCCAACGTCAAGGGGGCGCAGGGGAAGTTCTTCACGGGCGTTTACAGGGCGGAGCATGACCTCATCGCCGTTCTCGATGTGGAAGCCGTGCTCGCCACGGATGAGAAGTGAGCGCCATGACGACAAAAAAGCGGCTGAAAGCGATGGTGGTGGACGACACGGTGTTCTACCGGAAGATCGTGAGCGATGCGCTCGCCGCGATTCCCGAGGTGGAAGTCGTGGGGACGGCGAACAACGGGAAGATCGCCCTGTCGCGCATTGCGACCCTCCAGCCGGACCTCATCACCCTGGACATAGAGATGCCCGAGATGACGGGGCTTGAGGTGCTGGCGGCGATCAAGGAGCGGTCGCTCAATGTTGCGGTGGTGATGCTGAGCTCCCTCACGCAGCAGGGAAGCGACATGACCATCAAGGCGCTCGAGTTGGGCGCGTTCGACTTTCTGCCCAAACCGAACGCGGGGTCCTTCGAGGCGAACAAGAAGGCGGTCGACGAGGCGCTGAATCCCATCGTGAAAGCCTTCCTGCGCCGGTGGGAGATAACTTCCATACTGAAGGGCAAGACGGCGGCCAAGGCGCCGATGTCCAGCCCGGCGTCCGCGGCGGGGCGGGGGGGGGCAGGCTCCGACATCGTGGAGCGCATGGCGGCGGTGACGGGGCAAAAGCGCGTTCGGGCGCAAGCCATCGCCATAGGGATTTCGACTGGGGGACCGATGGCCCTCACGCAAATGATGCCGCTGATTCCGGGCGACCTGGGGGTTCCCATACTGATCGTGCAGCACATGCCGCCCATGTTCACGAAATCCCTGGCGACCAGCCTGGATGCAAAATGCGCGATCAAGGTGGTGGAAGCGCAGGACGGGCAGCCGGTGGAGGCAAACACCGCGTATATCGCGCCCGGCGGCAAGCAGATGAAGATCGTGGCGGCAAGCGGAGGAAGCGCGAAGATCATACGCATCACGGACGACCCTCCGGAGAACAACTGCCGGCCATCGGCTGACTATCTTTTCAAGTCGATTGCCTATGCATACAAAGAATATGCAACAGGGGTCATCATGACGGGAATGGGCTCCGACGGGACGCTCGGTTTGAAGCTGATGAAGCGCTTCGGGGCGACCGTGATAGCGCAGGACGAGGCGACATGCGTGGTCTACGGAATGCCCAAGGCGCCGGTCGAGGCGGGCATCGTGGACGTCATTTCCCCACTGGACCAAATCGCTGCGGCGATCAGCAGAACCGTGAACTGGTGATATGGTCAAAATCACTCCGGAAGAGCTAAAGACGATCTCGAAGTACATCCGGGACGCATGCGGAATCGTCCTCGATTCGAGCAAAGCCTATCTGGTGGAAACCCGGTTGAGCAGGCTTATGGAGGAGGTCCGGTGCGCATCGTTCGGAGAGTTGGTCAAGAAGGCGCAGGCGGACGTCTCCAGGATGCTGCAGCGCAAGATCATCGACGCCATCACGACGAACGAGACGCTTTTCTTCCGCGACGGATCGCCTTTCGAGATGTTCCAGTACAAGATATTGCCCGAAGTGCTGGACAGGAAGAAGGCGGCGGCGAAGCTGAAGCCGGTCGCGCCGAGGGTGCGCATATGGAGCGCTGCGTGTTCCACGGGACAGGAGGTCTACAGCATCGCCATTCTCATAAAGGAGCTGATTCCGCCGTCGGAGCGCTTCCAGTTCTCCATACTCGGCACGGACATATCCGACGCAGCGATCGCCCAAGCCAGCTATGGACAATACAATAAATTTGAGATAGAACGCGGGTTGCCACAGGAAAAGCTCAGAAAATATTTTACACTTTCCGGCGCGACATGGAAGATCAAGGACGAAATCCGGGCCATGGCCTCGTTCAAGAAGCACAACCTTATGGACCCAATGGTCGGGCTGGGGAAGTTTGACATTATTTTCTGCAGGAACGTGGCGATTTACTTCGCTCCGGAAGACAAGACGAGGGTGTTCAACAAGATTGCCGACGCCTTGGAGCCGCCGGGCTACCTCATCATAGGATCTTCCGAATCGCTTACGGGGATTTCCACGCGGTTCGAGGTCAAGAGGCACGTGCGCTCTATGTTTTACCAGCTGAAAACGTGAAAGTGCGATGGAAATCAGGAAGCGGCTGTATTCAAAGATAGAGAAGCTCATCCCGCGGAAGGAGCAGCTAGACGGAAGCTGGCTGCATCGGTTCCTCGGCGAGAGGCTGTTCGCGCCGGAGCTGTGGAAGTTTACGCGGCGCGGCGTCGCGGGAGGAGCGGCGCTCGGGGTTTTTATCGCCATGACGCCCACTATGGGCATCCACATGACCGCCGCGGTTCTATCGGCGTTCGTATTGCGCGTGAATATCCCGGTGGCAGTGGCGGCGTGTTGGGTCGTCAACCCGGTTAACGCCGCGCTGGTGTACTACCTGGAATATAAGATCGGCGTGTGGCTGGTCGGCGTCCCCAAGCCCCACGAAGTCGAGGGTTACATAGGCTTGCTCAAGAAGTTCATGCAGGCCGCCAAACCGCTTTTTTTCGGTTCGCTCATTCTTGGAACGCCGCCCACGCTTTTGACCTACGCCGCCGTCTACTTCGGGTGGGAAGCCATTTGCAGGGTGATCGAACGGCGAAAGAACGGGGACGGGGCAATCGGCGGCGAAGATGTGTGAGTCTCCGGCAGATAGACCTCCTCCAGCCGGGAGGCAGCCCTCGCCCATCAGGATATCATCCTCCCATGATTCCCACTCGGCATCCGAAGAAGAACTCCCCGCAAGGGGGAGGGGCCGCCGCCCAAGGCCGATTCGAGGCTCGAAAATCCCCCCGCGTGCGCGATTCACGGTATGTAGACTGGCCTACCTGTGATATGATAATGTTATATTAAATTAGGCGCGCTCTCAACACAGGGGCGCTGCTGGGATAACTTCCATATTGGAGTTGAGGTGACTGGAATGACAGATGATCTGGATAAAGAATATGAAAAGTCCAGGGACATGGCGCAGAGACGCTTCCGCAAGGACGTAAACGGATTCCGTCAAAGACGCCGCCTGGAACTGGAAGACTTGCTGCGCACGGAGCAGGAAAAGGCCGAAGAGCTGCAAGATCGCCAGAAGATAGAGTGGTTGGAGCAGGAATTGAAACAAATGGGCGAGTCGGAGCAGGTTTGAGCGCTCCCGGCTCAAATCTGTGCAGACTCTGACACGGAAGGCATGACGATCCTTCAGGCCCTACATCCTTCATCCTCACGCCATCCGGTCGCGGCGGTCGAAACGCCCGGATCGATGCGGCGTCCAGATAACCATGCGCTTCCGGACAGCCGCAGCTTCGGGAAAGAAGGCGGCCGCGTCCCGCCCTCCGACCGCAAACCGCCGCAACAGCAAACGCCATTCACGAATCCCTCCGGCAATCATCTTCGAGCAACGCCACTCCGAAGAACGCAAGCGTCATGCGTTTCCGGGGCAGCAGCCCAATAATCGCAAAAAAGGGGAATGCAATGAAAAAGCCTTTTCTCGCCCTGACGTTTTTCCTGCTGCTTTTCACCGCCAGCGCAGGGACAGGGCTATCCATGGAAAAACCGAGGCAAATTCCCGACCTGCCTCCGGATGTCCAGGATGCGGTGGCAACCGTCATCCCGTCGGAGCCAGGCGATTATTTCGTAGTCCTTAAGAACGGAATGACCGTACTGATCCGGCAAAACTCCGAATACGACGTGGTTTCCGCCCAGGTTTTCGTGCGCGCGGGCTCGATCTACGAAGGACGGCTCCTGACGGCCGGGCTCTCCCACAACCTCGAGCACATAGTCGCGGGAGGGACGACGGGAGATCGGAAGAGCACACGTCTGAACTCCAGTCACGAGTGGATATC
>CALFXO010000159.1 GCA_937958025.1 uncultured Syntrophobacteraceae bacterium
GAGTGGAAGGGAGCCCGACGCACCCTCCGAGTCCATAAGGCTTAGGGCTGCTTCCGTCCGCCTGCGGTTGCCTCGACTTCAAGGCGCACCATGCGGACATGGGCAAATCCATTTGCGTCCAGCGGATTCTCCGCGAGATATTCGTCCAGAATTTCGGATACGAAGGATTCCCGAAGCTGGTTGGGAATCCTTTCGATATATGGAAGCCATGTCGTTCGAATCCACCCGGCGAGACCTTCGCGGCCTTTCTGCACCATATCCTTGGCGACAAGCTCGATGCGCATGGGACGGAACCCCGCCTCCGTCAAAAGCCGCTCGTACTCTTCGACGTCCAGGAACGTCCATGGGAAGGGGACGCCTTCGAGATGCTCCCGCCAAGGCGTCCGAGTCGCCAAGCGGTCGATCACGGCAAGGACTTCCCCAGCGTTGCCCTTGCCCCCCATCTGGAAAAGGAGCCGCCCGCCTTCCTTGAGGCTTGCTCTGACCCCCGCGAGAACAGCGTCCTGCTCCTTCACCCAGTGCAGCGCCGCGTTGGAAAACACTACGTCGAACAGCCGGTCAAAGCTGATCCGCCGAGCGTCCATTTGCTGAAAAGTCAGGTTGGGATGCTTTGGGGCGGGATGGCTCTTCCCGGCGAGCCCCACCATGTCCGGCGAGCTGTCGATCCCGGCGGCCAAACCGTTCGGCAAATGCTCCGCTATTAACGCCGTCACCTTGCCGTCGCCGCAGCCGACGTCAAGGACCGCTTCGTCGCCCAAAAGGCGGAGCTTCCCGATCAGCTCCTTCGCCCACTCGAACTGGGCGGAGGAATGGTTCGCATAGTCCGAGGCATTCCACGTATAAGACTTGTCGTTCATGGCTTCCGCCGCCTTCGCTCCGCGAGTTTGCGCTGGCCCGCCCCCGCCAGGTTTTGGGGGGATGGACCATGGAGAACCCTCAGTCAGTCGCGCCGCCATCATCCGGGAGCCCTGCCGCCTCGTCGGGCGCGGGGACGGCTTGGCGTATGCGCCCCTGCCGGAGCAGACTCGCGAAGAGATTATCCAGCACGCCGTTGATGAAAGCCCCCGACTCTTCGGCGCCGAACGTCTTGCCGATATCGATGGCTTCGTTGATGGAGACCTTGGGTGGAATGTCCCCGCAGTGCAGCATTTCAAAGAGCGCGATGCGCAGGACATTGCGGTCCACGACGGACATGCGCTCGAGCCGCCAATGTTCGGAAGCGGAAGAGATGAGCGCGTCGATCTCTTCCCGGCTGTAGGACACTCCGGTTACGAGCTGCTCCGCAAAAGGGAGCGCCTCGGGCGAAGCCGCCAATTCCGGGTCTCCCTCCGGGTCAAACGCAACCGCTTCGGAATAGAGGCGGAACGCCTCCTCCGCCGCAACTTCGGATGCCTCCATCTGACAGAGCACCTGCAACGCAATTTCGCGAGAACGCCTTCGCCGTCCAGCCATTCTTATATGCAATCCACTAGAGTCTATAAACGTCTAAAGAACTATCTGCTTGACGAGATTCGCCATTTCGATCGCGGAGATAGCGGAGTCCCAGCCCTTGTTTCCCGCCTTCGTTCCGGCGCGCTCTATAGCCTGTTCGATGGTGTCCGTTGTCAGGACCCCAAACGCAATGGGAATCCCCGATTCCAGACTCACGGACGCGACGCCCTTGGAGACTTCGTTCGCCACATAGTCGAAGTGGGGCGTGGATCCGCGGATGACGGCGCCAAGGCAAATGAGGGCGTCATAGCGCCCTGTGGAGGCCACTTTCTTCGCCAGAAGCGGGATTTCAAAAGCGCCGGGAACCTTGAACACGTCGATATCCTGTTCGTTCGCGCCGCTGCGATTCAAGGCGTCGAGGGCTCCTCCCAAAAGGCGCTCGCCTATGAAATCATTGAAGCGGCTCACGATGATGCCGAATCGGAGGTCCTGCGCCAGCAGCTTTCCTTCAAATACTTTCATTGCTCGCTCCGTCGTCGAGGAAATGGTGCAGCAAGTGGCCCATCTTGGTGCACTTGGTTTTCAGGTATTCCACGTTGCAGTCGTTCGGGGGAATCTCGATGGGGACCCGCTCCGTGATCTTGATGCCATAGCCCTGCAGGCCGATGAGCTTCTTCGGGTTGTTGGTCATGATGCGCATTTTCCTTACGCCGAGTTCGACGAGAATCTGCGCGCCTATGCCGTAGTCCCGAAGGTCGGCGCTGAACCCGAGGGCCTCGTTGGCCTCCACGGTGTCGTACCCCTGCTCTTGCAGGGCGTAGGCTTTCAGCTTGTTCACAAGACCGATGCCGCGCCCCTCGTGATTGCGCATATAGAGAAGCACCCCCGCGCCTTCCCGCGCTATTTGCCGCATCGAGGCCTGGAGCTGGGAACCGCAGTCGCAGCGAAGAGACCCTAGCACGTCGCCCGTCAGGCATTCGGAATGCACCCGGACGAGGATCTCCTTCTCCGGGTCGATTTCGCCGTAGACAAGGGCAAGGTGCGTGTATTCGTCGATGTCGTTGGTGTAGGCTATCACCTTGAAATCGCCCCCGAAGCGGCTCGGCAGCTTGGCTACGGCCGCGCGGTGGACGAAAAGCTCGTTCTTCATCCGGTACTGGATGATGTCGGCGATAGTGACGATCTTCAAATCATGGACAGCGGCGAACTCCTCCAGGTCCGGCATGCGGGCCATGGAGCCATCGTCTTTCATGATTTCGCAGATGACGCCCGCGGACTTCAGTCCCGCCAGCCGGGAGAGATCCACGGAGCCTTCCGTCTGGCCCGTCCGGAACAGCACGCCGCCCTTCCTGGCGCGGAGTGGAAAGATATGGCCGGGGCTCACGATATCCTCCGGCTTCACGTCGTCGGAGACGGCGGTAAGGATCGTATGGGCGCGGTCGGCGGCGCTGATGCCAGTGCTGACGCCGTTCCGGGCTTCTATGGAAATGGTGAAGCCGGTTTCGAACCGGGAGAGGTTCTTCTGAACCATCATGGGCAGCTTCAGGCGCTCCACCCACTCGGGGGTGATGGAAAGGCATATGAGGCCACGGCCGTATTTCGCCATGAAGTTGATGGCTTCTGGGGTGACTTTCTCAGCGGCCATGCACAGATCGCCTTCGTTCTCGCGATCCTCGTCATCAACCAGAATGACCATCTTTCCCTGCCGGATGTCCTCCAGGGCTTCTGGGATGGTTGCCACAGGCATTGATTGTTGCTCCTTCCTAAGGATGGATTTGAATGAAACATGCGTCTCATAACATGAAGCCGGGGCGTCTTCAACCAAGATAACGAGTTTCTGGAAGCAGCGCTCCATCCTACGCACAGGGGCGGCGATCAGGAGCCCTTCTTTTCATCACTCACCGAATTAGAAGGGGCGGAGCCAGATCCGGTCTTGATCTTGGCCGAAGCCAGTTCGGCGTCGAGAAGCGCGCTCTCCGGATAGGCCCCTTCCAGCTTCAGGGCCTTTTCGTACTGCTCCACGGCCTTCCCATACTCCTGACGGCTTTCGTAGCTCATGCCAAAATGCCAGCGCAGTTCGCGCTCGAGCGCCGCAAACCTCCCCGCCTGCACGGGAGCCCATAGAGCCAAGGCCGCGTCCGGGTCGCCCGTTTTTTCCTTGACTATCGCCAACTGGTACCGCACCAGGGGAGCTATCGTCCCCTCCGCGGGCAACTTCTGCAGCGCTTCCATCCCCGCCTTGACCGCGTCGTCGTAACGGTTCGCCTGGAAATACGCCTCCATCAGGTCCAGCAGCGCAAGGCGCCCGATCTCGGCGCCGGAATATTCTTTCGTGAAGTTTTCGAGCTCGGGAATAAGCTCCTTCCACTTATCGGGCGTCGGCGCGGTGGGGCCGGACAACGCATCTACGATTTTGGCGTATGCATTCCGAGCCTGCGTTTCCCTGGCCCCGCTGTAGGATTCCACGCCCCATGACGCCAGGAGCGCCGCGAGGCAGAGAAGCACCGCCCCGAGCGCCCATCGCGCGTGCGCTTCCATCCATTTGTGGACGCGGTCGTACGGTCCTTCGATTTCAACGGTTTTCCGCAGCTTCTTGTCCCCTTTAGCTTTGATAGCGCCCAATATTCGCTCTCCTCTCAATGGACATGATCGTTGCGCGGCCAGCATCCAAACGGGCGGCAAGAGGCCGCTTCGGCGGTTCAACCGCCGCTGCTTCTTCCATGGGATGCGGGGATATCAGTCCCGTTGCGATTGTAATCCCTGCAAGCTTGCAAGGCAAATGCCGATAATAGAAAGAATCACGAAAAGAGTCAAAGGAATCCATAAGGTGGAGATGGCTCAATCGTATTGGCGGCCCAGCGGGCCCTTTGCAACCATGGATGGATGGATGGCGGCGCGGACAACTGGCTGGAAACGGATGGCCTACGTGCAAGGCGAACGGAAATCTCCCCGGTCGCATCGTCGGAGATTGACGAGATCAACAAACACCAAACACCGGGCCCAAAGCGGATCGTGGCTGACGAATTCCGACTATCTCCGAGGGTAGCCCCTATGGGAGGCCGCACGGAATTTCAATCGCCGGAGCCATGCTCCTTTAGCCTCGATTCTTCCGCTTTCGCCTTCACGGCGTTTTCGACCTTTTCCATGATGCGGTCCAGATCGGATTCCTTCAACCGCTTGTGAAGGGAGCACACCGGGCTTTCCAATGCGTCGATGTATCCCTCCCGGAACATCTTGATCCAGAAGATGAGGCTTTCGCCATCGGCGTCCTGCACCCGGATCATTTCTTCTCCGGGGTCCTCGACATAGACTTCTCCCTTGAAAATGGCGCGAAGAAACGCCAGCGCGGCCCGCCCCTGGCCTTTGCGGCGCGCTCCGATGGTTTCCAGGTGGTAAATGGTGATCTCCTTGACCCCCGCCGACGTGAGCGACAGGCTCAAGCTCCCCCGGAAACACCCCGGCTTTTCAAATTCCAAAACTTCCATGGGCCCGAAGCCCTTCAGGATGGTCAGCAATTCCCTGACCGAGAAATCACCATATGCAGACTTCCAGGTGATCCCCTTCCACTCTATCTCTGCCACTTACTCGCTCTCCACTTTTCCGCCCTGGGTTTTTCGCCGCGCCCCTGCGCCGTCTATCCTTGACGTCCATTTTCTTTTTGGCTTCAACCACGGCGCGCTTTACAACCTCTTCCCACGGTTGATTGGCCGGACCGGAAGCACAGTCTTCACCTGTAGGGCAAACGCGAGCGGAGCTAAGTGGAGGGCTGTTCCGAAAGCAATCCATGCTTTCAAAGAAGGCCAGTCAGTAACGATGGCCCCGGGCTATCACAATCGGATAAAGGCCCAATTGCTTTACTTCCGGACAAAGCCTGTGCACTTCCGCCAGCATTTCCTCTTTGTTCATACGGAAATCTTTCCTCGGAAAAGAGGTGGACGCCTAAAGGAACACCATCCAATATTCAATTATAAAACGCTTCCCTGCCCAGCGGGAGGAAAATGGACCGGGATGCGCCTTGCGCGGCTAACGCAACTGCCGCAAGGCTTCATACAGGGCGATGCCGACGGTGGTGGCCAGATTCAGGCTTCGCACGCGCGTCCGGTCGATCGGGATGCACAACACCTGTTCCACGTTTGTTTCAAGAATCTCCCTCGGCAGCCCTCTGGTCTCCGAACCGAAGATGAGGCAATCCCCCGGCAGGAACCGAAAGTCATAGTATGGATGTTGGGAATGACTGGAAAAGCATATCCACCGGCTATGCGGGTGCTCCGCCCGGAAAGACTCCATGCTCGGAGAAACCCGCAGGGAAACGTGCGGCCAGTAGTCAAGACCCGCCCGTTTGAGATGGCGGTCGGTCAACTGAAAGCCGAGTGGTTCGATAAGGTGCAGGGGCGTGTGCGTGGCGGCGCACGTCCGCGCCACGTTGCCCGTGTTTTGAGGAATATCGGGTTGATGCAGCGCAACCCTCACCAACGGCTTTTCGTCGGAATTCCTTTCCAGCTCCTTCATTCCGCAGTATTTGTCTTTCCGTCAGTTGAGGCTTCGCACGGCCCTGATATAGAAATCGGCGTAATTTTCTTCCATGACGTACATATCGCCGTAATAAAAGTCGGCGTAGGCGGCGCGGTGGCGTTGATGGTCCGTCTCGGTCCCGGTCCAAAAGCACTTCTGGAAACCGAAGATCTTATCCACAAAAAGCCCCGTTGTCCCGTCTTCTTCCGGAGCGATAAGGCTCTTGAGTTCATTCGTCGAGGGGAGGCGCCAGTCGCTGTGTCCGCCGAAGCGGTTTTTGTTGAGCGTCTCTACATATGCAACCCCATCTTTCCACACCATGGGATCATCGGACGGCCTCAGCTGCCATTCCAGTCCGGTCTCGCCATCCACCACGGTGTAATCCCCTTGACGTACGAAACGGGCGCTGCTTTCCATTGCTGCTCCTTCTTCTTGTCAACGGTGCATTCCAGATAAGGCGCGAAGAACTCCCCCTCTACAAACAGCCCCTCGCCAGCGCACAGGAAATGGAAAAACATCAATCCGTCGTTTTCTATCACAAAACACCGGGAGAGCGAAAATGAATTTTGTGTGGCCCGGAATTTTTGTTTTGGTCTGGATGCGCTCGGCGGAAGTTCTGTGCAGGAAGTAATGGATGCTTGTTTTGTGCGGCATTAGGGGATGAAAAGGGGCTTTTTCTCGACAGCGCTCATAAACACGGCGCTTTGCGCCGAGTTTCGGCCCGTGAAACAATGAAATCCCTTCTCGATTATTATGCGGCGCGATCACGGATGATCGGGTACACTATTGGAGAATGGACAAGCTGGTCATCGCGTGGGGCTGAAAGCGATTCCCGCGAGGCGCCTCTTTTCAGCCCGTCCGCCGCCTGGCATAACGCCGGGTGAGCCGGCGTTGCGCTGAATATTTGCAACTTTCATGACAACTAACCTCGGAGTCCTATGAAAACACCCAATCAATCGAGTGCCTCGCGGAGCCTGGGAAGCGGTCGTCCGGCGACGGCGTGGAGTCCGCTGCGCCTCCCGCTTTTCCGGGCGCTCTGGGCGGCCAGCGTCGTATCGAACATCGGAACGTGGGTGCACAACACGGCGGCCGCATGGCTCATGACCTCGCTTAGCATGTCGCCTCTCCTCATATCGCTCGTGCAGACGGCGACCACGCTGCCGATTTTCCTGCTGGCGCTCCCCGCCGGGGCGCTCGCCGACGTCCTGGACCGGCGTCGGCTCATACTCTTCACGCAAATCTGGATGCTCGTTTCGGCTCTGGGGCTCGGGCTCCTCACGCTTAGCGGGCATGTCACTCCCTGGATGTTGCTGTTCCTTACGTTCGCCCTCAGCATAGGGTCGGCGCTGAACGCCCCGGCGTGGCAGGCCATCATCCCGGAACTCGCGCCGGGGGACGACCTCCACGGGGCCATCGCGCTCAATAGCGCCGGGTTCAACATCGCTCGCGCCATCGGCCCCGCGCTCGGCGGCCTCCTCGTCGGAGCGGCGGGAACGGCGTCCGCCTTCCTGGTGAATTCCGCGTCGTTCCTGGGCGTCGTCTGGACGATATCCCGCTGGCGACGCACGCCGCGCGAGAGCAGGCTGCCCGCCGAGCACATCGTGGGGGCGATGCGGGCGGGCATGCGCTATGTGCGCCATGCGCCGGTCCTGGCGTCCGTCCTCGTGCGCGGGGCGGCGTTCATCGTTTGCGCCAACGCCCTGATGGCGCTTCTCCCGACGCTTGCCCGCCATGAATTGGGACTCGACTCCATTGGTTACGGCCTTCTCCTCGGCTCCTTCGGCGCGGGAGCGGTGGCGGGGGCGCTGGTCCTGCCGCGCGTCCGTCAGAAAGCATCTCTCGATCTCCTCGTTGCCGGGGCAAGCACGCTCTTCGCCGCATCCCTGACGTGTCTCGCCCTGGTGAAGAATATCTTCCTCCTGCACATCGCCGTCGCCCTCGGCGGGGGCGCGTGGCTTGTGGTGCTCTCCAGCTTGAACGCAAGCGTCCAAGCGACCGCCCCCTCATGGGTGCTTGGGCGCGCGCTCTCCATCCATCTCCTCGTCATATTCGGCGGAATGGCGGTCGGAAGCGCATTTTGGGGAGCGGCGGCGTCTTTCACCAGCGTGCGGAGCGCCTATCTCGTAGCGGCTGGCGGAATGATCGTGGGCCTCGCGACGGGCTTCCGCTATCGCCTTGCCTCCGTCGGTAAGCTGGACCTGACTCCCTCGATGCATTGGGAGGAGCCGGTGACGGTCATGAAGCCCCGCCCGGACGAGGGTCCGGTGCTCGTGACGGTGGAGTATTTCGTCAACCCGGTGCGTGCTCCCGAATTCATGGATGCGATGGAAAGGCTTCGTCGTGTGCGCCTGCGGGATGGGGCCATCCGATGGGAGATTTTTGTCGATTCTAACGACCCCACGCGATTTATGGAGCTTTTCGTCGTCGATTCCTGGATGGAGCACCTGCGGCAGCATGAGCGCATCACCGTCGAGGATCGCAAGGTGGAAGACCTCGTGCGCTCTTTCCATCTGATCGACGCGCCGCCCCGCATCACGCACCTGCTCGCGAAAAAGTTTCCTTTGAAGATGTAGACGGCCCGCATCCGAACGGACTTGGAAAACCCGCCCGGTTGGATTAGGATGACATGCAGATTGTCTATAGTGGCCGCACGCTTGCCCCAACCCTTTCGGAGGATGACGCGCCATGATTCGAAAAGACGACGCATTGCAATATCACACCCAGGACCGGGCCGGAAAAATCGAGGTGAAACCCTCGAAGCCTTGCCTCACCCAGCGGGATCTCTCGATGGCCTATACGCCGGGGGTGGCGGACCCCTGCCGCGAAATCGCCAAGGACCGGAGCAAAGTCTATGACTATACGACGAAGGGAAACCTCGTCGCCGTCGTGACCAACGGGACGGCGGTGCTCGGGCTCGGGAACATCGGCCCCCTCGCCGGCAAGCCCGTCATGGAGGGGAAGGCGGTCCTCTTCAAGCGTTTCGCCGACATCGACGTGTTCGACATCGAGCTGAACGCCAAGGACCCGGACGTAATCATCGAGGTGGTGCGGGCGCTCGAACCGACCTTCGGCGGGATCAACCTGGAGGACATCAAAGCCCCGGAGTGCTTCTACGTCGAGGAGCGGCTCAAGGAAGTCATGAACATCCCCGTTTTCCACGATGACCAGCACGGGACGGCCATCATTTCCGGGGCGGCGCTCCTGAACGCCCTGGAACTCCAAGGGAAGAAAATCGAAGACGTGAAGGTGGTGCTCTGCGGCGCGGGGGCTGCTGGGATCGCCTGCGCGAACCTCTACGTCAAGCTCGGCGTCCGCCGCGAGAACCTCTACATGACCGACACGCGGGGCCTCATCTACAAGGGCCGCGCGGAAGGCATGAATCCCTACAAGGAGCAGCTTGCCAATGGCAACGGCCCCATGACGCTCGCCGAAGTCATGGTGGGGGCCGACGTCTTCTCGGGAGTCTCCGCCGCCGGCATGGTGACCCAGGACATGGTGCGAAAGATGGCCGACAAGCCCATCATCTTCGCTCTCGCTAACCCCGACCCCGAAATATGCTACGAAGACGCCGTCACCGTCCGCGACGACCTTATCATGGCGACGGGGCGTTCCGACTACCCCAACCAGGTGAACAACGTCCTCGGGTTTCCCTTCATCTTCCGAGGGGCGCTCGACGTTCGGGCCCGAGCCATCAACGACGAAATGAAGATTGCCGCCGTCAACGCGCTAGCAAGCATTGCCAAGGAAGACATCCCCGATTCCGTCATACGCGCATATGGCGGAAAGCTGCTCGAGTTCGGGCCGGGCTACATCATTCCCAAGCCCTTCGACCCGAGAATACTCATCAGGGAGACCTCCGCCGTAGCGAAAGCCGCGGTGGAAACCGGCGTCGCGAGGAAGCCGATAGAAGACTGGGAGGCGTACCGCGATGAGCTCGTGCGCCGCCTGGGGCCCGCGCACGGCACGATGCGCCGCATCGCGCAAAAGGCGAAAGGGAGCCCGAAGCGCATCGTCTTTTCGGAAGGCCTCGACCCGAGGGTGCTCCGCGCCTGTCAGGTGCTCATCGACGAAGGGATCGCCCATCCGATCCTTATCGGCTCGCGGAAGGCCATCGAGGCGAAGATAATGGAGCTGCACCTCGAGCTCAAGGGGGCGGTCGTCGCAGACCCCGAGGATTTCGAGCACATGGAGGATTATATCTCGGAATTTCACAAGATTCGGCGCCGCAAGGGCATCACCCGCCGCGAGGCGTCGCACCTCATGCACTATGACCCAAACCACCTTGCCGCCATGATGGTGAAGATGGGCGACGCCGACGGCCTCATCGGCGGCCTCACCCAGCACTACCCCGACACCATCCGCCCCGCGCTCCAGACCATCCCGCTCATGGAGAGCACCTCCGTCATAGCGGGGCTCTATATGCTGGTATTCCCGAAAGATGTTCTATTCTTCGCGGACACCACCATCAACATCGAACCGACCGCCGAACAACTCGCGGAAATAGCCATATGCACGGCGGACAAGGTGCGGCGCCTGAACGTGAGGCCGCGCATCGCCATGCTTTCCTTCAGCAACTTCGGGAGCACGCGCCACCCGCTCACCGAAAAGGTCGCGCGCGCCACGCGCATCGTGAAGGAGCGCCGCCCGGACCTCGCGATCGACGGCGAAATGATGGCCGACACCGCCCTCGATCCCGAAATGCTGAATGCCGTCTATCCCTTCAACGAGCTCAAGGAACGGGCGAACGTTTTGATATTCCCGTCGCTCGAAGCCGGGAACATAGCCTACAAGCTGATGGCGCGGCTAGGAGGAGCAACGGCCCTCGGCCCCATCCTCCTCGGGGCGGGAAAGGCGATCAACGTGGTCCCGCGCGACTGCGAAGTGGAAGACATCGTAAACTCTACGTCGCTCGCGGTGCTCGACGCCCAGGAGCACGAAGAACTGGAACGCGCCCGGATGGAGCGATGGCGGGAAGGCGCAGCGGAGCCGAAGGGATAGAGGCAGGGCTGTTGGGGGGG
>CALFXO010000160.1 GCA_937958025.1 uncultured Syntrophobacteraceae bacterium
TGATGTAGGTCAAGGCAAGCTTGACGCTGAGGTCCCGTTCGTAAATGTCGCCCATTGCGGTGAAGAGGATGTAGAGGTAGTCGAACGCGGCGTCGAGATCGTTGAACCTGCACCAGAACTCGTAGTCGCACTCGAGTGCGAGACGGCAAACCCTGAACTGCCCCGACGCTCGGGGCGGGGCCTGCGTCTGCCTTTCCGGGCCCCAGTACAATGTGTCCTGCACGTTTCGCCGCGCGGATTCCGGAAGATCGAGCAGTCCCGGTTCGGTCTTCGCCGAGGCCTCGTGGACGATGTCCTGGGCCGCGTCCCTGGTCCCGCTGGGCGCCAGCACGAATCCTTCGTCCGGCGCGTCGACGATGGCCTGCATTCCCCTCGGTGAAACGCTCAGCACAACGCGGCTGTCGGGGCGTCCTGCCAGGCGGCCTCGAAATACGGCGATGCGCGGGAAGGCGAGGGTGGCTTCGCCTTCATCGGTTGTCGCTTCCAGGCGGGCGCCCGGCAGGAGGATGGTCGTTTGCTCCAATTCCAGATCTTCTGGAGGCTTCCCGGGCAGCGGGAAATCCTTCAATCGGACTCTTCGCAGCGGCGCGATGCGTTCGTAGGCGTCCCGCTCCAAGGCGAATACGGTCTTTTCCCCGGATGTATAGGCATATAGGGGGGACGGCAGGCTTTCTGTTCGGTCTCCGTCCGCCGCCGCGGGCGTCTGCGTCAGCGCCGCCAGCAAAATTGCCAGGGCGTAACTGAGTGCTCTTCTCATGGGTCCCTCTCTCGATAATGGCCCCGGCGTCAGTGGCTCCTGCATGCGGAATGCAGCGCGTTGCGGCGGTCGCCGCCGCCATGCCTACGCTCGCTTCCACCCGCCGGTGCATCCGTGAAATCGGAGTCGTGCGTCCTGGAAATGCCGCCTGCCAGCGTTACTGCAAGTTCACCAGCACCAGCACCAGCCCTTTTCCGCTCTTGAGCGGAGACATCGCCTTCCCAAGAACGGCCCCATGCGTCTTCTCGTGGTCTGTGGCTTTCATGGCGTGGCCGGGAGCGTCGGATGATGTGAGGATGTCGCCCGGCTCGATGGCCCCAGGAGATGCGTCCGCCCAGCAGTAAACCCTGCCCGATAAGGCCACGGGGCTTGCTCCGTCGGCTTCGCTCCCTTTCTGGCTTATCAGTAGTCCCGGATTTACGCCGCCCGCCCCGCTGATGACGCCGGCGATTTTATGGTCATAAGCGCTTTGGCTGACAATCAGGCCTCCCGGTCTTGCCGGATCGATGCTGACGATCATGCCCGGTGAAGGCGGTGAATCGCCTGAAGCCTGACGGACGTTGAACTTCTCCGACAAGTCGGCTCCGCCAAGGATCTGGAGGACCTCGCAGACCAGCTTCCCGTCCGTATCGACTCTCATGAGCGTTACGGCGTGAGGGTTCCCGGAGGCGTCTCCCTTGGTGACGAACATCCCGTTCGCCCCCGCCACCACGGCGACGGGCTCTCCGCTTCCCCAGTCGTAGCCGCTCTTGATGTCAGTGTAGTCTCCGAACACGCCCGTCCAGCCCGTATGGAAAACCGGCTTTCCCGATTCGTTCATAATGCTGCTGTTGCTCGGCATGTAAATGTTGTTTCCGCTTGCCACCGTGATGGAGCCGTTGATCGTGGCCGCGCCGTTCAGCGTCGTGGGGCCGTCCACCCGAAACGGGCCGGCGAAATACCCGGCTAGGCCCGTGGAGGGGGCCACGCCCTTGACCCCGATGCCGGAGCTGCCGGTGGCCTCGCCATGCACTCCCTTGCCGACGCCTATCCCGGTGATGCCCGTTCCATTGGCGTACTGGCTGTACGCGTAAATCGCCGGACAGTAGGTGGGGTCGGGCGCGCAGTAGCCATAGCTCGTTATGACGTGCAGGCTGCCGTTCATAGTGTCGCCCTCTGCGTTGATATAGCGTTGGTCGAGTTCGGTGGTGCTTTGCTTGAAGGGGATTACGTAGAACCCTTCCTCGGCGCCTCCCAGGGGCTGCGCAGCGCTGAAGAAGACAATCACGAGACCTGCGATGACAAACCGGCGTCCCTTTTCCATGATCTCCTCCTAATGGCGTCGTCGTTCCTGCTGGTCCGAAGCGGCCAAGACTCCTGAGGCGTGTTGCACGCAATGTTGCTTGCCAGTGATGCTTGGTCGTGCGCCGCTGTGGTCCTGTTGCTTATGACGGATGCGGCCTCGGGGCGTGGGCAGCCCCCTTCCGCGTGCTTGCCGGAAGTGATCGATATGATAATGATATGCTTTCCGGTGGTGAGGAGCCGGACAGGTCGTGTGCGCCGCCTTCCTGGGAAGGCGCGTCTCGAGGGGTGTGTCAACTTGTATCGCAAATAGAGGGGAGCTGCGGAAAGTCCGACGGAACCCCTATATTATGAAGTGAACGGAATATAATGTAAAATGAAATCTTATCGCGATGTCTCCGCCGGAAGGGGCTGGTGTGAAATTTTCTGACTCGCCCTATTTAGGATGACGCGACCGGGGCCTCCTCCCCACATCCGGTCGGCCAATTGGAGCAGCCCGGAATTTTGACCATAATCTCTGTAAAATGAGCGTGGATCGAATCTCGGGTTGGCGGGGCGTGCATTGTGCCCGTTAAGGTTTGAATGTCGTAATCTTATCCCGCCGAGGCTGGCGCAGGCCAGTTTTCAATCTTCAACCGGTTTGTTTTCATTGTGAAAAATTCAGTGCCGACGGGTGTTAAGAGCATGTTTAATTGTGTTTGCCTTCTGAATTTTTAACAGTCCTCTTGACTGCAAGAAAAGGGTTGTATAAAAGTGCCAAATGACTTTGAGAAGAAAGTGGCATGCCTCAGGGTGCATCCTGCCCGCTTTCTCCTTCCGGCGCGCACTGCATGGCATGTGCAGCGGCTGCCGTGGCGTCTGAATCTCTGGATTTGTCGCGTTTGCTCTTTGACATATTGACGGCTCGGCTTTTTTTGTTCCCCTTAAGCTCGATTTGATCGATGCACTTGGAATATGAAAGGGGCCTAGATGCTTGATCTTATTTTGATCTACACCGCTTTGGCGTTCTTCGCCGCTGGAATGATTTACAAGGCGTCCGCATGGTTTAGATTTTCCCCGTCCGTGGACGCCGCCGAATATCCGCCGCGGAAGAGGGTGGTCTCGGCGCTCCGGGGGATTATCCTCACCGTGCTGAGTCCTAAGGTTTTCACTCTACTGAAGGTCTTCCTTCTTGATGTCGTTTTACAGAGAAGAATATTCGTCCGCTCTCCCCTCGGATGGTTCGTTCACATGTCCATCTTCTTGGGCTTCATGGTCCTCCTCTTTATGCATGCGCTTTCCAAATACGTCGCTTCCGCCTTTGTCTCCGAATACTATTCCACAATCAATCCGTTCTTTTTCTTGAGGGATCTCTTCGGCGTCCTCGTTCTTGTCGGAGTCGTTGCCGCCCTCGTCCGCCGTTTCACCCGAAAAGGCCTTGTCCCCGGCGCGAATGTCATGGATGTTTATGCACTCGTTATCCTGGCCGTCATCATGCTTTCGGGCGTGATCCTCGAGGGCGCGAAGATGACTTCCCATTCCGTTTTTTCGGATATGGTCGATGAATACATGGTCGGCGGAGACGATGAGGAAATGCAGGCCCTGGAGTCGTATTGGGTTGCCGAATTCGGCCTCGTCTCTCCCGATATTAAGGCGCCCGCCGGCAAGGAGGTCCTTGCGCGGGGCAGGGAAGCTCACGAAATGAGCTGCGCCCAGTGCCACGCATCCAACCGCTCTGCGTTCGCGGGCTATGCCTTCGCGAAGACCGCCGGTCCCGTGGCCGCGCCCGCGCTTGACGCCGCGGCGACAAGGGCTGCGCTCTACTACGTTCATTTGCTGGCGTGTCTCATAGGGCTGGCCTATTTGCCGTTTAGCAAGATGTTCCACGTATTTTCCGTTCCCATATGTCTTATGGCGAATGCTGTAATGAAAAAGGGGAAATCGGACCCGGCCAACATGGCGACCAGGCTCATGGTCGAGCTGGACGCCTGCACGCACTGCGGCTCCTGCACCAGGGCGTGCTCCGTTGCGACCGTGTTTCTCGAATTTGAGAACGACAACATACTGCCCTCGGAACGGATGGCCGTCATACGCGATTTCGCGACGGGGAAGGCTCTTGATGCCGAAAGCATGCTGATCCTCCAGCAGGGAATTCATGTCTGCACGGACTGCGGCAAGTGCGCCGAAGCGTGCACCTCCGGCATCGATCTGACGAACCTCTGGTCCGAGGTGCGGGAGACTCTGCTGCAAAGGGCTGTTCCCGAGTATGCGCTGCTCACGCCGCTTTCGCTCCAGCGCGCCCTTGCACGGCAATCCATGGACGAGGAGCGCTATGCGAAGCCCATCGAAATCGCCGAGGCGGCGGTGCTGGCGGGCTGGGATAGGGAAAGCCTTGAAAATAAGGCCCGTGTGATCGTTCTTGGCAATGGCGGCATGAGCGATTCCATGCGGCAAAAACTCAAGCATATTTCTTCCGCCGGTTGCTACCGGTGCAAGACGTGCTCCAACTCTTGCCCGGTTGTCAGGAACTATCCCGACGCGGGCGCGATGTTGGGGCTGTTGCCCCACCAGATGATGCACGCAATAGGTCTCGGATTGTGGGACATGGTGTTTTCTTCGAAAATGCTTTGGAACTGCCTCGGCTGCTCCCAGTGCCAGGAATGCTGCCCGCAGTGCATACGTATCGCCGACGTCTTCTGTGAACTCAGGAATGAGGCGATTGCTCTTGCCGGGGTTTCTCATGCGGGGGATGGCGGACATTCGCCCGGAAAGGACGTGGAATCATGAAACTGGCTGCGTTCCCATGCTGTTTTACTTTCAAAGGGCTTGCGAGCTATGAGGCGGCTAGTCGCGAAGTGTTGAAGGCCCTCGGCGTCGACCTCGTGGAGGAGCCGGACTTCAAGTGTTGTGGATATCCGTTGAAAAACTACCGCTTCAAGGCTTTTGTCCTTTCCTCGGCGAGGAATCTCGCGCTGGCCCATAGTAAATCGATGGACATGGTCACCATGTGCAGTTGCTGCTACGGAAACCTCAAGCACGCGGAGCACGCCCTTGCGGAGGACCCGGCCATGAAGGAGGAGATCAACGCCGCCCTCGGCAGGGAAGGGCTCCACTACCGAGATGGGGTTCGCGTGAGCCACTTTCTCGATGTCCTTTACGAGTCGATGGGCGTCGATGGAATCGCGGGAAGAATCGTCAGGCCGCTCAAGGGGCTCAGGGTTGCGGTCCACTACGGCTGCCACCTGCTGCGGCCAAAGGACGTTGTCCAGTTCGACAACCCCTTCGCGCCCACCAAGCTCGACCGGCTGGTCGAGGCGACGGGGGCTGAAAGCGTTTCCTGGTCCGCCAAGCTTGACTGCTGCGGATCGCCGATGATGGGAATAAACGACGAATTGTCGATGGACCTCACCGGGAAAAAACTGGCCAGCGCGAGGCGCGCCGGGGCGGACTGCATTTGCGTCGTTTGCCCCTACTGCTATCAGCAGTTCACCAGGGTGCAGGACATGATCGTCGCGCGCAGGAACCCCGGCTTTGAACTCCCGACCATTCTCTTCCAGCAGCTTCTGGGTCTTGCGCTGGGGATAGACGAAAGCGCCCTCTGCATCGAACCGAACCTATTGCCGGCGGTGATTCCGTCGGCGGCCTGACTCCTGGCGGCGCGAGGAGGCGGCGCGTCCTTCCGCCTCTGTCGCCCCTCGCCGTGGGCGCTTGGGGCTTCGCCTGCCCTTTCTATTCCCCGAAAATTACCTCGTAGAGCGACACTGATACGGCGTTCTTATTGAGTACGACCGGATTCGTGTCGGCTTCCGTGATGACGATCGTATCGCCAATGCCTGTCGAGGGGATGACTCGCACGGCCTGAACATAATAGCTCTGTTTGTCCGTAAGGTCTTTGTCCACCGTCACGGTGTAGTGGGGCGTCGTGCTGGAGGTCTTGTTGCAGTCGCCGCCAAAGGACGCCAGACAGCCGACGGTGTTGGCGTACCGGAATTTCTCCGCGTGGAACTTCTCCTGGTCAATGCGGGCGCGAAAAAGCGCATTGACGCCCTCTGTCTGGTAGGCGCGGTTCTTGTAATTGACGTAAGCTGGCGTGGCGACAGCCGCGAGTATTCCGGTGATGGCCACCACGATCATCAGTTCGATGAGGGAAAAACCCGCTTCGCCCCCGTTTTTCCCTTCGCTTTTCCGAAACAGGCTCATAGTCTGCACCCCTGTTGTTTTTTTTTGCTCATATCGCGGAATCGGAGCCGGGCGGATCGTCCCGCCCCAACATCCCGTGCGGAATAAGGGTTTCCACCTGCCCGCGGCTCGCTGCTTTCCGCCCGTCGCACCATGCCTCATCGTCTTCTATCGGTTCGATCCGGAATCCACTTTAGCGCGTAATGCCAAATGGCGCAACCGCCTCGGCTTTTTTTCGCTCGTTTCCGCCAAGGCGCGTCAGCCCTCTGTTTTGCAAACCGTTATTGCTTTTTCTTGGGCGATTTTGTGTTATGCTTGTCCGCAACCTTTGCTCATGCCGCGGCGTGGAATCAGGCGCTTCATGTAAAAGCGATCCAAAACCTCGAAGGAGCGAATACGGTATGGAAAAAGTGGTTTACGATGTTAGCCCCTTGACCACCCAGGACGTCTATCTCTTCAAAGAAGGCAACCACTTTCGGATGTATGAAAAGTTTGGCGCGCACCCGATGGAAGTGAACGGCGCGCGCGGGGCGCATTTTGCCGTATGGGCTCCTAACGCGGAGGCCGTTTCCGTCATGGGGGATTTCAACGACTGGAGCCCGGACGCCCATTTCCTCAAGGTCCGCGAGGACTCTTCCGGCATTTGGGAAGGCTTCATCCCTGGCGCGCGCCACGGAATGCACTACAAGTACCATATCCGCTCGCAGGTCGCCTGCCACCGGGCGGACAAGGCGGACCCCTTCGCCTTCTACGCCGAGAAGCCCCCGCGCACGGCCTCTGTCGTATGGGACATGGAATACGACTGGAGCGACGGCGACTGGATGCGGACGCGGCGTGAGACCAACGGCCTGGACGCCCCGATGTCCATCTACGAGATGCATCTCGGCTCCTGGATGCGCGTTCCCGAGGAGGCCAACAGGTTCCTCACCTACCGGGAAATCGCCGAAAAGCTCGTCGATTACGTGAAAAATATGGGATTCACGCACGTCGAATTCCTGCCCGTCATGGAGCATCCCTTCTACGGTTCGTGGGGCTACCAGTGCCTCGGGTTCTTTGCGCCCACCTCCCGCTATGGCTCACCGCAGGACTTCATGCACCTGGTGGACCATCTCCACCGGAGCGGCATTGGCGTGATCCTCGATTGGGTCCCCTCCCACTTCCCGGACGACGGCCACGGGCTGGTGTTTTTCGACGGCACGCACCTCTACGAGCACTCCGATCCGAAGAAGGGCTACCATCCCGACTGGAAAAGCTGCATCTTCAACTACGGGCGCTACGAAGTCCGCGAATACCTTATCAGCAGCGCGCTCTTCTGGCTCGACAAATACCACGTGGACGGTCTGCGGGTGGATGCCGTCGCCTCGCTTCTCTACCTCGACTACTCCCGCGAGGAGGGCGAGTGGATTCCGAACGAATACGGCGGCCGGGAGAACACCGACGCCATTTGGTTTATCCGCCGCTTCAACGAAATGGTCTACGGCGAGTATCCCGACGTGCAGACCATTGCGGAGGAATCCACCGCATGGCCCATGGTTTCGCGTCCCGCCTTCGCGGGTGGCCTCGGCTTCGGGATGAAGTGGAAAATGGGCTGGATGCACGACACCCTCAAATATTTTTCCTACGATCCCATCTACCGGAAGCATCACCACAACGAACTTACCTTCAGCATGTGGTACGCCTACACCGAAAACTACATCCTGCCCCTCTCGCACGACGAAGTGGTCTACGGCAAAGGCTCGCTCCTCCGAAAGATGCCGGGCGACGACTGGCGGAAATTCGCGAACCTCCGGGTCATGTACGGCTACATGTTCGGCCACCCCGGCAAGAAGCTCCTCTTCATGGGCGGGGAGATCGGGCAGTGGAACGAGTGGTTCCACGAGCGTAGCCTCGACTGGGGCCTCCTCGATTACCCCCTCCACCAGGGGGTGCACCGCTGGGTGCGGGACCTCAACCACTTTTACACGCACGAGCCCGCCATGTACGAATGCGACTTCGAGCCGCGGGGTTTTGAATGGATGGACTGCAACGACGCCGACAATAGCGTCGTGAGCTTCGTCCGGAGGGGCAAGACTACCGGGGACCTGATCCTTGGCGTTTGCAACTTCACCCCCGTTCCGCGAGAGGGCTACCGCATCCCTGTTCCTCAGGGCGGCGTCTGGCGGGAGGTGCTCAATAGCGACGCCCAGGTCTACGGCGGAAGCGGTGTGGGGAATCTGGGAGAAGTCGTCGCGGAGGACGTCCCGATGTATGGTCGGGATTTTTCCATCACCCCCGTTCTGCCCCCGCTTGGCGTGGTTTTCTTCAAGAACGATGCGCTCCCGGCCTCCGGCTCCGACTAGCGCCTTGTCCGGCCCGTTTTGTACGGTTGGGGTGAGCGAATGCGAGCCCCAACAAAAAACTGTTGATTCATGCTGCCAGGGGCGTCTTGTAGGGGCGGCATTCTGCCTCGACCGCGAAAGCAGGATTTTCAATCCTCAACGAATGCAGGTCAGCAACATTGAGGGGTGGCGCATCGCCCCGCGAATGCTTATCTGAATACTCGATATGGTTTCATTTCCGTTGCGTCAGCGCAACCTCGATTTTCATAGATCCCCGGCCCGCCCTTCGCTCCTTGTTCTTTATGGCGGCGGTGGGCGTCGCCGGCGGGGTGGAAGGCGGACCGTTCGATGAGCGCGTCGGCCGGATAGATGTGATGAGGAGAAGCACAGATGGAAAAACATCCGGAGTTGTCTGTCAGTGAATTGCGCGCTGCCATTGATCCCGAGTCGCTGCCGTTCGAGGACGCCGCGTCGCTGGAATCCCTGGAAGAGAGGATCATCGGCCAGGAGCGCGCCATTGAGGCGATGAAGTTCGGCATGGGCATGAAGAAGCCCGGCTACAATATATTTCTGGCCGGATCGGCCAAAACGGGCCTCACCTACACCGCCAAGACCTTCATCGAGGAGCAGGCGAAAAAAGAACCCACGCCTCCCGACTGGTGCTACGTCTACAACTTCAAGGAGCCGGACAACCCGAGGCATCTCAAGACCCCTGCCGGAATGGGCAAGGAGCTCAAGAAGGACATGGGCGAGTTCATCCGGACCCTCCAGGCGAAGATTCCGGAAGTTTTCGACAGCGACGACTACCACGCAAAGGAGGGCGAGCTGCAGCAGACTTTTGAAAAGCAGCGGCGGGAAATGATCGAGGAGCTTGCCAAGGAGGCCAAGGAGGAGGGCTTCATCCTCCAGTTCTCCCAGGTGGGCATGGTGCTCATACCCGCCACGCCCGAAGGGGAGCCGATGAACCAGGAAAGCCTCCGGGCCCTCGGCGAGGAGGCGGTGGCCGCCCTGCGCACCAAGAGCGAAGTGCTGCATGAGAAGATGAAAGACGTCATGAAGCGCATCCAGCAAATGGAGGGCGAGATTAAAGAAAAACGCGCCAAGCTTGACGGCGAAATCGCCCTCTTCGTCGTGGGCCAGCTCATGGACAAGCTCGAGGAAAAGTACTCCGAACAACAGGATCTTCTCGACCATCTGCGCATGGTCCAAACGGACATCATCGAAAACATAGATGATTTCAAGAAAAAGCCGGAGGCGCAGCAGGGGCAGCCCCAGCCCGGAGCCCCGTTCCCGCCCGGCGGGGACAAGGCGGTCACGTTCAAGAAGTACGACGTGAACGTGCTGGTGGACAACTCCGAAACGGAGGGCGCGCCGGTCGTCGTCGAGTCCAACCCGGCCTATCCGAACATCTTCGGTTCCATTGAGCGGCAGGCGTGGTTCGGCGCCCTTTTCACGGACCACACCATGATTAAGGCGGGCGCCATCCACCGGGCCAACGGCGGGTACCTCGTAATGAAGGCCCTCGACCTCCTGCGGTGGGGGATTTCCTACGAAGCCCTCAAGCGGGCGCTGAACGACCGCGTGATCAAAATCGAGGACATGGGGGAGCTTTACGGCTTCTTCGGCACGCGGAGCATCAAGCCGGAGCCGATCCCGTTCGACGTGAAAATCGTCCTTACGGGCGACCCCTACATCTACCAGCTGCTCTACGCCCACGACGAGCGCTTCCCGAAGCTCTTCAAGGTCAAGGCGCACATGGACAGCGTACTGAAGCGGGCTGACAGCACCGCATACGAGTATGCGCGGATGATGGCCCGGTTGTGCAAGGAAAACGACCTGCGCCGCCTCGACAGAACGGGCGTTGCCCGCGTGATCGAATACGGCATGGAGCGGACGGACGACCAGGACAAGCTGACGCTCGAGATCGGCGACATCGAAGACCTCCTCATGGAAGCGGATTACTTCGCGAGCGTCGACGGCGCCGAGATGATTGGCCGCAAGCACGTGGAGGAGGCCGTCCGCAAGCGCATCCACCGCTCCGACCTCGTCGAGGAGCACATGAAGGAGATGATCGAAAAAGACGTCTTCTGGGTGGAGACCGACGGGAGCAAAGTGGGGCAGGTGAACGGGCTCTCGGTGCTCATGACCGGCGACCACGTATTCGGCAAGCCGAGCCGCATCACGGCGTCGGTTTCGGTCGGAAGGGAAGGGGCCGTGTCGATCGACCGCGAAGCCAAGATGAGCGGCAACATCCACACGAAGGGGCTCCTCACGCTGGGCGGCTTCCTGAGGGAGCGGTTCGCGCAGAACAAGCCGATTTCGCTCAACGCCTCGCTTTCCTTTGAACAGAGCTACGGCATGGTGGACGGCGACAGCGCCTCGAGCACGGAGCTTTACGTGCTGCTTAGCGCCATCTCTAAAATCCCCATCTTCCAGGGGATCGCCGTGACCGGCTCTGTCAGCCAGAAGGGCGAAGTGCAGCCGATCGGCGGCGTCAACCACAAGATCAAGGGCTTCTTCGATATCTGCAAGCACAAGGGGCTCACCGGCAAGCAGGGCGTCATGATACCCTCGAAAAACGTCCGCAACCTGATGCTCGACCAGGAAGTGGTGGACGCCGTGGCGGAAGGGAAGTTCCACATCTGGCCCGTCACGACCATCGAGGAGGGCATCGAAATCCTGACCGGCGTCGAAGCGGGTGAACTCCAGCCCGACGGGACTTACCCGGAAGGGACCGTCTTCCGCAAGGTGGACGACCGCCTGAAGGAAATCATGGCGATTATCAAGGAATACGGCCAGCCCGCCGAAAACGGCCACAAGCCGGAAGGGGAGGAGGGCGGCGGCTGCCCCAGCTGCGGCAAATAGTTTTAATATGTCGGCGACGCCCAGCGGGCGTCGCCGACGTCTATCCCCTGTACTGCTTGTCGACAAATTTTATAAAGAACTTAGCTGGCCATGCGCTTGCAGTGACAGGATTGGCGCCAGCACGTGGGCTTCCGATAAAGCTTGGCGCGGCAATGGGTGCTATTAGCGCGGCCATCAAATTTGAATTCGCTTTACGCCCGAAAACGAAAGGGCTTCCTGGCAGCCTTAAGGACTACGCCTACCTGTATAGGATTCAAAGGGAGCTTGATGCCTAAGGCGATCTCCAGCAACAAGCTTACTGGCTTCATAGGGCAGCGTCCATGATGTGATTGAGTATATAATTGTTGAAGGAGATATTTCAATGATTAGGAAGTTAATAATTGAAGGGTTCAAGGGATTTGAACGTGTTGAGATCGCCGCGTTGTCCAGAATAAATCTCTTGGGCGGCCGCAACAACGTTGGGAAGACTTCAATCTTAGAAGCACTATTCATGTTCCTTGACAGGCTCAATCCACAGATGATTTTGCGGCAGTTTGCATTAAGAGGCGTTCCTTCCATAGCGTTTGATCCAGAATCGATGTATGCACCGATTTTCTTTGATTACGACTTGAAGAAGAAAATTTCCATCACCGCCACTGTTGATGGAAATGAAGAGCGAATGACCATCAAATTTAATCCGCATTATGTGCAGGCTTCAATTCCAGCTACAGTAGGACCGGGAGCAAGGCCTTCTCGGATAAGAACTGATCAAAAACCCGAACCATCTTATTCATTGGACATTATTTACGATAGTAAGAAAATGAAAGACCAGACAGCCCATTTACTGATGGGCATTGACGGTATAGGGCTTCATATTGATAACGTTAGTATAGATGGGCGTCGAGCTGTTTTTCTGGGTGCACGAGCCCCCGTAAGTCCTTCTGACGATGCCCAGAAATTCGGACAGTTGGATATCATGGGCAAACAGGAGAATGTCGTTGAATTCCTGAGAATCATCGAACCAAATCTGAAATCCCTTTCCTCGGTGGCGATGGGAGATGCTTCACTGATTCATGGGGATATTGGATTATCAAGAAAAATTCCGGTGCCGTACATGGGGGACGGAGTTTCCAGATTACTCTCCATTATTCTCGCCATTGCCACATCAAAGAACGGTATTGTATTCATAGACGAATTTGAAAATGGTATTCATTATACAGCCATGCCGAAAATTTGGGAAGCAGTTGCAAAAGCTGCACGTGAATACGAATGTCAAGTGATTGGCACAACCCATAGCTATGAGTGTCTTGAGGCGGCTTACAATGGCATTCCTGAAGATCATAAAGAGGACTTTAGCTATATACGTATTGATAGGATGGAAGATAAGACACTAGCAAAATGCTTTAACCAT
This sequence comes from uncultured Syntrophobacteraceae bacterium, assembly GCA_937958025.1. Lineage (GTDB taxonomy): Bacteria > Desulfobacterota > Syntrophobacteria > Syntrophobacterales > Syntrophobacteraceae > CALFXO01. Next base: position 12,770 of record CALFXO010000160.1, read on the forward strand.
GAACTATTGAAGGTTGCTATAGAAACAAGTATGGAGGTCCGTTGAAATGGCAACTCGAACTGAAATAAGAAGTTCTAAACTACTATTAGTGGAAGGAGCCGATGCCTACTATTTTTTCATAAGTGCTTATCAAGCTTTCGGTGCTAATGGTGTACAGGTTATGGATTTTGGAGGGATCAATCAACTGACAAAATTTTTAAAAACATTGTCATTGCTTCCAGGTTACGAAAAAGTTAATGCGATTGTGGTTGTTCGTGACGCAGAAGGGGATCCAATTTCCGCTGTTGATAGTGTAAAGCATTCTCTAAAACAGGCTTCTTTGGAAGTTCCAATAGGCTCATTCCAATTTGCTGGCAATTCCCCACGAGTGGCTTTCATGATTTTGCCTGGCTTTGGAGCCAATGATAATGCTAAACAATCCCTTCTTAGCGGCACACTGGAGGATCTCTGCTTAAAGATACTTAAAGATAATTCAACCCTTCCATGCGTCGATTCGTATATTCAGTGCCTTAGAGATAATGGAATTGAAATCAATAGATTACATAAGGCTAGACTGCATTCATACTTATCTGGCAGGAATGAATTTGTTGGTTTAAAGATTGGTGAGGCATCGAAAGCTGGGGCTTGGGATTGGAATCATAAGCGGTTGCAAAGTTTTAAGGACGTCATCACGGCTATGTAGCTACGAATATGGCGGGGGCGGCAAGATTGAAATTTCGGGTTCCAAAAATTGTCAAACAGTTCGCGGGTGACACGGACAATCCCCCCTTGGCTTCCGGCAAACTGGCTGCATTGGCCGGAACCGTCTTGCCCTATCTATAATCAGTCGGGCTTCGCATCCAGCATTTGACGCACTTTGGCGGCCAGGGTTTTTGCCGTAAAGGGCTTCTCGATAAACTGGACCCCTTCGTCCAGCACCCCTTGGTGGGCGATGACGTTGGAAGTGTAGCCGGACATGTAGAGGCATTTCACGTCCGGATAAATTTCTTTGATGCGGTCCGCCAATTCGCGTCCGTTCATTTCGGGCATGATTACATCGGTAATCAGCAGACGGATCGGATCGGCAAGCGAGGAGATGCTGCTCAGAACCTCGTTCGGCGAGGCGGCGGCGATCACCCGGTAGCCCAGCCGCTCGAGCATAGTCTTGCCCAGGTGGAGAATGGGGACCTCGTCCTCCACCAGTAGAATGAGTTCTCCGTCACCCCTGGGAGGGCTGTCGGTTTGTCGCTCCTTGCCCTCCTCCGACGCCTCACCAATGTGTCTCGGAAAATAAATCTTGAAGCAGGCGCCTCTTCCGGGCTCGCTGTATACGCTGATAAAGCCGTTGTTCTGTCTCACTACGCCATAAACGGTCGCCAACCCCAGTCCTGTCCCCTTTCCAAGGCCCTTGGTGGTGAAAAACGGCTCGAACAGCCGGGCCTGCGCCTCCTTGTCCATGCCGCAGCCATCGTCGCTGACGGACAGCATGACATAGTCTCCAGGAACCCATTCAAAGTGGTCCGCGCAATAATCGGCGTCAATCGTTGCGTTCGCGGTCGCAATCGTGATGGTTCCCACCCCGTCTATTGCATCGCGCGCATTTACGGCAAGGTTTGCCAGGAGCTGGTCGACCTGGGCGGGATCGATCTTGATGGGCCATAAGGTCGTTTCCGGGACCCATACGATGCGGATATTTTCACCAATGAGGCGCTGTAGCATTTTCAGCATGCCGGAAATGGCGTCATTCAGCTCCAGGGCGACAGGCGAAATGGTTTGTTTGCGAGCGAAGGTCAGCAGTTGGCGGGTGAGATCCGCGGATTTGCCGGCGGCGGCGCGTATTTCCTTCAGGCTCGCATGACTGGGGTCTCCAGAGGAAACTTCGTCCATGAGCATTTCCGTATGCCCGATTATCACCGTCAGCATATTATTGAAGTCGTGCGCGATGCCGCCTGCAAGCCTTCCCACGGATTCCAGTTTCTGCGCCTGAGTCAGTTGCTGTTGCAGCCTGTCTCTTTCCATGTTTGCCTGACGCAACTTGCCCGCCATTTGATCGAAAGCCTCGGCCACTTGGCCAAGCTCTCCGGCATTGTGGTCCAGACCCGTCGGCATGTCGAAACAGCCGGAGCCAAACTGTGCGGCGGCGTCCGTCAGCCCCCTGATTTTTTTTATAAAAAGCTTTTTGCCGATCATCCATGACAGAATCAATGCCAGAAGCCATGAACCGCCCGCAAGCATTGCATTTTTGAACATGATTTCGCTTGCATTCTTGGTCAGGGTCTTCTTGGGCATGCCGACGAACATATACATGTATGCTGGGGTTCCCGGCCCCAGATCCAGCCTGCTGAACGCTATGATGCGGCGGACCCCGTCCGAGCCGTCCTGAGAGATTACACCGTCCTTCCCGCCCGTTTTGACGAAGTTCAGAACCAGCGGCGCGATGGGCTTGCCCAGTTCGAATTCCAAACCGGGTATTGGAATTCGGAATAGCCGCAGGCCGGCGTGGTCCGTGATTCCGAAAAATGAACCTTCGGGAAACGATTGCTCCGAGAAAAGCTCTCTGTAATGTTTAAGGCCCATAGCGGCAATGAGAACGGCTTGAACATTGCCGTTCTCATCCAACAGGGGATAGGAAAATGGAAAAGCCGGTTCGGAAGTCGTCCGGCTGACGATGTACTCCCCGGTGGAAAATTTTTTGGTCCGGCAGGGGTCCTTGAAGTGCTTGCGGTCCGCTAGATTGATGTGTCCATAGGGCGCGGCGGAAGCGATAATATTTCCGTTAATGTCCGCCATGAGTATATTGGTGTAAATGGGATTGAGCTTGATGATCTCACTGAACAGCTTGTTGCAGGCCGGCAGATCGAGTTTGTAGACCGAAGGAACGAGCGCGAGGGAAGACAGCATGACCTGGGTCGAAGCGGTGATTCGCTCTTGAGTGACGGCCATGCTCTGCGCCAGGTGCAGGGTCTCGTGCTCCGCGTCCCGCAGGACTTTGTTCCGCGCCTCGAATCCGGAATATAGAAGGGCCAGCAGGGAAGGGAGAACGGCGATGGTCACCAGAACGGGCGTCATCAGGCGGATGGAGTGAAAAAAGCGAAGATTCATAGTGTATGACTTCCTCTCACCTGAAGTGGCCGCATCGGCGTTGCCTTTGTCGGAGATTTGAACAGTATCGAGCATAAGAGCCGCCAAACAATGGCGTTGATAAGCTTCCAACGTCATTCCAGCGAAAGCCGGAAGCCAGGGTTTATGCGGCTTTCTGGACCCCGGCTTTCGTAGGGGTGACGACAAGTAACATTGGGACGCACCGCTTCGGCGAGCACGATAATCCGTCTATTGTGTAAATCTACAATCTCGTCTTATGTAAGCAACGGGTCATTTATTCAGAACGCGGTAATGTAAGGTTCAAATAATATTCAAGGCAGCGGAATCATGTCAATGATGATTTTATGCGATGCATCGTATCGATTGATAATCTATAACTGCTCGCGGCAATGAAAGGGAGGATGGCGCATCATAACACTCCTTTATTTTCCGCCAGTGGCCTGCCATGTCAACCGCTGTCCAGCCTTTTATGAAGAATGGCGCGTGAAGCGGAAAAACTCCGCTTCCTCGGCGTTCCATCAACGCGGTTGCGGCAAACTCCGGACCTCTTGCCGTGTAGGGATCATTAAGGCCAAAGATGTGGCCTCCATTCAAACCACAGGTCAGCATGGATAAAATATCGCCCCCCAAAACGCAAGAAGCCCCCATGGACGACGTCCATGGGGGCTTCTTGCTTATAAGGA
>CALFXO010000161.1 GCA_937958025.1 uncultured Syntrophobacteraceae bacterium
AAGTATAAGCAACATGGAGTCTAATCGTTGGCAGGAGATAGTTGGCAGGAGATAGAATGACGGCCAAGGCGCGAGCTAGCGGCGGCGGAGTTGCGCGGGGCGGCCCTCAACCACGCCGCAACGACGCGCCGTCGAAATGCGGTCTTCATCGGCGTTTGTTGGGGCGTGCTTTCTCCTTGACTTTGCCGTATTAAAATGAGTATGAGGAAGGATAATTCGTAATGTTGTGCATGATTTCACGATAGGGGTGTGATTCCGGAGCTTTTTTAGCAAGATAACAAGCTTCGCTTGGATGCCGCTGGATCGATAGACGGGTGGTTGGGGCGTTGAGATGAAAGAAGAACGGAAGGACGTTTCCGGGAGGGCCGGTGGGATTGGGCCGGTGTTTTTTATCGTAGGGTTTCTCGCGGCGCTGGGGTTTGGGTGGTTCGTGTTCCCCGACCTTTTGTATTCGGAGAAGACGCAGCCCGTCAATTTCCCCCATGCCAAGCATCAGGACGGAAGCTGCGAGGATTGCCATTCCTTCCGGAAGGACGGCTCTTACACGGGCGCTCCCAAGATGGCGAGCTGCAAGGAATGCCATGAGGACCCGGTGGGAGACAGCAAGGACGAAAAGGTCCTTGTCGAGGAATACATACAAAAGGATAAAGAAATCCCATGGCAGACGTACGCCTGGCAGCCTGACAACGTCTATTTCTCCCATGCGCCGCATCTGGCGCGGGACGTCGAATGCACCAGATGCCACCGGGATGTGACCAAGGAGGACAATCTGCCCGTGGTGAAGGTCAATCGCCTGACAGGATACCGGTCGGGTACGATGTCGATGGTGGAATGCGAAAAGTGTCACGTGCAAAATGGGGCGTCCAATGCGTGCGCCGCCTGCCACAAATAGAATGGACGGGCGTTCGGATAGTTTCGACGGAGGAGCCGGGGCGGGATGCGGCCGCTGCGGCTCCATATCGAGAAGGAAGAAAGGTCAGTGGGCATGAAGGTTGGGAGGAGAGCATTCTTACAGTTCACCGCAGGAGTGGTGGGCGGGACGTTGTTTACGCCTCTGCCGTGGAAACTGGCGGCCGACTCCGCGAAATGGACTCAAAACTGGCCATGGGAGCCGTCTCCGGAGCGGGGGGAAATTACTTCTGTTTCGACGACATGCCCGTTCTGCGATGGGGGCTGTGGGGTGAATGTCCGTTTGGTCGATGGCCGCAGGGCGATTTTGATCGAGGGCAATCCAAAACACCCCGTGAACCGGGGAGGCGTTTGCGCTCTGGCGGCTTCCGGATTGCAGCGGCTGTATGCGCCTTACCGGCTGAAAGGGCCCATGAAGCAGACGAAGAAACGCGGGGACGTCGACGGTTTTCAGCCGATCAGCTGGACGGATGCGATAGCGGAGCTTGCCAAGGCGATGGGCGATCTTCGGGGGCAGGGGCATCCGGAAGGCCTTGCGTGCATAACGGGCGCGCCGCATAACAGCATGTATGCGTTATGGCAACGGTTTTTCGCCACATATGGGTCTCCCAACCTGTTTTCCATGCCATCGGAACTCGACGGCCAGAAACTTGCCGCGTACTCGGTTTTTGGAAAAGCGGCTCCAGTATCCTTCGCCCTGGAGAGGGCCTCCTATGTGCTCAGTTTCGGGGCGGACCTGCTGGAAGGGTGGGGGACGTTCGGACGCATCCAAACGGCTTACGGGATGTGGCAGGAGAAGGCGAGGAAAGGAGAGCCGGTGCGCCTGGTGCAGGTGGATCCACGCTGCTCCCTGACCGCATCGAAGGCGGACGATTGGGTTGCGGTAAAGCCGGGTTCTGAATCGGCCCTGGCGCTGGGAATAGCCCATGTTCTCATCCGTGAGGGGCTCTACGACGCCGACCTCGCGTCCCGGACATTCTTTGGCTTCGAGGATTGGACCGACGCGCAGGGGAAGGAGCGCAAGGGGTTCAAGAATTTCGTGACAGCGGCCTATTCCCCCGAGAGAGTTTCGGAAATCACCGGGGTGAACCCGGATAAAATAGTGGAGATCGCCAAGGATTTTGGCGGGCGCAAGAACGCGTTGGCCATCTGGGGGAGCTGCAATGGGGGCGTGGCGAATCCCTACCATCAGGAGGTTGCTTTCATCGCCTTGAACGCGCTGGTGGGGAATTTGAAACCTGGCGGGATGCTGGGGATTACGCCCGATCCGCCGTTGGGCGCGCTTCCCGATCCGCAGGTGGACGCCGTGGCGGTGGAGGGGCTCAAAAGGCCGCGGCTGGATATGGCGGGCTCCGCCATGCCGCCGCTTCCAGGGAATGCGCTGCATGGCTTTCTGGATGGAGCGGCCAAGGGGGGCGGCTATTCCATCGGCGTTCTGCTGGTTCATGAAGCCAATCCATTCCATAGTCTCGCCGAAAACAATCTTTATCGGGCGGCTATTGAAAAGGTGGGATTGGTGGCGTCTTTTTCATCCTATATGGATGAGACGGCGGTGCATGCGGACCTCATCCTGCCGAACCACGCCGCGCTCGAGCGCTATGACGACTATACATGCCTTGCTGGGGCGCCTTATGGCTATTACGCCATCACGTCGCCTGTTCTGCCTCCCCATAAAGACACCAAACACACGGGCGAGGTGATTTTCGATCTCACGAAGGGAATGGAGTCGCTGAAGGATTCTTTCCCCTGGAAGTCCTACGAGGATTATCTGAAGGACCGCGTGAAGGGGCTCGCCGCATCCGGCAGGGGAGCGGTCGCCGACAAAGGCGATGAGACGCCTTGGAGCTGGATGCCGGGGAAGGGGCCGGAGGTCAACTATAAAGATGACGCGGACCTTTGGAAGAAGCTGGCGAAGGGGGGGATGTGCTGGTGCGACGCGCAGGAGAGCCTGCTGGAGGATTTGTCCACGCAGTCCGGGGATTGCGAACTGGCCAGTCAGGTGCTCTTAGGCAGAGGCCTGAAGACCGACAAGGACGAGGCATATCTTCCCCGTTATGCTCCGCTGGCGCTTGGAGGTTCCGAGCAGGACCTTCCGTTGCTGCTGCTAGCGTATCGTCTGCCCAATATTGCGAGCGGCTTCCTACCGAATTCCCCGTTTCTGAACAAAACCATTCCGGACTCGCTGTTACTCCACGACGATCAGTTTGTGGACGTTCATCCGAAGACGGCCAAATCCTTGGGGCTTGCCGAGGGAGACAGAGCCGCGATAAAAACCCTGCAAGGCGAAGCTGTCGTGCGGGTGCATGTGCATCCCGGAGCGCAACCCGGCGTGGCGTTCATGGCGCAGGGGCTTGGCCATGCCGCCTACGATGAATACATCGACGGCAAGGGAGCTAATGTAAACACCCTGATGGAAGTCCTGACGGACCCGGTCACCGGACTGGGAGTCGCGTGGGCTGCCCGCGCTCAGCTGCGCAGGGTCTAAAAGGTTGACATATGAGTGAAAATGGACATGCAAAGAGCGGCGTCCGCTATGGGATGGTGATCGATCTTGACAAATGCACCGGATGCATGGCGTGCAGCGTGGCCTGTCAGCAGGAAAACAACGTTTCCTTCCGTCCGGACGAGAGCAACAAGCTGCGGTCCATCACCTGGATGGAGATTTACCAGCTGGAGAACGGCGAGGCGTTTCCAGAATACCGGCATGCATACCTGCCCAAGCCGTGCATGCACTGCGATGCGGAGCACGGCGCTCCATGCACCTTCGTCTGCCCGGTGAACGCCACCAAGCGCGACGAGGAGACGGGAATTGTCGGGCATGTCTATCCTCGTTGCATCGGCTGCCGGTATTGCATTGTGGCCTGCCCCTATCACGCGCGCGACTTCAACTGGTGGGACCCCACGTGGCCCAATCCGATGGAAGCTTCTCTCAATCCGAAGGTGAGCGTGAGGATGCGGGGCGTGGTCGAGAAATGCACGTTTTGCAGCCACCGCTTAAACGATGCACGGGCTAAGGCGTTCCTGGACAAAACGCCGCTCAATGAAGTGGTCTATACGCCTGCCTGCGCCGAAGCCTGTCCGACAAAGGCCATAACGTTTGGAAACCTGCTGGACCCCGGGAGTGAGGCGGCGAAGCTCTCAAAGGACCGTGAGCGCGCCTTCAGGATACTCGAGAAGCTGCACACCGAGCCCAAGGTGACCTATCTGAGCAGCCACAAATGGGTGCGGGATCTTGCGGACAAGAGCCTGTGATCCGCCGGGGAATGGACATGGAAAATAACGCCGCTCCGTGGGGCTCCGCGTGCATTATGGGAGTGTCGCCGGAGGCTCCGGGTGCGGACCGGAAGGATGGTCGATAATGGATAATGCCTTGATTCCTGATGGATTGAAGCGGAGTTCTTTTCCTGTCTTCGCCCTGTGGCTGCTGGCGCTCATCGGACTGATGGGATGGGGCGTATACGCCGGAGTGGTCGTGCTGGCGAAGGGGTTGAATGTCACCGGCCTGAACGACTATTTTGGGTTCGGGCTGTATATAACGGCGGACCTGGGCATCATCGCCCTGGGGGCGGGCGCCTTCTTTTCCGGGTTTTTATTCTACGGGCTTTCGCGGTTCATCCCCGCGCTCAAGGAACTGCACAAGGTGATAAACCTTGCGGTGATCGTGGGGTTTGTGTGCTATACCGGCGCTCTTCTCGTACTTCTGCTCGAAATCGGGCAACCGCTGCGCGGTTGGTTTGGCTATTGGCATGCGAACGTCCACTCCATGCTGACCGAGGTCATTTTCTGCATTTCGTGCTATGCGTTAGTGCTGGTGGTTGAATACATCCCCATAGTTCTGGAAAACCGGAAGCTCGACGCCATCCGTCCGCTCCATCACTTCGGGCACAGCCTGCATGAAATCATGGCGATTTTCGCTCTCACGGGAACCTTTTTGAGCTTCTTCCATCAAGGGTCGCTGGGCGGCGTGGCGGGCGTTCTTTTCGCGCGCCCATTCGCGTATCGCACGGGCTTTTTCGTCTGGCCGTGGACATTCTTCCTGTTCATACTTTCGGCGGTTGCGTCGGGACCGGCCTTTACGGCGCTTGTTTGCAAGCTGATGGAGAAAGTCACGGGGAAGCGGCTGGTGGACCGGAGCGTGTACGAGTTGATCGCGAAGGTTGTGGTGCTGATGCTTTCGATTTATGTGGTTTTGAAGACTGTCGACACGCTCTACTGGGCGCTTAGCACGGCGCCAGGGTTTGGATTCAGGCTGAAGGACTTTTACCAGGGTCCGTACGGGTTGTGGCTGCTGGCGGTGGAGCTTGGAGTCTGCGGCTTCCTGCCCGCCGCTCTTTTGCTTTCACCCAAACTGCGTCAGAATGATTTTGTCCTTTTCGGCGCTTTCATCCTCGATTGCGTCGGCGTTTTGATCAACCGTTTCGTCATGACGGTCCAGGCCATCGCCATCCCCGTCATGCCCTTTGACAAGCTGCAAATCTACGTTCCGACGATGTACGAGTGGGCGCCGATTGTGGCGATGCTGGCCTACGGAGCGTTGATCCTCTCACTTTCCTACAGATACCTGCCCCTTTTCCCGAGGGAGAAAGAACTCAATCCGTCCTCCTGAACGGCATGGGAGGAGAAGCGTGCGGGACGGTGTTTCACGAAGCGCGGGGCGGAAGCGTCGCGCCCGTTTCCGCATTTATGTTTGACTCCTCTGATGGCGGATGATAACCTACGGCAAAGTCTGTTTTGGATGATGGAAAATCGTAATCTGAAAGTATAACCGAGAGCTATGCTGAACAAATCGCGATTAGTGGATTTACTGGAAGGCAGCCGCCAGCAGAAAATCATCCTGGGGGTGTGCGTGGCGGTGATTCTCGTTCTGGAATTGATAATCTACATGACCCTCGCGAGCCAGGCGGGGCATAAGTCGTATGTCGTCGTGTCCGATATGAATGGCGCCAAGGTGTACGAGACCCCCGGCACGGCGATGACGAGCTATGAGAAGCTCGTTTTTGAAAACACTTTTGGCCCCCTCAGCAATTACCAAATCCATATCCAGTCCGAGACGGTTCCTTTTCCATTCAGGGCCTGGCTGGCTACGGCAGTGGGCATCCCGGTCGGGCTTATCATGCTCCTCGCCTTCCTCATCAAGGCATTTCAGTCCATATTCTACGGCGAGGAGAAGGATCGTTGCGGCGATGAAGACCCGCTGGCCCCATCGCCGGAGGCGGTGAAGCAGCGCTTCGGCTCTGTCCTGCACGTTTTCGGCGGCGGAACCTCTATTTTTTACATTGGCTTCCTCGTTGCGACCGTGGTGGTGCTCATATGGGTGGTCCCCAACTTTCTTGGGGACGTCGCCAAGATGGGGCTCTCCATGGTGAGGGAGTTCAAATGGTTTTTCCTTGGCGTTGGAATCTTTCTCGCGTTTATCATAACGTGGGTGATCTATCTTCGATATAAGCTTTCCAAGCGAATGCTCGACAACCAGCTCGATCTGGAAAAATTCCGTGTTGAAAAGCAGCTGCTCGTACAGGAGCAAAGACCTCTCCTCACTGCCTCTATGAATGAAGTCCAGGAAAATTGACAGGCGTTGTGCGTGAAAGGATTCGATATGAGCTTGCGTGATATGTTCAAGCGTCCGCCAAAGGCCGCGGGGGACGGTCCCGCTACGGCCGAGCTCGACCAGGGCATGTACTACGTTTACATGATTATTGGTCTACAGATAGTGTTCGTGCTGGGACTGGCTGGAGCGGTAATGCTGATGGGGACAGTGATAAGCACGCCCCTGTGGGTCTACCTGACTATCTTGGTCGCGATGATTGGCGGCTGCTATTATATCTACAGAAGGGTGAAGGCGCGGTTCCGCAAGTTTGGGGAAGCCTTGCAGAAGGCCGCCCGCTCCGATCGAAACTATGAGATCAGCTTTATGGGCGGTTTCCTCACCATGCGAGTGGAGCAGAGCGCCAATGCTCAGAGGCTGCTTGAAGCTCCTGCCGCAGAGACGGTCATCGAAGCGGAGACCGTGGAGGCGCCGGTCGGAGGAAAGAGCGCCGAAAATAGAGTTACGCTATAACCGTCTGATACAACTTGAACTTTGTCACTCCATCGGTTCGAGCTTGGGGCGGGGAGGGCTTGTCGCTCCAACTCGCCCGGTGGGGTCGATCCATCGTGCCTCCTGTTTGCCGCCGTCCATATTTATTTGCCGATGCAAAATTCTGCGAATATCCTATCGAGTAGATCGTCCGCAACCCCGCATCCGAGGATCGCGTCCATTTCAGCGCGGGCCGTTTGAAGCTCCATGCCCACAAGTTCGATCGGCGCGCCCGGGTGGGTCAGCAGTTCATTCGCGCGTTGGAGCGTTTTGAACGCGAGGGTTAGGTGATTTCTGTGGCGCAGGTTTATGGCGATGGCGGCGGTCGAGGCCTCCATAGGGCGCTTCAGGAAAAGGTCGTACAGAAGGCGGCGCACTCTGTCGATGTGCGAGGGGTTCAAGGCGCAGATGGATTCTAGAGGGAACGCCTCGCCGTAGCGTTTTTTCACCTCGTCCAGCGGCGTCGCCTGCGGAAGGTCCGCCTTGTTGACGAGGATGATGCGGGGCAGCCCCGCTCTCCGGTTTTCCATGGCCTGAAGGACGAGGTCGTCGCCCTCCGTGATGGGGGCGCTTCCGTCGATGAGCCAAAGCGCGGCGTCCGCTTCATCCAGGGCGCGGAGGGACCGCTCTATTCCCATGGATTCAATGACGTCGGCTTCTCCCCTGATTCCCGCCGTGTCCAGGATCTTCACCAGGGCGCCGGAGATGGTGAAGCTGTCTTCGATGACGTCCCGCGTGGTGCCGGGAATTGGGGTCACGATCGCTCGGTCTTTTCCGAGGAGGGCGTTGAGGAGAGAAGACTTCCCGACGTTGGGTTTTCCCAAGAGGACGAGGGTGAGCCCTTCGCGCAGAATGCGGCCTCCTTCGTATGCAGCCAGAATGCGGGCGATCGGATCGAGAAGACCTTTACGCAGACGGTGAGCGAGATCCGAGTCCCGTCCCTGTGGCTCTTCCTCCGCCTCTTCCGGAAAATCGAGGGATGCTCCGATCTCCGCCTCCAACTGGAGAATGCGTTCCCGCCATTCTTTCACCTTTCCGCCAAAGTCGCCGTGAAGTCTTTTGTTGGCAGCCGCGAGGCTGGATTCGGAGGTTGAGCGGATGGTTTCGATTACGGCCTCGGCTTGCGAAAGGTCGATGCGACCGTTCAAGAAAGCGCGGCGGGTGAACTCGCCAGGTTCGGCGAGACGCGCTCCGCATTGGAGGACGATTCCGAGGATGCGGTTAAGGACGGCATAGCCGCTGTGGCAGTTGATTTCCACGACGTCTTCGCGGGTGTAGGACTTAGGCGCCGCCATGTAGACAAGCAGCGCTTCGTCAACTAACACTCCCGCCACGGGGTCTAAAACCCAACCGTGATGGATATGGTGAGAGTGGATTTGAGGAGCGAGGCCGGAAGCGGACAGGCGAAAAATCTTTCGGGCGAGGGGCAGGGCGCTGGCCCCGCTGATCCTGACAATGCCAATTCCACCCTCGCCAACGGGGGTGGAAATGGCGGCTATTGTGTCGAACATCGAGTTGATCGTCATTTTGATGTCTTGGAAGCCCCGGCTGATTTTTCGAGCATCCGGGGTCTTGCGTCTCCTGTCCTGTTTGCGCGGGCGTTGGTGGGCCTACGCTTCGGATGGGGCGCTCCCGTTCTCCACGGACGGCTTGGCCGGGACCTTTCCCTTCCGCACGGGGTAGATGACGACGCGCCGCATTCCTCCCTCCCCCTTGCTCTTGGTCCGAATGTTCTGGTCCTCCTTGAGCGCGAGGTGAATGATGCGACGGTCCTGTGCGTTCATAGGGCCGGTGGTAAGCGGGCGGCGAGATCTCTTGACCTTCTCGCCGAGTTGCAGCGCTAGGTCGGTGAGGCTGCTCTCGCGCTTATTCCGGTATTGCTCGGTGTCCACGTAGACGGTGAGGTTCTCTCCGACTTCTTTCTGGAGAACCTTCGCGACCAAGTGCTGGAGGGCGTTCAGCGTCTTACCGCGTTTGCCGATGAGCAGTCCGGAGCCGTTGCTCACAATGTTGAGGTATATGTGATCGTCCCTGGCTTCTGATTCGATAACGGTGGGCACCTCTATGTGACTCAGAATGACGCCAAGAATCTCCTTGGCCCTCTCCGCGGCGGGTTCGAGAGGCAGCGCTTTCGCCCTCGCGCGTATCTTAGCCTTCCTTGCTCCGACAATGCCGAAGATACCGGAAGATCCCTTGGAAATCACCTCTATTTCCAGCATTTCTCTCGGCAGCTTGAATTTCTCACAGGCCGCGGCTATAGCATCTTCCAGGGATTTTTCTTCAATTTCCAATTCCAGGGGTGACATGCTTTCCTCCCGTTGGTCCCCGAATCAATCGTTTCATTCTGTGGAGGCGAGTGAAAAGAAGGCGCGAAATTGTCATGCGCTACGATTGATCCAGTATTGCTGCGCGATGGACAGGACGTTGTTTACCAACCAATATAGCACAAGACCGGACGGAAAGTTGATAAAGAAAAAGGTGAACATGACCGGCATGAGGAGCATGATTTTTTCCTGGGTTGGATCGCCCGCCGATGGCGTCATTTTTTGCTGAATGAACATGGACACGCCCATGAGGATCGTCATGACCGGGATTCCTCCAAGGTAGGGGATGTCGAACCCCACGTATAGGCGGTCCGGGGCCGTGAGGTCATGAATCCAGAGCGCAAAGGGCTGATGGAGCAGTTCGACGGAGTTGGCCAGCATCCTGTAGAGCGCGAAGAAGACGGGAATCTGCAGGACCATCGGTAGACAGCCGCCAAGCGGATTCACTTTGTAGGCTCGATAGAGCAGCATGAGCTCCTGATTGAGCTTCTCTCGGTCGTCCTTATACTTCTCACGCACCTGGTTGATCTTGGGTTGCAGTTTTTTCATCATCTGCATGGACTTATAGCTCTTGTGAGTGAGCGGCCAGAAGATGAGCTTGATGACAATGGTAAGAACGATGATGGCGGTTCCATAATTGTGCAGGTACTTATAAAGCCACTTGAGAACGTCGAGAAGGGGTCTCGCGACGAAGCCGAACCAGCCAAAGTCGACGGCCGCGACCAGGTTGCTTCCAGCCTGCCGCAGCCAACCCAACTCCTTGGGGCCCATGTAGAGGCGCATCGTGATGGTCTTCGACTGATTGGCCTCGATCTCAAACGGCTCTGTCAGGTACACGGTTTGGAGAAGCTCCGCATCGGCCTTGAGCACCTTGGGGACGACCTCTCCAGGCGTGGAGTCCTGTGGAACAAAGGCATTCAGGAAATAGTTGTTTTCATATCCCACCCACTGATAGGGCGGCTGGAAGGTGGGTTTATCCTTCAGAATCTCCTTAACGGTGCGCCGATTGGGCGAGCCCTGGGCAAGGACTGCCAAGGAAGATTGGTTGTAGCTCCCCGCGTGCACGTCAAAGGGCTGGTAGTACCAGCTGACGCCCAGTTGGTCGGCAAGGGGTTTGCCTGAAAGGTTTTCAAGCTTTATCGTGAGGTCGATTGCGTAGGAATCGGGCGAAAAGGTGAAGACTTTCGTTAAACGGACTTGATCGGGCGCCAGGGTTGTCATCGAAAAGGTCTTCTGGGGGGAGCCTTCCGCGACGACGAGATTTGCCGGGTCCTGCGTGGAAAACTGACGGGTGGAGAGCTGCCATTCGGGATGCTTGATGGAGTCGACCGCAAGCGGCAGATATCCTAACGCCCTGGTGGAGATAAGCTCCATTTGCGGCGCGTCGGCGGCCACCCCCTGCTTGTAGGCTTTAAGCTCCAGCCCCTGAATCCTTCCTCCCGATTCGTGGAGTTGCATCGTATAGAGAGGCGTATTGACCGTCCAGCTGACATGGTTCTGGTCCAAATCCGCGAACTGGCTTGCAGGAAGGGTTTCCGGGGCGCCAGAGACGGGAGCCGCTGTCGGTGCGCTTTGTGATGGAGCGGCGGGCTCGGAGGAGGGCGCTGTCTCCTGAGATTGCGACGGGGCTTGAGTCTGGGGCGCGCGGCCAGCGCCAAAATATGTCTCCCAGAGGAACAGCACCAGGAAAGACAGGGCGAAAGCGAGCAAAGTCCTCTTTTCCATTTAGGAATACTCCATTTTATTCTTCAGAAGAAATGCGTTTAACAACGGGATCGTAGCCTCCCGGATGAAAGGGATGACATCGCAGCAGGCGCATCAGACTCAAGTGCAAGCCTTTGATCGGTCCGTAGATTTGAATAGCCTCGTAAGCGTATTCCGAGCATGTGGGGATGAACCGGCAACTAGGCCTTTTCAGAGGGGAGAGAAAAAGCTGGTAAAAGCGGATCGAATATAACAAAAAGACTCGAATCATGAGCCACGGATGTTTCCTTTGCCGAAAACCGACGACATCTCGGCGGTGATTTCTCTGAGCGAGAGTTCCTCCGCGCCGGGATAGGCGATGACGACAATATCCAGGGCTGGATGCGGGATCGCCTGCCTGTTCAGGCGAAACCACTCCCTAAGAGCCCTCTTGATACGGTTGCGCTGCACGGCGGCGCTCCAGTGTCGCTTCTGCACGACCATTCCGAGGCGATGGTGCGACAGGCCGTTTGGGGCGAAGTTGACTCCGAAATGGCGCGCCCGCCTGCGCTTTCCTGTGTTTTTAACTTTTTGGTAGTCTTTTGATGATCGCAGGCGCTCCCATGGGCGAAAACGGAAAAGGCCCTTTGCCGGGCCTGCCCCTACAGGAGGCTCATCCTGACTGCAACCTTGCGTGACGCTAGACTGCAAGCTGCTTTCTTCCCTTGGCTCTGCGTCTCTTTATGACCAGACGGCCATTCTTGGTCGCCATGCGAACCAGAAATCCATGGGTCCGTTTTCTTTTCAAGTTGCTGGGTTGAAAGGTCATCTTCATAATTATCCACCTCTATCGTTAATCGCCATGTATGAAATGAAATATGGTCCGGCAAATCCAGAATATGGAAGGCGCTGCAATGCGCGCCGAGGCGCATCGGTGTCGGCGCCGGACCCGCTCCCCCACAATCGAATGCAAATTTGGTCTTGTAATCCGATATGCAGGGTTTTGTCAAGGTCCAATTGAGAAAATTCACGTCGCGCAAATCTCAGGGTGGTCAACCCCCTGCTTCGCGCAACGGGGTCGGTGGATGAAACCGTTAGCAATGCGCTTTGCCTTGCCGAACAAGAGCCGGCAATTTTATTGTATTCACCGATGGTTGCGCATTTTTACAGCAATGGAGAGGGCGGCTGGATGGTCCTTTTTGCGATGTTTCCAAATTGTGGGGGGCGGATGCGCTTAATGATTGAAGATGCAAGGGCGCCGTGTTATGAAGGGGGACTCCTTGTCTTGTAAGGAGAATCAGGAAAAGCGACGGAGAAGAGGAGTTGAGGAGAAATGTTCCTGAATAGGATCTGGGGTTGGTTTTCAAACGATCTTGCAATTGACTTGGGAACCGCCAACACGCTGGTGTATGTTCGCGGCAGAGGCATCGTGCTGAGCGAGCCGTCCGTTGTCGCGGTTCGCAAGGACGGGCGTGGCGCCAACAGGGTGGTGGCGGTTGGGAAAGACGCCAAGATGATGCTCGGAAAGACTCCGGGCAATATTGTAGCGACCCGCCCCATGAAAGATGGCGTGATCGCCGATTTTGAAGTGGCCGAGGCCATGCTGCGTCATTTTATCCGGAAGGTGCACAATCGGCGCAGTCTGGTTCGCCCTCGAATTATCGTATGCATACCCTCCGGGGTGACGCAGGTGGAAAAGCGAGCCGTCAGGGAATCCGCCGAGTCGGCGGGAGCCAGGGAAGTTTATCTTATAGAGGAGCCTATGGCGGCTGCAATCGGCGCCGGGTTGCCGATAACCGAGCCTGTCTGCAATATGGTGGTTGATATTGGGGGCGGCACGACGGAAGTGGCGGTCATTTCGCTTGCGGGGATAGTGTATAGCCGGTCCGTGCGGGTGGGCGGCGATAAAATGGATTTGTCGGTTTTGCAACACATCAAGCGCAAGTATAATCTCCTGATAGGCGAGCGCACGGCCGAACAGATAAAGACGACGATCGGCAACGCCTACCCTATGGAGAGCGTGGAGACGATGCTTATCAAGGGACGGGACTTGGTGAGCGGCATCCCGAAGACGGTCGAGATCAATTCGGATGAAATCCGGGAATCCATCCAGGAGCAGATAGACTCCATTATAGAGACGATAAAGATCGCCCTGGAACAGACCCCGCCTGAATTGGCCGCCGACATAGTGGATCGGGGGATCGTGCTGACAGGGGGCGGGGCCCTGCTCAAAAACCTAGACTATCTAATACGGCTGGAGACCGCCTTGCCCGTGACGATAACGGACGACCCCCTGTCTACGGTGGTGCTGGGGTCCGGAAAGGCTCTTGAAGAGATAGAAGTCTTGAAAGATGTGCTTGCGTAGTTGGGTTGAAGAAAGACATGATGGTATGATTAAGAATGCAGCGTCGATTGCCGCTCAATCCCTTTGGGCCATGATCCGAAGAGAGGTGTAGCCGTCATGTTGGCGTGGTTGCGTCATTTGCGTGGTGCTCTTGTAATTGGATTCTTTCTGGGCGTTTTCCTATATATCCTGTCCCTCAATTTCAGGCCTCCGGAACAGATGGATTTTCTGCAACGGTCCGTGGTGGAAACCCTGGGGCCGGTCATCGGGTCTCTGCGGAGCGTCACATCGGGAGTGGATGGATTTTTCAATCACTACGTGTGGCTCTGGAACGTCGAGAAGGAAAACGAGACGCTTAAGGCGAGGGTTTCCAAGCTCGAGCAGGAGGTCACCGACTACCACGAAGCATATATGGAGAACCTGCGGCTTCGCAGGTTCCTGGATTTTCAGAACACCATCCAGACGGAGACGAAAGCCGCGCAGGTGGTGCTCCACGACCTTACCGGATGGTTCCAAACAATCATTGTGGATAAGGGCTTCAAGGACGGCGTTGCTCCCGACATGGCGGTGGTCAATGATGAAGGCGTGGTCGGGCGCATAATGGACGTGTCGGACCGGTACTCACGCATTCTTCTTATTTCCGATCCTGAAAGTTCGGTGGACGCCGTTATCCAGCGGAACCGGGTGCGGGGGATACTGAGCGGCAAGGATGCGAATAACTGCGTCCTGAAATATGTGCGCGGCAATCTCGACGTGCAGGCGGGAGACCTGGTCATCACCTCGGGCAAGGACGGCGTCTTCCCAAAGGGGTTGCGGCT
>CALFXO010000162.1 GCA_937958025.1 uncultured Syntrophobacteraceae bacterium
CTCACGGACGTCTACACTTCGGCGGGCGTGGTCGTGGGGCTCCTGCTGGTCCGCTGGACGGGCCTCCTGTGGCTCGACGGGGCGACCGCCTGCCTGATGGGGCTCAACATTCTCTTTACCGGCTGGAAGCTCGTCCGGGAGTCCTACGCGGGGCTCATGGACGAAACCGATCCCCGGCTGCTTGAAGAAATCTGCGACATCCTCATAAAATACCGGCGGGACATCTGGATCGACGTGCACCGGCTGCGGGCCTGGAAATCGGGAAACATCCTGCACATCGATTTCCACCTCATCCTGCCGCGCGACCTCTCCCTGGAAGAGAGCCACGGGGAGGTGAAGACGCTCGAGGCCATCTTCAAGAGCGTCTACGGGGAGCGCACCGACATCCTGATACATGCCGACCCGTGCATCGATCCGGAATGCAAGGTGTGCAGCTTCGACCCCTGCACGTTGCGCCAGAAGCTTGTGCAGCGGCAGAGCCTCTGGCGCCGCGAGGAGATCATTTCCGAAGAGCGGGTGGCCGACAGGGGCATCCTCGACGACCGTTCATAGGGAACGCGCCGCTACGAGGTCGCATCCACCCGCCGCACCCTGCACGGGATGTTCTTGAGATTCGGCGTCCCGAACTCTCTCCCGAGCTTCTTGATGGATGTCAGCATGTTGAAATTCGACTTGCGCCACTCGAACTGCTCCCCTGGGCTTCCCTCGGGAAACCACCATCCGAGGTCCGCGCTGACCACGCGCGGGTGAACGGCGTCGGTGACGCGCGCCGTCTGGGCAATCGCGCCGTTCCTGGTTTCGATGCGGACTTGGTCCCCGTCCTTCACGCCACAAGCCTCCGCCGTTTCGGGATGGATCTCGACGAGCGGGAAGGGGCGCTTCTTGCGCAGCTTTTCCAGCCACCGGTAGGACGACACGAGATAGTACCGGCTCTTCGCGCTGATGAGGATGAGCGGATAATCGGGGTCGTCCTCCTCCGGCAGGGGGGAAAGTTCCGGCAGCGGCTTCAGCTTGAATTTCTCGGCGACGCTCAGCTTTAGCTCCACTTTCCCCGTGGGCGTCCTAAAACCCTTCTCGCGGTGGAGGAAAAAGCGGTCAGGCCCCTTCAGCCAGCCTTTTTCGGCGAACTCCCCGAAGGTGAGCCCCGAGGGGCGCAATACGTCCTCCAGGAACTCCTCATGGTCTTCATGCCAGAGTTCCGGCGGGGACATGCGTTTCCCGAGTTCGTTTAAAATCTTTATGTCGGGCCAGCATTCCGGGGGCGGCTCGACCACCTTCGGGCGGGCCAGGACCATGCCGTGTCCGATGCCGTAGTGGCCGATGTCGTTCATTTCAAACTGGTGGGCGACCGGCAGGACGATGTCGGCGAAGGCCGCCGTGGGGGTCATGAAGATGTCCGCCATGGCGATGAAGTCGAGCCGCATGAGGGCCTCAAAGGTCGCGGGGCTGTCGGCCCAGGCGAGGAGCGGATTCGTGCACATGCCGTAATACCCCTTGACGGGGTAGGGGACTCCTTCGAGCACGGCTTTCCTGAAATAGGCGGGCGGCGTCGTCATGAGGCGCGGGATGGTGCGGTGGTGCGCCGCGATCATCTCCTTGCGCTTGTCGGGAATGAGGTCCGCGCGGACGAACTCCCCGAGCCCCATGATTTTGGGATCGTGGGCGTTGATGTTGCCCCCCGGCTTTTCGAGGTTGCCGCATATGGCCATCAGGCAGACAAGGGAGCGCGCGGCGTCGAAGACGTTCACGTCGTGTTCGATGGCGTTGCCCCACTGGAGAGCCGCCGGGTTCGACCGGGCGTAGAGGCGGGCAGCCTCGCGTATGAGGTCCGCCGGGACCCACGTGAGGGCGGATATCGCCTCCGGAGTGCAGGGCGCGACCTGCCGGGCGAGGTCGTCGAAGCCGTAGGTGTGATTTTCCACGAATTCGCGGTCGTAAAGGGATTCCTCGACGATGACGTGGAGAAATCCCATGGCGAGCGCGTGGGCCGTTCCCGGCCGCGGTTGCAGCCAGAGGCCGGCGCGTTCCGCGAGTTCGGTTCTTCGCGGATCGACGACGATGAGCTTTGCGCCGCGCCGCAGTTCCTCCGCGAGGAGCCCCGACGTCTGCCCTTCCTCGTTGGTGGAGAGGATGTTCCCGGCCCAGGAGAGGATGCATTCGGTTGGGTTGTGAAGGTCGGCGACGGGGTAGAAGCCGCAGGTGTGGACCCCGGTGACTTCGCGGGGGGCATGGCAGACGTCCTGAGATGCGATGACGTTCGGGGAGCCGAAGATGTTGGCGAGCCGTATGAGCACGAAGTGCTCGAGCCCCTTGGGCATTCCGACCCCGAAGGCGACCGCGCGGGCGCCGTGCTCCTCCTTGATGCGGAGGAAGTTCGCCGCAATGGCGTCAAGGGCTTCATCCCAGGAGATGCGCTCCCAGCGCCCCTCGCCCCGTATGCCCGCACGCTTCAGGGGATGCCGGAGCCGTTGCGGGTGGGTGAGGCGGTCCGCCGATATCTTACCCTTGTAGCAGACATACCCCTTGCTGAGCACCCCTTCGGGGTCGCCCTCGATCCGGGTTATCCTGCCGTCTTCCACGCCAACGCGCAGGGCGCATCCTCCGTGGTCCATCCTCGCGCAATGCGTCCTGACCCATCGCATCCCTTCCGCCATGCCGCGCCGCCTCCCTCCGTATTGTCCACCGTGAATGAAATGCGTCATACAACCGCTGCTTATGGCAGACACTATAACACGGGATGCAGCTCTGTTGAACGCCCAAGTGGCGCCCGGATGCGAAAGGAGGCCGGTCACGCCTTCTTAGCGATGGCCGCGGCGATCCATCCGCCCCGCCAGTATTTCCACGTCATGAGCGCCCCCTGGAGCGTCAGCGAGCAGAACATCGCCCCCCAGACTCCCGTCGCCCCAAAGCCGAGGGTGAAGCAGAAAAACGCCGCGAGCGGTATGCGGACGATCCAGATGGCGAAGACGATGATTTTCATGACGCCCATCGTGTCGCCAGCGCCCTGCATCGCCCCGCCCAGCACGACGCTGAAGACCATAAGCGGCGCGGCGGCGAGGTTGAAGTAGAGGTAGCGGATTGTCTCGGCCTTCACCGCCGGGTCTTCCGTGAGCATCCCGGCGAGCCGCGGGGCGAAATGGGCGAGCAGAGCGGCGAAGAGCGAAAGGACGACCGTCCCGGCGGCTGCCGTCTGCCAGCCGTAGCGCCTGGCCCGCTCCACGGACCCGGCCCCGAGGCTTTGCCCCACCAGAACGGCGGCGGCCATGTTGAGCGCAAAAGCTGGCAGGTAGGTGATGGACTCCATCCGCAGACCGTTGGCGTAGGCCGCCATAGCCGTGATGCTGGCCGCCCCGAGCTTGCCGAGGAATTGGTAGAGCGCGAGAGAGCCCGCATTCCACGCGAGCTGCAACACGGCGGCGGGCCAACTGATCCGGAGGATGCTCCGGATGATCCCGGCGCGCGGCTTCCACGAGCCCTCCCAGACGCCGCGCCATTTCCGCCCGAAGAGCACGGTTGCGACAAGCAGCATCCCCGCCAGCATGGATATCGCCGTCGCGGTCGCTATGCCCCTGTATCCTAGTCGGGGGAGGGGGCCGAGTCCGAGCGCGAGCCCGAAGCTCGAGGCGACGTTCAGCACGGTCACGACGCCCATCACCCGGAAGGGGATAAGCGGCTGGCCTGCCGCCCGGAACACCGCGCTCATCAATATGATGATATAGTTCGGAAGCATGGCGAAGGAGAAAATCTTGAGGTAGACGAGCGCCATGCCCCGTATCGCCTCCGGCAGGCTGAACTGGAGGATGATCTCCCCCGCTCCGGCGAACGAAAGGACAGCGAGGATCGCCCCGATGGACGCCGCCATCACAAGGGACTGTCGGGTGAAGTCGAACGCCTGGCCCCACTCGCACCTTCCAACCGATGACGAAACGAGCGCGACCGTTCCGACCCCGAGCGCATTCCCGAGGATTATCAATATGAAGTAGAGCTGGCTTATGAATCCGACCACTGCCTGCACGTCCGGGCTCAGCATCCCCGCGACGTACACGTCCGTGTATCCGACGACGAAGTTGAGGAGCATCACCCCGAGCACGGGCCAGGAATTGATCCAGATGTTTCGGAGGATTCCCGCCGTCGCGCCTTCGTCAAGGCCCCCCACTTCCGCGCCGGGGCAAATTCCGGGAGCATTTCCATATTCCCGGACTTCGGAAGGGTTGCCAGCGCCGGAGCCCTCCGCCCATTTATCGATTTTTACCTTATTTTGAATCGCCATGACACGCAACCACACGCCTCCGATTATGAGAAACTGGAGTGTAACTCATAAAAATAACTATAGCTATGGTTGAAGAAATATGCCATTAAGGCGGCAGGATAATTTTGGAGGCGGCTTTCGCCGCTCTTGATCCGATACGACAGGGAAGGATGTTTTCAAATGGAGACTAGATTGCGCAAGGGGGTCGTGGAGCGCAAGACGAAGGAGACCGATATCAAGGCGGCGTGGTCTCTGGACGGGCAGGGGACGGCGGTTCTCAGCACGGGCGTTCCCTTTCTGGAGCACATGCTGACCCTTTTCGCCGTGCACGGTTTTTTCGACCTCCACATCGACGCCAGGGGAGACCTGGAGGTGGACGCCCACCACACGGTGGAGGACATCGGAATATGCCTCGGAATGGCGCTTGGCCAAGCGCTGGGCGACCGGGCGGGCATCCGGCGCTACGGGTTCGCCGTCGCTCCCATGGACGAGGCCCGCGCGGAAGTGTCGCTCGACATCTCGGGGAGACCTTATCTCGTCTATGACGTTCCGCCGCTCCATCCCACCGTGGGGCAGTTCGATACGGAACTCGCGCAGGAATTTTTCCTGGCCTTCTGCCGCCATGGCGGCGTAACGCTACACATCGGAGTTCCCTGCGGGAGCAACACGCACCACATACTGGAAGCCACTTTCAAGGCATTCGGGCGCGCCCTGGAAAGCGCGGTGAGCCTGGACCCGAGGCGCATGGGGATGGTTCCCTCGTCCAAGGGCTCCCTGGTCTGATGGAGCGGGTTTCTTCTGCTCGGCTTGAAAAGGAAGGATGGAGAACGACATGACGACGGTGAGCGATCCTTACGTCAGGCGGCTGGAGCGGTTCCGGGCGGTCCTGCGCGAGCGGGGCCTGGACGCCTTTCTGGTGCTGGTTCCCGAGAATAGATTTTACCTGAGTGGATTCGAGGCCGAAGACCTCCTGCTCACCGAAAGCTCCGGCTGCTTGCTGATAACCGGATCGAGGCAATTCCTGCTGACCGACTCCCGCTACGAGGAAGAAGGCAAGGCGGAGGCCCAGGGCTTCGATGTCGTCATCTACCGGGAAGGGCTGGCCGCCACCCTGACCGAACTGTTCCATGGGCTTGAGACGGAACGGCTCGGGGTCGAGAGCCATTATGCAACTTATGCGCTGTTCCAGGGGATAGAAAAGGCGCTCAAGGCGGCGCGGCCTTCCGCCGTTGCCGAGCCCGTGGAAGACCTCATCGAGGAGATGCGGCTCGTCAAGGACCCCGATGAAATCGAGAGGATCAGGAGGTCTCTCGCCCTCTCCGAACGGGTCCTCGAAGCCGTGTGGGAAAGCATCACTCCATGGCGCAAGGAGCGGGACGTCGCTTGGGAAATCGAGCGCCGGATTCGGGAAGGCGGGGCCGAGGCGGTTTCTTTCCCGCCCATCGTGGCGGGGGGGCCGAATGGCGCGCTGCCGCACGCGGTCCCTGGGGACCGCGCCTTCCAGCCGGGAGATGCGGTGGTTGTGGACATGGGGTCCAAGATGAACCTCTATTGCTCGGACATTACGCGCACCCGCATCGTGGGGGAGCCGGACGCGCGGCTCAGGACCATCTACCGCGTCGTTCGGGAAGCGCAGCTTGCCGCGCAGGCGACGGCGCGCGCCGGGGTCGCGACGGACGTTGTCGACGCCGCTGCCCGCGACCTTATCGAACGGGCTGGGTATGGAAATTGCTTCGGCCATGGGCTGGGGCACGGCGTAGGGATCGCGGTCCACGAGGGGCCGAGGCTCAGCAAGCGCAAGCCGACCGTGCTCCGGGAGAACATGGTGGTCACGATCGAGCCCGGCATCTATATTCCCGGCTTCCAGGGAGTGCGGCTGGAAAACATGGTGCGCATCACTGCAAACGGCTGTGAAGTCTTAAATGCCCTGGATTTGTTTTACCGGTATTAGTTGGTGATAGCGCCGTCGGCTTGGTCCGGATGAAAATCAACGAAGGAGGATTTGCATTAAATGAAAAAAGTTATTGCGGCGGTTGGATGCTTGTTCGCGGTTGCGGCGTTTTCGAGCGCTGGGCTAGGGGCGGGGGAGCAGGCGGACCCTGGGAAGCTTCTTGTGCAGACGCACTGTGTGAAGTGTCACACGCTCAAGCGGGTGAAGGGCAAGATCGGACATGCCGATGCCAAGAAATGGGAAGAGCTTGTGACGGAAATGGTGGGAAAGGGCGCGCAGCTCACTCCCGATGAACAGGCGGCGGTGGTGAAGTTCCTGGCCGCGCAGACGTCGCCGGCAGCCCTGGATTAACCGCGAGAAAAGGGATGCGATGATAGTCGGGATCACGTACGACCTGAGGGAAGACTACCTCGCCGAAGGCTATGGCGAGGAGGAGACGGCGGAATTCGACCGCCCGGACACGATCGAAGGAATTGCCGGGGCGCTTGCCGCCATGGGCTTTGAAGTGGAGCGCATCGGCAATTTTAAGCGCCTCATCGCGGCCCTTGTTGAAGGCCGGGGGCGTTGGGACATCGTTTTCAATATCGCCGAAGGGTTGTACGGCATGGGGCGCGAAGCGCTGGTCCCGACGCTCCTCGACGCGTATCGCATCCCCTACGTGTTTTCGGACCCCCTCGCGCTCACCGTCGCGCTCCACAAAGGCATGGCGAAGCGGGTGGTCCGGAGCGCAGGCGTCGTCACTCCCGATTTCGCGGAAATAGCCGCAATCGAGGACGTCGTGGGCGTGCGCCTGCCGTTTCCGGTCTTTGCGAAGCCCGTTGCCGAGGGGACGGGGAAGGGAATCGGAGGCGCTTCCAAGGTTGAATCTCGCGAAGAGTTGGAGCGGGCCGCCGCGCGGCTTCTCGCGCAATTCCGGCAGCCCGTCCTCGTCGAAGCCTTCCTCCCGGGACGGGAGTTCACCGTGGGAGTGCTCGGGACCGGAAGGGACGCCCGTGCTGTAGGCGTTATGGAGATCGTCTTCAACCGGGACGGGCAGGAGCAGACCTACTCCTATTTCACCAAGGCCCACTATGAAACGGAGGTCGCCTACCGACTGGTGGAGGACGGGCCGGCGGACGCATGCGGGGAGCTTTCCCTGCGGGTCTGGCGGGCGCTCGGCTGCCGGGACGGGGGGAGGGTCGATGTCCGGCTGGACGCGTCGGGCGTCCCCAATTTCATCGAGGTGAACCCCCTTGCGGGCCTCAACCCCACGCATTCCGACCTTCCGATTCTTTGCCGGCTGGCGGGCATGAGCTTTCAACAGTTGGTGAGGGAAATCATGCGATCGGCGATGGCGAGGAGCGGGCTGGCGTGGAATTGGGATTGAGGCGCCCTACGGCTTCGCCATCATTCGTATTTCATTGCGAGCCATTCAACTGTCCCCACAACCTTCGGTTGGGATGGCTCGCCTCGATCCCGTGAATTTTCCTTGAGGTAGGAATCTTTCCCCGCAATGCGTCCGTCGGCTATTCCGCCGCTATCACTCTGAAAACTCCGTAGAAACGCGATGTCTCTCGCGCTCCCGGCGCGCCTGCCCTTGACGAGTCCTCCGCCCGGTTGTACGTTTGAAGGAAGTGGAACGGATGTGGTTCATTGGCTGCTGTTTGCCGCTAACGTCATTGACCGGAGGAGATGCAAGCTATGAGCGCAAGCGACGGCGAGAAGCGGGATTTCGACAAGGAAGCGCAAAGTTGGGATAAGGGGCCGCGCATTAAGATGGCGGCGGATGTGGCGGATGCCATAAAACGCGAAGCGAATCCAGCCAAGAATATGGATGTATTGGATTTTGGCTGCGGCACGGGGTTGCTGACTTTGCAATTGCAGCCCTTGGTGCGCTCCGTGACGGCCGTGGATCTCTCGGCAGGGATGCTCGAGATGCTGGACTCCAAGCTGAAGGAGCTTGATATAGCCAACGTGAAGACGCAGCGGGTGGACCTGGACGGAGGGGATGCGCTCGAAGGCTCCTACGATCTGGTCGTGAGCAGCATGACGCTCCACCACATCAAGGAGCCTCAAACGCTGATCGATATGTTGTTCCGGGTCACGGCGCCTTTGGGGCGCATTTGTCTCGCGGACCTCGACCTCGACGATGGCGAGTTCCACCGCGACAACCACGGCGTGTTCCACTTCGGGTTCGATCGCGAGTCCATGCGCACGGTCTTTGAAGCTGCTGGATACACAGACGTCCGTGCGGTCGATGCGGCGGAAGTGGTCCGTCCCGATTCAAAGGGGAAAATGCGGGCGTTTGGCATATTCCTCATAACGGGCCTGAAGCCATGAGGGACGGCGGCTAAGCGTCACTCATGGGCCACGCCGCGTTGCTAAACATGACAAAACTATTTGCAATTGACATCTCTTCTCGCTATAAAGCATAGCGTTCATGTTAGGTATGGCGCAATGCATAATCGGGGTTGCGCCTTTTCACCTGGGATTCAACATACGGGAGGAGAGATCCAATGGCTGTGGCTTTTCCTGAGATTGGCAACAAGGTTGTGGCGAAGGTTATCGACATGCAGGGTCCTTGCACCATCGGCATGAAGGTGGGGGACGAATTCGATCTTGGCGTGCACAAGTGCGGCGACTTTTGCGGTTATCTATACCACAATGTTTTTAACTGGGTGGCGACGCTCCAGTTTGGTGGGACGTTTCCGCTTTTCGAGAATCCCGATATTCAGGTTTGGGAGTGTCCGAACGCCAAGAATCGGGTCAAAGTGGAGCTGATCCGCTCCAAGCGCTAGAATCAGGTTAGGCTGTGGGGAGGGCGCATTCCGCGCTTTCTCCCGGTGTGTTCCTCCGCTGTTTAGCCCGCCTCGGACTTCCGGTTGAGATAGTTCTCTGCAAGTTGCTGAAATCATGTATGGTCTTCTCTCCTTTCCCGTCGTCGCCAGGCTCTCGACGAAAGAATAAACGTTTGGCGCTCGAAGCGGTTCGTCTGCGTTCTTCGATGTGGCGCGCAAGAAAAAACTTTAAGCAATACTCTAAAAGCTCTATTCTAAAGAGGTCGCCTTTGAAGCGCCGCAGGGGCGCTGGAGGGGAGGCGCGGAAGCGTGCAGAAGGAGACCCCGGCAATGTTCGAGTTTTTTTCGATTCATATGAATATCCGCCATAAAGTTGTTTTGGGACTCGTCGTCATGATGCTCGTGATCGGCTCGATCGGCGGGATGTTCTACCATTATTTGCGTGAGGTGGAGCGTAAGCAGCAGTTCGTCGAGGTGGCCGACGACCTGCGCGACATCATACTGGAAATCCGGCGCTACGAGAAAAATTACCTTCTGTACGGCGCGAAAGAGGACCTGGCTGCGCATCAGGGTTACATACGGGAAGGCGTGGACATGCTCGGCAAGGTCTTTCCCGGCGTGCGTGATTTTCGGGGCGCGCCGCTTCTCAACCATCTCAAGCAGGAGCTTCTCGACTACAGCCAGGCAATGGAGCGCCTAGCTGCCGCGAGGCAACAACACGACAGCGGCGCCGTGACCCTCCAGTTGGAGGAGCAGATGCGGGAGCGGGGCAAGGCCATCGTGGAGCTTTCGCAGCAGGTGGTCGCCTTTGAGCGGGACCGGATTCTCAACATCATCCGTTCGTTAAAGGCGCAACTCGTCCTGCTCCTCGGAATGTTCGTCGTTTTTGGAAGCGTCGTCATTCCTTTCGTGGCTCGGAGCATCATCCGGCCTCTGCGCGTCATTGAAAGAACGACCCACCGCATAGCGCAGGGAGATTTCAGGCCCGTGCCGGTGTGGAACACGAGAGATGAAACGCAGCGGGTCGTGGAGGCATTCAACCGCATGATCGCCGAAATAGAAAAGCGGCAGGACCAGCTGCTGCAAGCCAAGAAGATGGCTTCGCTCGGGACGCTCACCTCCGGGATTGCCCACCAGCTGAACAATCCCCTCAATAATATTTCGACCTCGTGCCAGATCCTGCTGGAAGAGCTCGACTCCGCCGACAAGGAATTCATGGCCAGGATGCTCAGCAATGTGGAGCAGGAGGTGCACAGGGCTCGGGACACCGTGCGAGGTCTTCTGGAGTTTTCGCGCATCAAGGAGTTCAGCCTCGCTCCCATGCCGCTCGCGCAGGTGGTGGACCGCGCCGTGCGGCTCATCTCCAGTCAGGTTCCGCCCGGCATCGAAATCGTCAAGTCGATTCCCGAGGACCTCACGTTGCAACTGGACGCCCAGAGGATGCAGCAGGTTTTTCTCAACCTGATAGAAAACGCCATCCACGCCATCGGGACTCCTCCAGGGGCGATAAGGATTTCCGCCGGGGTGGACGCGGAAGCCAAGGAAGCCTTCGTCAGGGTGGAGGACACGGGAGCTGGGATTTCGGAAGAGGTCAAGGGGCACATATTCGACCCATTTTTCACCACCAAGGAGGTGGGCGCGGGAACAGGCCTGGGGCTTTCCGTCGTTTACGGCATCATTAAGAAGCACAACGGCTCCATATCCGTTGACAGCGTGGAGGGGGAAGGCGCCCGCTTCATCATCCGGCTACCCATGGAAAGCGCCGCGTAAGGAGAACATCCAATGGGCGGAGCCCGCATTCTGGTCGCCGACGACGAGCGCATAGCGCGAGACAACCTGGAGCACGTTTTGCTCAAGGAAGGCTACGAGGTCGTATCCGCGGAAAACGGCGCGGTCGCCATTCGGGAGTTGGAGAAGGATGACTTCGATCTCGTGATGACAGACCTGCGCATGCAGCCGGTCGGAGGCATGGAGGTGCTGCAGCGCTCCAAGGAGTTGCACCCGGAGGCCGAAGTCATCGTGCTTACGGGGTACGCAACCGTCTCCACCGCCGTAGAGGCCATGCAGAAGGGGGCATACTACTATGTTCCCAAGCCCTATAAAATTGAAGAAGTCCGCATCCTGGTGCGGCAGGCTTTGGAGAAACGCTCGCTCCGCAAGGAAGTGTCCGAACTCCGTCGTCAGGTCGGCGCCCAACGCGAGGCGCCGTTGCTCATCGGAAACAGCCCCGGGATGGAGGCGCTCAAGCGCACCATCGAACAGGTGGCCCCGAGCGACTGCAACGTGCTCATCCTTGGCGAGACGGGGACGGGAAAGGAACTGGTGGCGAAGACCGTCCACAAGTTCAGTCTGAGGGCCGAAAAACGCTTTATGGCGATCAATTGCGGGGCATTCAACGAGGAGCTGCTCTCGAACGAGCTTTTCGGACACGAGAAAGAAGCTTTCACGGGTGCGCGCGGAGTGAAGCGCGGCGTCTTCGAGGTGGCGGCGGGGGGCACAGTGCTGCTCGATGAAATCGGGGATATGCCCCTTTCCATGCAGGTCAAGCTGCTGCGGGTGTTGCAGGAAAGGAGCCTCATGCGCGTCGGCGGGACGGAGGAGATCCCCATCGACGTCCGCATCCTGGCTGCCACCAACAAGGACTTGAAGGAGGAGGTGGAGCGCGGGACTTTCCGGCAGGACCTCTATTACCGGCTGAACGTCATCACGCTCCACGTTCCGGGCCTCGCGGAGCGACGCGACGACATTCTCATTCTTTGCATGCATTTCGTGAAGAAATTTTCCGAGGCGCAGGGGAAGCCCATAGAGGCTGTTTCGGATGAGGTTATGGACATCCTCCTGTCCTATGAATTTCCGGGAAACGTCCGGGAACTCGAAAATATCGCCGAACGGGCCGTGACGCTTGCCAGGGGGACGACCATCGAGGTCGAGCACCTTCCGCCTGATCTGCGGCAGATGGTGGACAGGGTGCACCGCCGGAGGCAGGGGTTCGTCACGCTGGAAGAAAACGAACGGGAGTATATCACCTGGGTGCTGGAGCAGGTGGAGAACAACAAGACCAGGGCCGCGGAAATTCTTGGCATCGATCGCGTTTCGCTTTGGCGTAAGTTGAAACGCTACAACATGGAGTGACATTTCGGCGCCATCCGACGTTCTGGAATGGCGAAGAGTCTTCAATGGCCGGAGATCTCCTTGACATACTTATGGAAACTGATTAGAGTGCCTTATCTGCAGGTATTCGATATTGCGTTTAGCACCACATCGTTTCGCGGCATGGCGCCATTATGATTTGATTTGTTCACACATCATGCAAGGAGGGTGCAAATGGCCATTATTACGATTTCGAGAGGCTCTTACAGCAAGGGCAAGGAAGTTGCAGAAAAAGTGGCCGAAAAACTGGGTTACCGGTGCATCGCCCGCGAACTCATCATCAAGACGTCCAAGGAATTCAATATCCCCGAGATCAAGCTGAAGAAGGCTCTCAATAACGCTCCAGGCATTCTCGACAGGTTTACGTACGGGAAAGAGCGATTCGTATCCTATGTCCAGGCGACTCTCCTCAAGGCCGTGCAGAGCGATAACGTCATTTACCACGGCTTGGCCGGGCACTTTTTCCTGAAGGACGTTTCGCATGCGCTTAAGGTCCGCATCATCACCAGCATGGAAAATCGAGTGAGGACGGAGATGGAGCGCGAAGGCATGACGAAAGACGCCGCAATCACTTACTTGCGCAAGGGCGATGAAGAGCGCAAGAAGTGGAGTATGTCGCTCTACGGCATCGATACGACTGACCCCATCCTCTACGATTTGGTCATCCAGATCGGACGGCTCACCGTGGACGACGCCGTCGACGTCATC
Source organism: uncultured Syntrophobacteraceae bacterium (assembly GCA_937958025.1). Classification (GTDB taxonomy): domain Bacteria; phylum Desulfobacterota; class Syntrophobacteria; order Syntrophobacterales; family Syntrophobacteraceae; genus CALFXO01. The sequence goes on from CALFXO010000162.1 coordinate 12,836, forward strand.
TGCCACACGGTGGGGCTGGACAGGTTCAAGACGACGTTCGATTCGCAGAAGGCGCTGGAGGACCTGGTCCTTGCAGCGGAAGTGAAGTCGGCCCTAGTCGAGCTCAAGCCGGATATTCAGGTGTATGCGAATAATGGCGCGGTTTATATAGGGGCTAAGTCTTCGCTGGCCCAAGAGCCGGAACTCGCAAAAAGCATCGAGCGCGTCGCCGAGGCGATTCCTGGCGTGAAGAAAGTGGAAGTGAAGCTGCACGTGGTGGAATGGCAGGATTGACCGCGGTCTTGCCGTAAATCTACGGACCGGAAGAACGGGACGCCCCCCTCCTTGCGATCAGCACGGGACGTTTGTATCCGGAGACAATCCTCTCCGGAGCGCACCCTCCGAGCAAACGCCCTATTCCCGTTCTTCCACTCGATCCCATGACTATCATGTCGGCCTCGACTGCCTCCGCGACCGCTCCGAGCGCCTTGGGCGCTCCGGCGCATTGCGGCAGGATTTCGCACCGGACGCCGACTTCCCTGGCTCCCTCGCAAACAATCCACTGAAGGCTTTCGGCTTCTCCCGGCTTTGCACCGTTGGGGTTGAATGGAGAAGATGGGAGTAGTGCGACCTTAATGGCGCATCCGTAGGCCGCCGCCCATTCCAGCGCTCTTTCCGCGACGCTCCTGGCGCTTCCGGAGAGGTCGAGGGCAAGCAACGCGCATTCCCATTTCACTGTTGCGCCTTCGGGGATCACCAATACGTCCGTCCGGCTGCGGGCTATCACGTTTGTCATCACGCTTCCGAGGATCACGCTCCAAAAAGGGGAACGCCCGCTCGCCCCCATGACGATCAGGTCGCTCCCCTCGGATTCCGCCCGCTCGAGAATCTTGATGTGGGGCTCGCCTTCCTCACAGAGGACCTTTATCCGAACCCCGAGCGCCTCGGCGACGTCGAGCGCTCTCTCCAAGATATCTTCGCACGGGCCGGCCAAGATGCCGCCAAGATCCGGAACGCCGACGAGGCTCAGGTCCCCTTCATAAGAAGGGGTCACTGTGAGCCCCGTGACCCTTCCGTTTCCCCATTGGGCCAGCCGGATGGCTTCCCCCAGAGCGTTCAGGCTCGGGACTCCGCCATCCAGCGCCGCCAGGATGCTCCTAGCCCTCCACATAACTCTCGTCCATCGTGCTGGCCATCGAGGCCGCCCTGCTGGCTTTCCACATGCTGGAGAGGATAATGAGGGCGCCTATCGCGAGCGCTCCGCACATCGTCAGGAAGCTCACCTTTTCGAGGATGGAGACGGTCGAGGCGTCAACGTTAGTGAGGTTCAGTTGATTCAGATACTTCGGGATGGCGAATGCCCGGCTGACTGCGACGATCAGCATGATGGTGGCCATGACGACCTTAATCATGTGCTCTTTGACGTAGGTGGTCCCGATGGCGCCGAGTTGCACGCCGAGGAGCGAGCCTCCGAGGATGATGAGCGTGAGGCGGATGTCCACCATTCCGTGCATGGCCCAGTTCACGGAGCCCGCGAAGCCCATCACGAAGGCGATGACAAGTTCGGTGGCCGAGGAGACCAGTCCGGAAGCGCCGATGACGTAGATCATGCCGGGGACGCCGATGAAGCCGCCGACCGCGATCGTAGCCGCGAGCATACCAGTGGCCAGACCGACCGGGATGGTGAACCAGAGCGAAATTCTGATGTTGGCGGTCTTGAAGTACATCATGGGCGGAAGGTTGATCTTCTGGAGCATCACCGCGATGGCGGGGGCCTTCTCCACGCCGCCGGCCTTCGATATATTGACGGCGTCGCGGAATACGAAGCCGCCCACGATCACGAGCACGGCCACGAAGGAGAGGCTCACGTAGAGGTCGGAGCCCGCCGCGCCCCACTGCTTCAGGATGTACTGCTGAAGCTTGATGCCGATCTGGACGCCTACGCCAGCCGACGCCGCCAAGATGAGACCCAACTTGATGTCCACCTGGCCGTACTTGAAGCGCTTATAGGCCCCCACCATGGCCTTGGGGAACTTGTGGCACATGTTGCTTGCGACCGCCACGGCTCCCGGGACTCCCAGACTCATCATGCCAGGCGTCAGCACGAACGCCCCGCCCGAACCGATAAAACCGCTGACCAGCCCGCCGATGAAGCCGACGAGAAACAGGAAGATAACGGACGCCGTATTCAGATCGATAAAATTGACCACACCCTGCGCTGCATCGTGCATTTGAAATCTCCTTTTTGTTCACCGCGCCTTCGCGTGAAAAGTTGGGATAAATTCTCTTAAGCCTCGATTCGTTTAGATCTTATGAAAAGGATTCACGTAGGCGTAAGCGCGGGGCTTCTTCCTCGCGACCTTTCTCTTCTCGGCCACCTTCTGCTCGGTCTGGCGCAGGGACTCCTTCTTCATGGCTTCAATTCCCAAAAGCGACCACAGATTGCTCGCAAACGCCCCGTGAACGAAAGAGACGGCGAAGACAGTCAGAATGGGGAGCGACGCATACAGGCCGCCCTTGGTGCAGTAGTGCATCACCGTATCCGCATTCATGAACACCGTCGCGTAGATGGCCGCGGAGAGCGCACCCAGTCCGGCTACCTTCACTGCGAGCGCTTTCTTGTTCGTGGGGTTCTGATGATCTGCCATGTCTCTTCCTCCTTGGGGGTTGAATGTTTTTGAATCTACGCAAAACAATGGGACCGTTACTTCCTTACCGATTTCTTCTCCGTTTACGCCGCTATCCGTTATTACGAGCTCAATCCGCTTTATGGTCTGATTCAGCTCTTCCACGCATTCTCCTAGGCTCCCGAACTTTACCACGTGCTCGAAGGGAACCGCGTTGCGGGACGCTTTTTTCCGCAGCGCATCCGCCGCCGCATCCGCCCGCTGTTCGGAGACTTTTGCATCCCAGGCCGTTGGGATGACGTTGAGCGCCACTATTTCGTAGTTGAGACGACCGGCCAAGTGGACCGAGTAGTCCATGACCTCCCCGGAAAACCCAGCGCCGCTCCCGACCACCAGGATTCTCCGCCGCCCCGACTCCGGGCCGCTCGAAAGTTCTTCGATACGGTTCTCTCGCATGCAGTTTCAACTCCTCTTCTTTTTCTCTTGAGGTGCGTTGTTGACGGGTTTACTCTTCACGATGTGGGCCAGATGAGCTGTATATTTGTATGCTGTGGATATTACAGTGCAAATAGCGAGGTTGGTCTCTTTCTGGTCTTTGGGCTCGTGTTGCACTATGCAATAGCGCGGATTCGGGGTTGTTCGCAAATTCACGTTTTCAGTGCTATTGCAGCCGTTGCAACACATGGAAGCGATCATTGCAATGTGCAACACATCGGGGGACGAACGATGGCTTTCTTTAAGAAATTGGGCAGAGCGGAGGAAGAACCCGCGCAGGATAACGACGACCTGCAGGAATTCAGGACGAAAATAGAAAAGGCTCAACTTCCGGAGGCGGCCCATGCGGCGGCTCTGCGTGAGCTGGAGCGTCTGGAGAAAACCGATCCGTCGGCCCCGGAATACGGCATTGGAGTGAATTACATAGACTGCCTGCTGTCGCTGCCCTGGCGGCATTTCAGCGAAGACAACCTCGATCTGAAGCGGGCGGAGACCATCCTTGGCGCGCAGCACTACGGGTTGAAGCACGTCAAGGAGCGCATCCTCGAGTATTTGGCCGTCCGCACCCTCTGCACGTTGCGGGACTTCCACATCCTTGTGGTCGACGACGAGCAGATAGCCCGCACGAACATGGAGTATGTGCTAGGGAAGGAAGGGTGCAAGGTCCAGACGGCGGCCAACGGGCTCGAAGCCGTAGAGGCCATGAAAAAACGCGAATTCGACCTGCTTCTCACGGACCTCAAGATGGAGAAGATGGACGGCATCCAGCTGCTCGAATGGGTGAAGCAGATGGCCCCGCACACTGAAACGGTCATGATAACCGGCTACGCGACGGTGAGCACGGCAGTGGATGCGCTAAAGAAGGGCGCGGCGCACTATCTGGCGAAACCCATTGACCTCGACGAGCTGCGCTCCTGCGTCCGGCAGATCCGCGAAAAGAAATGCCACCTGCAAATGACGCGAAGCCCGATACTGTGCTTCTCGGGGCCTCCCGGAACGGGAAAGACCTCCATCGGATGCTCCATCGCGGAGGCGCTCGAGCGCAAGTTCGTGCGCCTCTCGCTCGCGGGCGTCCGCGACGAGGCGGACCTGCGCGGACACCGAAGGACCTACGTTGGCGCGATGACAGGGCGCATCATCAACGAAATCCGACGCCTGGGGGTGAAAAATCCCGTCTTCATGCTGGACGAGATCGACAAGATCGGCCAGGATTTCCGGGGCGACCCCGCGTCCGTACTGCTCGAAATCCTCGACCCGGAGCAAAATACGCGCTTCATCGACCATTACCTCGACATTCCCTTCGACCTGAGCGCGGTGATGTTCATCGCGACGGCCAACGTGGTGGAGCGCCTGCCGGGGCCGCTCCTCGACCGGCTGGAAGTGATCCCCTTCTCGGGCTACACGGAGAAGGAGAAGAAGAAAATTTCCAATAGTTACCTCATTCCGCGCCAGCTCCGCGAGCACGGCCTGACGGACAGGAGCGTGACCTTTACGGACGGTGGGATTTCAAAGCTCATCCAGGACTATACGCTGGAGGCCGGGCTCAGGAACCTCGATCGGGAGATCGCGACCGTTTGCCGGAAACTCGCAAGGTTGTCGCTCCGGAACGGGGACCCCGGCGAAGCCGGCCCCGTCGAGGTGGACGGAGCCATGGTGGAGCAGTTGCTCGGTCCCCGCAAGTACGCCCACGAAATCGCGGACGGGAAGAACCGGGTCGGGGTGAGCACGGGGCTCGTCTGGACGGAGTTCGGCGGCGAGATCATTTTCGTTGAGGCCACCATCATGAAAGGGAATCAGCAGCTGCTCCTTACCGGCTCCCTCGGGGACGTCCTCAGGGAATCGGCCCAGACGGCGCTAAGCCATTTGAGGAGCCGCGCTGATCAGTTTGGGATCGATCCGGAATTTTTTAAAAACCACGACATCCACATCCACATCCCTTCGGGGGCGACGCCAAAGGACGGCCCCTCGGCGGGCGTAACCATAGCCGTGGCGCTGATCTCGCTTCTCACTGGGCGGCCCGCCCGCCGCGACACCGCGATAACGGGCGAACTCACGCTGAGCGGGCAGATTCTCCCGGTCGGGGGCATACGAGAAAAAATTCTTGCCGCCCAGCGCGCGGGAGTGAAGACCGTCATTTTCCCGAAGCGCAACGAGGTGGACGTGAACAGCCTCGATCCCGAAGTCAAGGAGGGCATGAGGGTGGTCCTGGCGGAGGAGATCGCGGTTCTGCCGGACATCGTATTGGAATAGCCGGAGAGAGGAGGGCGGCCATCCGCGCCGCCCCCCTGCCGATGGCATTTTCCGCGCCTGCCCGATGGGACGGCGGAGTCCTGGATGAAGTCCAGGGGAAGACAGCAACGTGGCTTTTTGGAGGCTGTTGCGGTAAAGTGAAACATATTTGCAGGAATGCGGTGTTGCGTCGCGCTGATAATCGCGAAGTTGCGGGCGGCTAATGAGGGATGGACGGCAAAACCCAGGAGACGGGAGAATTCATGGACAGGGAAACGATAGAACGGATTGCGCTCGAAGCGCTCAAGAAGGTGGCCCCGGAGGCGGATTGCGAAGGACTCGACCCCGAGAAGCGATTCCGCGACCAGTTTGAGTTCGATTCGGTGGATTTCCTCAATTTCATCAATGCGCTTCAGGAGAAGCTAAAGGTGGACGTCCCCGAGATCGATTACCCTAAGCTCGCGACGCTCCGGGGGTGCGTAGACTACCTGACGCCAATAATGCCAAATGCCTGAACCCGTTTTGCGCTGGGGGAACGCCCCGGCGCTTGAAAACGGGCGAGCCATCCCACCCTGCGTCGGCAATACGCTGACTGCTCATTGTTGGTCCTCCACTCTAATCTTCAATCCGAAGATTCCGTCGCCTGTCACGCTTCACATTGCTCCTTTGTCGCTTTTCTTCCAGTCGCCGCAGCTTGGCGGCCCTGCTGACCCTTGTCTTCTTCCTGGCGGGAAGGCGCTCGAGGGCGGCGCGCAGCAGTTCGGCGAAGCGTTTCACGGCCAGCTCGCGGTTTTCCAGCTGGCTGCGCGTTTCCTGAGAGACGACGCAAAGCGTTCCGTCCTTGTTGATGCGGTTCTGCAAGCGCTCGGCGATCAGCGACTTGTCCTCTTCCGAGAGGCTCGGGGAGCCCGCCGCATCGAACCACAGGGTGACGCGGCTCGACACCTTGTTGACGTTCTGCCCTCCCGGCCCGCTGCTGCGCGACGCCGTGAACCACAGCTCTTCTTCGGGAATGCCGATTCGTTCGGTTATTCGTATCATGGCGCCATCCTGAATGTGCGTGATTATTCTTGTTCTGCCGGTCCCGGCAGGGGCCCATAAACTCACAAGGCGGGGTCCCTCGTCAAGGCCGTGCGGGTCCAATGGGCGAGGGAGCCGTTCCGGATAGGCTCCAAAAAACGAAAAAGTATAACGCGCCACCTCCTGCGAGTCGAGTATGGTCGAAATCAGTAAGCTCCTGTTGATCTGACGCCTATGCGAGATATTTCCCCGCCACAATGACAACAGAGTGCGCCTGGTGCTTTGGCTGGTTTATTGCGGGTGAAGATTCATGGCTCTTACATCGGCGCAGGGGGGCAAGGCAGGACTCTTTTTCACGAGTCTTTGTCATCAAACTTGTTTTGGTAAGTAGATGACGCTTCCATTTGCCAAGAGGCGCGGCATGCAGTATATTTTGTTCTCGCCGCGCGCCTATACGACCTTAGAATGCAACAGGATGCCCGAACCGAAAGAACGCCGGCGTCTTTATCCGACGCGCTGTGTGGGGGGCGCTTCTGCTCTGCGGCGGATGGGATGCATCCCCTTCCTATGCAGGTGGCGGGGTTGCGGAATATTGAGAAATGTGTGGAGACCGTTGAAGGTCCATCGACTCCTTCCTTTTGAACAGTGAAAGAATCTGATCGGTTAATGGCGGCCAACACGAACGGCAACAACAAAAATCATGTCTGGATCAAGCTTCTTTTTTTTCTGCTTATAGTCCTGTCCGGTTTTCTCGTGTACAAGTCCGGCATAGTCCAGTTTTTTATGGACAAAGGCCGTTTGTTAGCCTTTGTGCGCTCTTTCGGATCGCTGGACTTCCTGGGCTTCATACTGCTGCAAGCCGCACAGGTTGTTGTTTCGCCCATCCCGGGAGATGTGACAGGTCTCATCGGCGGATACTTGTTTGGCGTTTACCGGGGAATATTCCTTTCCACCGTTGGGCTGACTGTTGGGTCTTATGTCGCGTTCAGCCTGTCGAGGAGCTTTGGCCGGCCCTTCGTCGAGAAATTCGTCAATAAATCGGTCATAGAAAAATTCGATTATTTGCTTCACAGCAAGGGTGTTTTTCTTATCTTTCTCCTGTTCTTCATACCCGGTTTTCCAAAAGACTACCTGTGTTATATCCTTGGCATTGGACGCCTGACGCGGTTGGAATTCATCGTCATTAGCACCATCGGACGCCTCTTCGGGACGGTTCTCCTCACCTTGGGGGGAGAGTACATAAGGGTCCATCAATACCATAAGTTTGCATTTCTGGTGGTCGTAGCGCTTGGCTTCACCGCTGCGGCGGTTGTGTTTCGGACAAGAATCGAAGGCTTTCTGAAGTCGTTGCACCACAAAGAGAACGGAAAGCACGGCGATGCGGTCGAGAGGGAGGGGTAGATCGGGACGGGGCTGGTTGACTTGCGGGTCTCGACAGCATAACATTCGCCTGTGCGACGAGAAGCCTGCCATCGCTGTGGCGGAGAACCCCTACTGGAGCCCGCTTGCAACAGGCGGCTGATGATGACTATGAGGATGCTATGACGCAAGAGATGATTCAGGAGATGGCGCGCACCGGGCGCGATATTATTTTGAAGGCGGGTGAGGTGATCCGGCGAAGCTTTGGCGAACCCTCCTCCTTTGCGGTCCGGTGCAAGAACCCTTCCGATTTTGTCACCAGCGTAGACCTCGAAAGCGAAGCTACAATTTCGAGCGAGATCGCGCGACATTTTCCCGGACATCACATTATGGCGGAGGAATCGGCCCATGGCGGTCTGCAGCCGGGAGTGACATGGATCATCGATCCGCTGGACGGAACCACCAATTTCATCCACGGTTTTCCGTTTGTGGCCGTCTCCATTGGCGTTTACGTGGATGGTCGCGTTATGCTGGGCTTCGTTTATGATCCCCTACGGCGGGAGCTGTTCAGCGCCGTGAGAGGGGAGGGGGCATTCCTCAACGGGAAGGCCATCCGGGCGCGGAACGGGTTGCCGCTACGGGAAAGCCTTGTTGCGACGGGATTCCCCTTCCGAGCGAAGGCGGTCATCGCGCCTTATCTCAAGAGCTTCGAGCAGGTTTTTCAACAGGTGAGCGGAATACGGAGAGCTGGCGCGGCGGCCCTCGACCTTGCGTATATCGCGGCGGGCCGCGTCGAAGGCTTCTGGGAAGTAGAGCTTAAAGCCTGGGATGTAGCCGCGGGAGCGCTTCTGGTGGAGGAAGCGGGAGGAATCGTCAGCGAATTCCACGAAGATGGCGACTACCTGATAAGCGGCAATATCGTGGCCGGAACGGATGTCGTCTATCCCTGCCTGATGGATGCGGTGAGCGCCCACCTCACGCCCATTCTGTAGCTAGAGCGCCCTTGGGCGCACAGGTGACTTACCATTTGCTTTTCAACACCTGCTCGGGAAAACGCGCCGTTTGGACCCCGGCCTGCGCCGGGGCCCCGAATGGACGGCGCTTCGTGGGTCGATCTTGCGGCGGCGCCGCAAGCCTTGTCTACTTCTTTTCCGGTGGGGCGACGTTCATGGCCATTAGTTTCTTGTTCACGTCGAACACCACCTCCATCTTATGTTGGGAAATCACCTTGCTCACGACGCCAAGCCCAAAGTTGGGATGTTTTATCAGCATGCCGTCCTTATAGGTCTCCCCCATTTTGTATTCGGGAACGCCTTCGGAACCGGCTTCGAGGAGCAGTTGCCTCCAGTCGTCTTCCGTCTTGGGTTTTGAAACCCCTTTATACAGGACGGACGGGGTGTAGTCTTCCTCGCCTTCTTCATCGAGCAGCAGTTCCTCATCGGCGGCGAAGTCCAATTCTTCGCCCTGTGAGAACTCCATTTCGCCCTGGTCCTCGAAATCATCCATCAACTGATCGTCGTCCATATTTTTCTTAGCCATAATTCCTTCACCTCGCGCTTTTGGTTTCCTCAAAGAATCTCCATGTATTAGAATGCGTAAAAAACGTCAAGCTCTTTTATCGCCGCGTCAGTGTAAAACCTTGTCAGAGCTTCTCCTTCAATAAACTCTTTCGGAAAAATCAAAGCGCGCGCTTATTTCCCACGACGAACAAGTGCATATTGATTTAGGTCAAGGAACTCCGGGAAGAAAAGCGCTAAAACCAGATCCAAGGTGATGCAAGGACGCAACTGGGGAACAATCCGTACAACCTTTATGATGCCAGGAATAAGGAGAAACCACTATGTTCTGTTACCAGTGTGAACAAACGGCAAAGGGCGAGGGATGCACCAAGATAGGCGTTTGCGGGAAGCAGCCGGACGTCGCGGCGTTGCAGGACCTGCTGGTCTATGCCGTGGAAGGACTGTCGCTGTACGCGGCGGAAGGCCTGAAGGTGGGCGTGAATGATCCGGCGATCGGGGCCTTCGCCTGCGAGGCGCTTTTCGCTACGCTGACAAACGTCAATTTCGATGCGAAGCGCTTTGTGACGTTTATCGATGAAGCAGTGGAAGCCAGGGAAAAATTGAGAGCGATCGTTAAGGCGGCGGGCGGCAAGGTGGATTTTGCGGAAGACGCGGCGAATTTCCAGCCAGCGGGGACCCTGGAGGGCCTGGTCGCCCAAGGGGAGAAGGTTGGCCTCAAATCCGATGCAAGCATTGCGCCCGACATCCTTTCGCTCCAGCACATATTGCTCTTCGGCGTCAAGGGCGTCGCGGCCTATACGGATCACGCCCATATTCTCGGCAAGGAAGATCCTTCCATCTATACCTTTATCTATGAAGGACTTGCGGCGCGCTTCAACAATGCGCTCGGACTTGATGATTGGGTGGGCTTGGTGCTCAAGTGCGGGGAAGCCAACCTGAAGGCGATGGAGCTGCTGGACGCGGCGAACACCGGCGCCTACGGCGACCCGGTCCCCACGAAGGTCCCGCTCGGCCCGAAACAGGGCAAGGCAATCCTCGTTTCCGGCCACGACCTGAAGGACCTCGACGAGCTCCTGAAGCAGACCGAAGGCAAGGGGATCAACATCTACACCCACGGCGAAATGCTGCCGACCCACGGATACCCCGGCCTCAAGAAATACCCTCATTTCTACGGCCACTATGGCACGGCGTGGCAGAACCAGCAGAAGGAGTTTGCCGCATTTCCGGGGGCGATCCTCATGACCACCAACTGCATCCAGAGGCCGCAGGAGAGTTATAAGGACAATATCTTCACGACGGGATTGGTGGGATGGCCTGGAGCAACGCACCTGCCCAATAAGGACTTCACGCCGGTGATCGAGAAGGCGCTCGCCATGCCGGGCTTTCCGGAAACGGTCGAAGGCAAGACGGTCATGGTGGGATTCGCCAGGAACACGGTGCTGAGCGTAGCGGGAACGGTCGTCGAAGCCGTGAAGAGCAAGGCCATCCGCCATTTCTTCCTGGTGGCGGGGTGCGACGGGGCGAAGCCCGGACGGAACTACTACACCGAGTTCGTCGAGAAAGTCCCGAAGGACTGCGTGGTGCTGACGCTCGCCTGCGGGAAGTTCCGCTTTTTCGACAAGGACCTGGGCGAAATTGGCGGACTCCCGAGGCTCATGGACATGGGCCAGTGCAACGACGCTTATTCGGCCATCCAGGTCGCCGTCGCGCTCTCGAAAGCCTTTGGCGTCGGTGTGAACGAGCTGCCTCTTTCGATGATCCTGTCGTGGTATGAGCAGAAGGCCGTGGCGATTCTTCTCACGCTCTTCTACCTCGGCATCAAGAACATCCGGCTCGGCCCGTCGCTCCCGGCATTCGTGACGCCGAACGTGCTGGATGTTTTGGTGAAGAATTTCAACATTATGCCGATCTCCTCACCCGATGAGGACCTCAAGGCGATTCTTGGCTGAT
>CALFXO010000163.1 GCA_937958025.1 uncultured Syntrophobacteraceae bacterium
AGCATGTTTGACGAGAAGGAACTGGAGAAAATCAAGGCTTCCAAGGATAAGTGGGAGCAGGGGATGCTCGGCAAGGCGCTTGGCCGCAACCCCGAGCGCAGGAAGGAGTTCACGAGCATCTCCGGAATGCCGGTGGAGCGGCTGTACACTCCCCTGGACGTCACGGGCGTAAAGTATGACGAGGACCTCGGCTATCCAGGCCAGTTCCCGTTCACGCGCGGCGTGCAGCCGACCATGTACCGCGGGCGGTTCTGGACGATGCGCCAGTACGCGGGCTTCGGGAGCGCCAAGGAAAGCAACGCCCGCTACCGCTACCTGCTGGAGCAGGGGCAGACGGGCCTTAGCGTCGCCTTCGACCTGCCGACTCAGGCGGGGTACGACAGCGACCATCCCCTTTCGATGGGCGAAGTCGGCAAGGTGGGCGTCGCCATCGACTCCATCGAGGACATGCGGGTGCTCTTCGATTCCATCCCCTTCGACAAGGTCACGACCTCCATGACGATCAACGCCCCGGCGACGGTGTTGCTTGCCATGTATCTCGCGATCGCGGAGGAGCAGGGCGTTCCCTACGACAAGGTGGGCGGCACCGTCCAGAACGACATCCTCAAGGAAATAACCGTTCGCGGTCAATACATATACCCGCCGAAGCCTAGCATGCGGCTCACGGTGGACCTCATCGACTACTGCTTCAAGAACGTGCCCAAGTGGAACACCATCAGCATCAGCGGCTACCACATCCGGGAGGCGGGATCGACGGCGGCGCAGGAAATGGCGTTCACGATAGCGGACGGCATCGCCTACGTTCAGGCGTGCGTCGAGCGCGGCATGGACGTGGACTCCTTCGCCCCGCGCCTCAGCTTCTTCTTCAACGCCTTCACGAACGTGCTGGAGGAAGTCGCGAAGTTCCGGGCGGGCCGCCGCTACTGGGCGAAGGTCATGAAGGAGCGCTTCGGCGCGAAGGACCCGCGCTCCATGATGATGCGCTACCACGTGCAGACGGGCGGCGTGACCCTGACGGCGCAACAGCCCCTGAACAACGTCGTCCGCGTGGCGCTCCAGGCTTACGCCGCGTCGCTCGGCGGCTGCCAGTCCCTCCACACCAACTCCTATGACGAAGCGCTCTGCCTCCCCACGCAGCAGGCGGTGACCGTCGCCCTGCGAACGCAGCAGGTCGTCGCGGAGGAATCCGGATCGACCGACACCATCGACCCGCTCGCCGGATCGTACTTCGTCGAAGCCATGACGGACAAGATCGAAACCGAAATCGACGCCTACATCAAGAAGATCGACGAAATGGGCGGGACGCTCACCGCCATCGAACAGGGCTACATCCAGAAGGAAATCCAGAACAGCGCCTACCGCTTCCAGAAGGAAATCGAGACGAACGAGCGCGTGTACGTCGGCATCAACAAGTACACGATGGAGGAGCCGCCTCCAACCAACCTGCTCCGCGTGGATATGAAGGTCGGCGAAGTCGAGGCCGAGAAGCTGAAAAAGCTCCGCGCCGGACGCGATCAGGCCGCGTGGAAGAAGGCCCTCGACAACCTCAAGGCCGTCACCGAAGCCAACGAGAACGTGCTTCCCGCCGTGATCGAGGCCGTGAAGGCGAAGGCGACCATAGGCGAAGTCTGCGACGTGTGGCGCAACGTGTTCGGCGAATACCGCCCCAAGGAATTCATATAGCGCCCCGGCGCCATTTATATTGGATCATTCGATATACTTCATGATAACGCTTTTATAGGTGGAGGAATTTTTCCATGGCGAGCAATAGGAAAATCAAGATGGTTCTTGCCAAGCCGGGGCTCGACGGGCATGATCGGGGAGCGAAGCTCCTGGCCCGGATTTTCGCCGAGGCGGGCATGGAAGTGGTCTACACCGGGCTGCGGCAGACGCCCGAGATGATCGTCGAAACGGCATTGCAGGAAGACGCCGACGTGATCGGGCTGAGCAGTCTGTCGGGGGTCCACAATTACTTTTTCCCGCGCATCGTCGAAGTCATGAAGGAAAAGGGCCTCACGGACGTGCTCGTCGTAGGCGGCGGCATCATCCCGACGGAAGACGTCCCCTTTCTGAAGCAGTCCGGCATTGCCGAAATCTTTGGACCGGGAACCCCGACGAATGACATCGTGGATTTCATTCGCGGCAACGCCCGGCAGCGAGACTAGAGGAAGACGAACCGATGGCCCCGGATTACGCGAAAGAGGTTCTGGAAGGCTCCCCGCGCGCCGTCGCGCGCCTCATTAGCTGGCTGGAGGATGAGGACGAGAGAGCCTATCCCTGCATGGAAGCGCTCCACCCCCACACGGGCAAGGCCTATATAATAGGAATTACGGGCTCGCCGGGGGCGGGCAAGAGCACCCTCACGGACAAGGTGACCTTCGCCTTCCGGCAGAGGGGGCTCACGGTGGGGATCGTCGCGATCGACCCGTCGAGCCCCTTCACGGGCGGAGCCGTGCTCGGGGACCGCATCCGCATGAGCCGCTTCAGCGTGGACCCTGGCGTCTACATACGAAGCATGGCGACGCGGGGGTTCCTCGGGGGGCTCGCGCGGGCCACGGGGGACGTCGTCCGGGTCCTCGACGCATTCGGCAAGGACGTCATCATCATAGAAACCGTCGGCGTGGGGCAGGATGAGGTGGACGTCATCCGCATAGCGGACGCCACCTGCCTCGTCCTCGTCCCCGGCCTCGGGGACGCCATCCAGAGCATGAAGGCGGGGGTGATGGAAATCGCCGACGTCTTCGCCATCAACAAGGCGGACCGGCCCGGCGCGGACCAGCTCGCCGCCGAGGTCGTCTCCCGGATCGAGCTGGACAACCAGTTCAAGCCGAAGGAGTGGATGCCCCCGGTGGTGAAGACCATCGCGGTGGAGGACCAGGGCGTTGACGCCCTCATGGCCGCCTTCGACGCGCACAGGGAATACCTGGAATCGAGCGGCAAGTTTATCGAGAGGCGCAAGGAGCGGGTCCGGGAGGAGACGCTCCGGATGATCCACGACGAACTGTTCCGAGTGATCCGCGACGCGCTGGTTTCAAACGGACGGCTCGACGGCCTCGTGCATGAGATCATGGAGCACAAGCGAAACCCCTACGCCATCATGCGCGAGACGGTGAGCCGATGGCTCCGGGCGTCCTGCGAAAGGTGAGATTATTTCGGAATCAACCTTGCGGGATAGTCCGCAAGCCAGACATAAACGGAAGGAGAAATGATGAAAATCCTCAAGGTGGACCATATCGGCATTGCCGTGAACAGCATCGACGAAGCGAAGAAGCTTTACTGCGACCTGCTTGGGCTTAACCACGCGGGGAATGAAACCGTCGCGGAGCAGAAGGTGACGACGGCGTTCTTCCCGGTTGGCGACACGGAAGTGGAGCTTTTGGAATCCACGGCGCCGGATGGGCCAGTCGCCAAGTACATCGAGAAAAAGGGCGAAGGCGTGCAGCACATTGCCTTCCGCGTGGACAACATCGAGGAAGCCTTGGCGGAGCTGAAGGCCAAGGGCGTGAAGCTGATCGACGAAAAGCCCCGCATCGGCGCGGGCGGCGGCAAGATCGCCTTCCTGCATCCCAAGTCCACGTACGGAGTCCTGGTGGAGCTTTGCCAGCGCGACTAGTGGCCTGCCAGCCTTCATTCTACAGGCTGGCCCAAGGTTGGGGCGAGTCGCGGCGACTCCATGATTTGACCACGCCATCCACCCGTATTCGTTGACGGGAACGGCGGCTCAGGCATACCGGCTTCCCATGATTTTTCCCGATTGGGCTCCAGGAGCGGGAAGCCTTGTGAGCCGCCGCTTCCCGCCTCCGACAAAGGCCCACCGTCAACGATCGGCGCCTTTGCGCTCCGGCAAGCTCTTCGTGAAAGGCTCGATCAATATTTTTTGTAATGCTATCATATTGTAATAACTACTATATACAATATAGTAGGCGCCTGTTTTACCCAATTCCTACCCCACCAAATCCCCCTTGATCATTGATTTTCATATGGCATAATGCACGCTAAATTATTCAGGCTTTAATCAGGAAAAGTCTATCGTGGCAATATTGGGGCCCTTTATGAGGAGGAAAAAGGCAATGAAATTAAGCTCAAAGCTCTTGATGTTCGGTTTTCTAGCCGCGGCGGCCGCATTCCTGTCGCTCCCCGTCGATGCATCCGCAACGACCACCATGACAGCGACCGTCACCGCCGACAACCATTATGCTCTCTATGTAGGGAACGCGGACGGCTCCGACCTGACGTACATCGGCAGGAACGAGGACGGTGTGTACGGCAACCCCGGAGAGTACAACTGGAGTCTGCCGGAGACGTACTCTGGCGTGTCGGTGACCACCGGGAATTATGCGTACGTCCTTGCGTGGAATGACGGCGGAGCGCAGTCCCTGATAGGCGAGTTCGCGCTGTCCGACGGCACGACCATCGTGACGAATGCAACCGACTGGGAATACAGCATTTTGTCGACGGTTGGGAGTTCCCTGCCCGACGTGTCGAGCATTATGTCCATGCTGGGAAGCGCCTCCTGGTCTTCCGTCGCGGCCTCCGCCGCGAACGGCTCCGGCCCCTGGGGAACCATCAGTGGTATTTCCTCGGCGGCGCAGTTCATATGGAGCGACACACTGGGAACCTCTTCGACCAGCGACGGTTATTACGTGGTCTTCAGGACCGAGCTTTCTCCGGTTCCCATTCCGGGCGCTGTCTGGCTTTTTGGCTCCGGCCTCGTCGGCCTGATAGGCTTCAGAAAGAAGCGTCTTGCATAGACTCCTGCTATAGGAAAAGGGCGGCGCTCCGTGCGGGCCGCCCTTTTCCTCCGCGGCTTTTTCCCGCCCGTCTCCCGCATTTTCCTCATCTT
>CALFXO010000164.1 GCA_937958025.1 uncultured Syntrophobacteraceae bacterium
GTGCAGGCAAGCAGTCCACCCGCGAAGATTTGCCAGATAGTCAGGCTAACAAGCGCATAGGGTGGGTAAGGGACGCCGATATCACCTACATTGAGGACTCCGGACCGGCTCAGGAAGACGAAAGTAGCCACCGAAACGACAGGCATAATCAAGATCCACAGGAAGCCGAAAGCGGTTTGCCTGTACTTCGCCTTGAAATTCCTATTGAATAGGGTCTTCGTAAGCTCCCAGCTAGTTACCACTTCGGAAGCCATTTCTTTCCATAGGGCAGCGCCCCAGCCTCTGTCCCCGTTTGCTCGATATATCCGCGCCGCCGCCATCTCAGCTTTTCCTCAGCAGTTTGAAACCACTCATTTCGCTTGGTCCGCCGAAGTTGCAGCAATCAACCGATAAAGCTCGTTTGCCGCCGGTCAAAAACCCTTGAATGCAGGCCCTCGCCATTCCGAATTCACCCCGCGCCGCCGCTCCCAGCGCCTCGGCCGCCGCGACCGCCGCTTGCAGCAGCGCCATGCCGAGCGGGCGCCGAGACGACTTTATCATCGCGTAGCATCTGTTGCGGACCTGTTTGCGTTTCCTCTCGGGGCTCAGCTGCGAATAGTGGTGATGGGTCACGACGGCGCCGCCTACGTAGCGTACGTCGAACCCGGCGCGGAGCGCCTGGATGCAGAAGAAGCTGTCCTCGAAGTAGATGCCTAGCTCCTCAGCGAAGCCGCCGATCTTTTGGGCCAGCGCCACGGGGACGACCATGTTGTTGCTGCTCGCGACGTTTGCCCGCTCTGGCGGGCATGGGACGCTCCCGCCCCAGGGCATTATCTTTCTTGGACCCCATTCGAGGGCGCCGTCGGGTTTCTCGACGCGTCCAGCGAGGATGACGCCCGGAGAAAGACTTGCGTGCGCGGCGCTGCTCCAGCCGGGCGTGAGCGTCACGTCCGAATCGAAGAACGCGACGTAGGGCGTTGTCGCGGCGTCTATCGCGACGTTGCGCGCGCGGGCGGGGCCCCGGTTTTCCGGGAGCCGTATGCATCGCACATGGGGGAAGCGCTCCGCGAGCATCTGGTCCGTCCCGTCCGACCCGCCGTCGTCCACGACGATCGCCGGGCATTCGGGGGCGAACCACGCGCAGGATTCGAGGCAACGGGCAAGCTCCTCCCGCCGGTTGTACGTCGGGATGGCGAGGGTGATCGCCGCGCTCGAATGGATGCCGTCAGCCGCCGTCATTCGATTTCATCCCGTGGCATGAAGTAGGTCGGGTTCGTGATCCGGTCGCCCGCGTAAGGGGCAAGCTCCGAGCAGCCGTTTCGCTCCGCGTAGTCTTTCACCAGACCGTCGCAGATATGGTTGATTGCGCAGCCCCGGCACTGGGGGCCCTTCTTCCTCGCGGTGAAAATCCTCGCCTGTTGGAGGGCGAGATGCATCTTGTTGTCCGCGTCGGCGCTCCAAAAGTAGGGGTTGCCCACGCAAAGCCCCGCCCCCGCGAGCACGCTCGCGATAAAGAAGGGCTTCCCGCGCTTGAACTGCACGTCGAGGCAGTAGTCCCATTCCACTTTCTCGTATTGCAGCTGGCAGAGCGTCTTCACATGGTGTTCGCAGCCCTTCAGCAGGCAGAACGGAATGTCCCGTACGTTGATGTGGGGGACGGCCGCCTTATGCCTGTCGATGGCCTGCATGACGAACGGGGCCGCCTGGCTGTAGCTCCGAAACCGTATGGCTTCGTCGGAGCGCGATGCGTCGCGCGTCGGCTGGAAGAGGATGAAATTGATGGCGTTGGGCGTGAAGGACGCCATGAGGTCGGCGGTTTCCGCCACTTCGTCAAAGTTTTGTTCGCAGACGACATGGTTGAAGCGAAGATTCAGCCCGGCCAACCCTCTGGCCCGCTCCGCCGCTTTGAGGATGCGGTCGAAGGAGCCCTTGCGGCAGGTGAGGCTCTCGTGCGTGCGCGCTCTCGCCCCGTGGAGCGACATCAGTACGTCGTTGAGACCGGCCGATGCGAGCTTTTCCAGATATCCGTCTTCGGAGCCGATGACCCAGCCGTTGGTGATGATGCAAATATCTTTGTAGCCGATTTCCCTCGCGTAGGCGACAAGCTCCGGGAGGTCGGCGCGCACCGTGGGTTCGCCGCCCGTGAGATCCACCGCCCGTTTTCCCCACGACCTTCCGGTGCGCAGGCGGCGCTTCACTTCCTCCGTGCTCGCGTCGTTCGTCCTCCCCGCCTTGATGCTCTCGAGGTAGTAACAGAACCTGCACCGGAGATTGCACGTGAACCCCATGTTGATGGCGAGCCGCCGGGTGACGGTGTTCGCCCGCTTTTCACGCGCCGGGTCGCGAACGATCCGGTTCGCGCCGCTGGCGGGGGAATCACAGGTGGAAGCGGTTTGGGATAAATGCTTCGCGTACGACATGGTTAACGCTATTCTCCATTGTGACCAGAGACGGAACAGGAGCGGCTTCGATGCCTTGCACAATTTACAATCAAGAAATGTGCCAGGGCCAAGATGTTGTCCCCCTTGCATCACATCCCCGGCAGCCACGCCGCGCCCCTCACGCCGCTCGAATCGCCGAAGCGGGGCGGCGTCAGCTTCGTGTCCACCCGGTCCGAAAAGACATACCGGCCCCACAGCGCCGGAACGTTGCAGTAGAGACGTTCGATATTTGACATCCCTCCGCCGAGCACGATCACGTCGGGGTCGAGGATATTGACGACGTGCGCGAGCGACCGCGCCATCCTGTCTTCATATTGACGCATGCTTTCTTCGCAGGCGGGATCTCCCGCTTCGGCCCGCTCCGCGATGGCGCGCGCGTCGAGGGCTTCGCCCGTCGCGTCCGCGTGGAGGCGCGCCGCCCCCGGCCCGGAGAGAAACGTTTCGATGCACCCGCGCTTGCCGCAGTAGCAAGGCGGTCCGGGGCGCTCCCCGTCGAGCGGCCACGGAAGCGGGTTGTGTCCCCACTCCCCGGCGATGGCGTTCGCCCCTGTCAATACTTTGCCGTGCACCACCACGCCGGCGCCCACGCCCGTTCCGACGATGACGCCGAAGACTACGCCGGCCCCGGCTCCCGCGCCATCGACGGCTTCCGAGAGCGCGAAGCAATTGGCGTCGTTCGCCATGGCGATGGGCCGTTCGAGAGTCGCTTCCAAGTCCTGGCGGAGCGGGCGCCCGTTGAGGCATATGGAATTGGAATTCTTGACGGAGCCGGTCGCCTGCGAAACCGCTCCGGGGGCGCCTATCCCCACCGTGGCGCGTTCGCCCAAATCCTTTTCCGCTTTGGAGACTAGCCGCGCGATCATCCGGACGACCGCGCGGTAGTCGTCGCGGGGCGTCGCCTCACGATGGCGCAGCAACTCCCTTCCCACCGCATCCAACGCGATGATTTCCGTCTTTGTGCCGCCAAGGTCAATGCCTATCCTTATCATGAATGGCGCTCCCGATGAGGCGATATTTTTTGATTTTCTGACGGCCTTTGGGTCAACCGCCGTGGCGCTGAACGGCGCGCTCGGCAAGCGCGGCCGCCGCAATGGCCTCGTGTCGGGGGACTGGCGGCGCTATGGCGTCGCGCGCCTCCAGCTCCTCCCATACGACTTCCAACCATGGGATTTCCCATCGCTCGCTGCGGCGGCTATTCCGGTATTCTTCCGATTCGTCCTTCTTTTCCCGCCGGATCATGCCGATGACGCGCACCTCCCGCACAAGGTGCAGGCGCTTGCGCCACCGTTCGGCGGCGGCCTGCGAGAGGCGCGCGACCACGCTTCCTGCGGAATCGGCAAGCTCCACTCCGCCGTTTTTCATCGCCCGCATCGACAGGCGCGATCCTGGCTGCAAAGCCGCCAATTGCCTGTGGATCGGTGCGTTTTCGGCGCAGCGTCCCGCATAGCCGATTAGAATGTCTTTTAGTCCCAGCATTTCATAGCGCACCCGGAGCAATTCCGGCGCGAGGGCGCGGCGGACGTCAGACGCCGCCGAATTGTTCCGGTCCAGGCGATAGTCGCCGTCAAGGAGCGGCAGATGGGGATTGCGCACGTCGCTTCGCCGGAAGATGCAAAGGGAGTTGCGGGCGCGCGTCATGCCGACGTAGAAGGCGCGGCGCTCCTCCTCCATTCCCGCCGCATCCCTTTCCGTGCGCCAGCCGCCGTCGCAGAGGAATACGTGCGGAAACTCCATGCCCTTCGCCCCGTGGACCGTCCCGAAAAAGACGCCGTCCCCGACGCGCTGTTCGCGCCGCCTTTCCGCAAGGGCGTCGTAGACGGCTTCGAGCGCCTGCGAGGCGGGGAGGGGGGCGTCTGCGGTTTCCTCCCGCCAGGACGCGAGAATTTCCCGAAGGAGGTTGCACCACGGGTTTGCGTCGCCGGGCGGGGAGAGGACCCCGGCTTCCTCCAGCATTTTCTCTATTCGAGACGCGGACAG
>CALFXO010000165.1 GCA_937958025.1 uncultured Syntrophobacteraceae bacterium
TAATGCGTCCGGCGCGCTCTTCGTCCCATTCCTGAATGGCCGGCTTGTCTCCATGGTAATAAACGCGCCGCACGAGCCTTCCTTCGTGGTCGTGGACTTCCATCACCCGGGTCCATTGGGGTTGGTCGAAAAGCGTCGTCGTCTCGAACATGCCGTCATCGTCAAGATCTTGCTCCATCTTGGTCTGCACGGCGTTCTTGTAGTAAATCCTGAGATTCACCCTGCCGGTTTCGGGGGCGGTCTTCTCAAGGCGCACAAGCTGTCCAGCTTGGTAAAACTGGCATGTGTCCATGGCGCCATCTTTCTTGGAGCATAGGTGGATCTCCTGCTTGCGCCCCTGCGCGTCGAGGAGGATCACCGTGTCGGGTTTCCCCCGTCCCTTTTCATCTATCTCCTGTTTGAATGGCTTTCCACCCTTGAAGTAGGTGGTCTGCTCGAATCGCCCATCGCCGTCCGCGTCGCAGCAATCCTTCACAGGCTGGCCGCCGCTCAGCGTTACGATGCGGTCGATGCGGCCCCTGTTTTTGCTGTCGCTTTTCACCTCAACGGCCTGCCCTTTGGCGTCGAAGCTGACGAAACGATCCATCTTGCCGTCGTGGTTAGCGTCTTCCTCGCGCGAGGCAGGATTGCCGCCCTTGTAGGTGGTGACCATGTACGCCTGTTTGAGGTTGTCTTCATAGCGGGTTTCGCGCGTCACCACGCCGCCCTGGTATTCACGGACGGTTTCGAGGACGCCGTCGCCGTCCATGTCGTGGCGGCTTTCTTTCGGCTGGCCGTTTTCATATTCGATTTCCTGGTCCACCCTGCCGTCCGCTTTGGAGGACGTTTTGCGAAGCGCGGGTTTGCCCTGCCGGAATGTGATCCATACGTCCGGCGAGCCGTCGCCGTTTATGTCCTGGGTCTGGGAGACAGGCTGGCCGTCCCGGTATTCCGTCACTTGGTCGAAGCGGCCCGAACCTTTCGTGTCGCGCTTGATCTGCCTGGTTTGCTCCCTGTCGTCGAAGACGATCACCACGTCCGCCTTGCCCCGTCCCTTGGAGGCCCGCTCCTGGCGGACGTGTTTATCTCCTTCCCAGTAGTCCCAGACGTCGAATGCCCCGTCGTGGTCGGCATCCCGTTCGCAGCGCGTGATCTTGCCGTTCTGGTAGCGCATGACCTGGTCCTTGCGCCCGTCGTGGTTGGAATCCACCTCCATCTCCACGACCTGCTTGCCCTCGATGTGGAGCCAACGGTCGGGCTGGCCGTCTTTGTTCGTGTCCTGTGCTTCGATATCCTCCGCGAGGACCGGGACGGCGAGACAGAAGGTGCAGGAAAAAACCATGAAAAGCACGATGCGGCGGAGATAGCGTCTTCGCAATTCCAACTCCATGCAGAGAACCCTGCGGTTTAGGCTCCGGATAAAAAAAGGCCGCCTGAGCGATTCTCGCTCGAAGCGGCCTTCTTGGCTCTGATTAAGCGTATGTCGTCTATGCTGCCGGCGCGGTCTAAGACTCGCGCGCCTTTGCTGGAATTTTCCTCCAGCGGCTTCCCACCCGGACCAGCGCGATGCACATTCAACGGACAAAACCGCTGCCCCATTTCAATGAGGCGCTACAGTGCATCCACCGTCGCTTGCATCGCCCTGGCGATTTTCAGCAGGAGGGGTTGATAAAGCCCAAAACGCTTCTCACATAGCAGAACAGCGAAATGGTTGTCAATAGATTTCTTGCCTGAATACCGGACGCTGCTTCGTGCACGGAGGAAAAACGCATTTTCTCGGAGGTGATGGATCGTTTGAGGCATTGCGACCGATGTATTTCGCGCTTGACTTTTCGGGCGTGCGCGTTTATGGGTTGACCTGTAACAAGGCTTGGAAAGCCTTTCCATATTGCAGCATCCCTACTTAGCGACCAACAAGGCCACGAAGGCTTATTTAGGCTCCTCTCCATGGGATAGAGCCGGAAAAGTCTGTCGTGGCTTCGTCGTTTCACGCCTGGCTTTTTCCTGCCCCTTGCGGCCTTCAGAGGGGAGTCGTCTTAGATAATCTTGTGATTACAGCTTCTTATCGTTGTGGTTGCGGGCTCTTCATCCATGGACTCTCTATATTGGCAAGCGGAAGAACAGAAAGGGGAAACATGCACTTTAACAAGCGGAAAGCGGTTAGCGTATTATGCTGGATTTCTTTGATGACGCTCTGCATGGGATTCTGGGCATGCCCCACGGCTGGCGCGTGCGGATGGAATAGTGATGTCAAGCTCTCCGCCGAGAACCTTTTTTGGGACCAGCTCGTAGAACGGGCAGCGGCGAAGGCGTGGCAAATCATGGGCGGCAAGCCTTCGGCCTCGAACGCCATCGCCCTGACAAATGCCGGCTACGCAATGATAGACGGATATGGGACGGCTGCGTGCCTCGACAGCTTGATGGACCGCACTGGAGCGACTCCCGGCAAGATGACCCTGATAGACGTTCACAGTTCAAAAGACGGGCAGTTCTGGCTCTTTTTCTATGACCGTCGCTCTGGCGCAGCCGTCTACCTGGAGCCGGATCACGATGTGGTTGCGAGCCTTCTGACGAATCTCACTTCTAATGCCAAGCGCAACCATGCAAAGATGATCTCGGTCGCCGACGAAGCGCTTTTCTCTTTTGTCGGGAGCGGCAAGTTCAAGCCGAGTACGATGTTTGCCGCTGTTGACGGGGCTGGTCCCCAGGTCGATGAATACGAAGCGAACCTGATACAAACCGGGTCGGCCTTTAACGGGAACGAATTCAGGATCATGGGAATCGTGCTTGCCATTGTGAGCAACGCACCTACCGATGTGATGCGCTCCATCCAGTTCCATGACCACTATTGTCCGGGCGTGACGAGCGGGATCATGGTGGTTCGCTACATCGAAAAGAACTTCCCTGATTACGCCTCTTTCGTCTTCTCCGTCCCTCCCTGGTGCAAGGACGATGCATTCATGGTGATGCTGAACAAGACGCCCGGCAAGAGCGGCTATGCGGTGACGTATCTTACGGATGAGGACGAGGCGCGCCTCGATGCCGCTTACAGCACCATAGCTGGGGTGTTTTTCGGGAAGAATTCCGATGGCGTATGGGAAGGGAAGGTGGTTGGCTTCGATTTCAACAGGCTTTCCGTCACGGTGGGGAGCTATTCTTCCTGGCAGACGAAGCTCAAGATGGATGAGGAATATCTTAAGTATCTGGATGCTCCAGAGACGTTTGTATCCGTGCTGAAGACAATAACTTTGCCGGCAGGAAAGTCCCCCTCCGATTACGCTCGTCCAGGAGTGGACCAGTTGGAGGCGTTCGGCTTGGTCAGCGCTGCCACCAATGAATAGACGTTGAAAACAGGCAGGTTGCGTCCGGGGACATTTCCGGCGTCCGCCGGCCCGCGATGAACCTGCCGGGGAAGCCCGCAACCGCATGGGAGCAGCGCCCGCCCGGGCGCACTCCCTTGAGGCGCGTCATGCCTTGGGCGATGCGGTTTATTGTCCCGCATGCAGAAGAGGGAGGGGCGCAATGCGGTCATTGCACCCCTCGAGATTGCCTTTATGGCTGCCTGGGTGAACTCGATTGAAACTTATCAATGTTCGTGCTTGTGCGTCTCGGCCTCATGGCCTGGATGCACGTGATCGTGGCCGCCATGCTCCCCGGCATGGTTGTGATCATGCACCTGCGCTTCACCCGCGTGATCGTGTTCGTGGCTATGTTCGTGCAGGTGTTCGTGGCTGTGCTTGTGGCTGTGCTCATGAGCATGGGTGGAGCCGTCGTGGGAATGCTCGTGCGAGTGTACGTGCTCATGCTCGTGAGCGTGCAGGTGACTGTGCTCATGCTTTCCTTTCATGCGCGCACCTCCTTTGGGAATGGATGAATAGAAAAATGCAATTTTACATACTATATCACTGGTAAGATACCTGTCAATAAGATTGACTATAAGCGGCCTCCGAAATATTGCGCCCCTTATGGCAGGATATGGGAAATGGAAAAAAGTGAAATCTCATCGTTGTACAGTCTCTATGCATATAAACGGCACTTTATTGCTAGAGAGTGCAACATCACGGTTGACAAGGGAAATATTCATGAATTATTGTGCTCACATCATCCGAGATGTTTGCAGCATGAAGCTGTTGATTTCTTGAGTCGGATGCGTTGGACGCATCCAAGGGAGGCCAAGAAGGCTTCGGCAGGGGGAGACGCCTGTCTGGTCTTTTTGGCTTTTTTGTTTTTGACTTCCGGAGCTCCTCCTGTTCCGTGACGGTTTATGAGGTCTCGATTGTCGGTGAAAAGACATCGCATGTCCGGGCTTGAGGCAGACGCGCCGTCTACACTTGGCGGGCTATTGCCTGTAGCGCAGGTCCAAAGGGGGCGTGTAGGAATAACTCATCCTTTTTGATCTAGCGCAGTGACTTCAAATGCATGTTGGACAAGGTTTGGAGCGTGAAATACGCTTCCAAAATAGATGATTTGCTTATCTGCTGCTCCTGAATGTTCTGGCGGCTGCCAGTCGGGTGGGCGTCACTTGGAAGGCGTTAAAAAGGAAAAATCGATATGACAAAAAGTCAGTTGGTGGAGGTCTTGGCCAAGACTCACGGCATCACTGTAAAAACTGCTGAAATTGCGGTGAATGTTGCATTGGAAAGCATGGCGGGGGCGCTTGTGGAGGGGCATCGCATCGAATTGCGAGGCTTCGGGTCCTGGAAGGTCAAGCAGTACGGCGATTACACGGGGCGGAACCCGAGAAATGGGGATGCCGTCGATGTGGCGCCAAAGAAGCTTCCTGTTTTTAAACAGGGAAAGAGCTTGAAGGATCGCCTTAACGGAGGCGCAGAGAATGAGGCTGTGGAAAACGCTGTGGGAGAGGAACGCACGGGGTGAGCGCCACCTAAACTTCCACGGAGTGGCCGCTTTCATATTCTCATTTGGAAGCCCCTGTTCAAGATGGTTGGGCGCTTATCACGACGACTTGGACATTGAGTGCTACAAGCGCGGATATTCCACTTGCTTCCTACAAGTTTCGCAAAAGCTCTTGACAGAACGGCGGGGATG
This sequence comes from uncultured Syntrophobacteraceae bacterium, assembly GCA_937958025.1. Lineage (GTDB taxonomy): Bacteria > Desulfobacterota > Syntrophobacteria > Syntrophobacterales > Syntrophobacteraceae > CALFXO01. The sequence continues at coordinate 5,029 of CALFXO010000165.1, forward strand.
CTGTAAATTGGCTTTCGTTCTTGGCGAGGTAGCTCAGTCGGTAGAGCAGTGGACTGAAAATCCTCGTGTCCGGTGTTCGATTCACCGCCTCGCCATCAGAAGGCGATAAGGGTTGCGGCTGATTAGTCGCGACCCTTTCGTCGTTTTTCATAAGAGCAATCGGGGGCAATCGAATTTCCAACTGTCTGATGGGGAAATGCCAGTTGTGGGAAGCGTCCTCACCTGGACCTAAAGGGACTGCCAGACCAAGGCGTGGTAGGGGGTGGGCCTGATCACTGGCAACACGATGAGAGCGGAGGGCAGAGTCACGACGGGAGGCCCCTTCTCTTTGTAGCTTTCCGCCTGGCGCAGCAACCTCCGAATTCCCAGCGCTCCGGCTTAGCGCCTGGGGGGGGCGGTGGATGGATAGAAAGGAAGGGGCGCGTCCCGCGACGCCGAGCCGCTCCTAGCCCCGCATGCGGGCCGGAGGGGGCGGCGGATCTCCGGCGCCGCAACCGGAGGCGATCTTGGTTATCGAACCTCCCGGAGGGGCGCTCCGCCTTCTGCACGACTAATCTTCGATTATCATATCGGCTTCATTGCCGCAGACCGCGCACTTCTTAGTCTCTTTCTGCTTCTTCTTGACGATGCCGGGAGATTCCTCGACGTCGACCCATTCACAGGTCACGGTCATTTCCGCTTCATTGCCGCATTTGGTGCAGGTGCAAACCTCTTTCTTTTCCATTGCCTTCACTCCCCATTGTGTCGTTAGCGTTCCATTCATGGCCTCAAGACCGGCCTGCTCCTTCGCCGGCCCCTTCATACAACCTCCGCTCCGGCTCCGTAAGGAAAAAGAGTCTGCGCGCGATTGCTCCATTTTTTGAAATAACGAAAAAATGTTATGAAAGTCAATATCCTTTCGGGATTTTCTTTCGCCGCCCCTTTCCTTGACACTGAGAACCTTCCTGTTGTAGAAGCATGGGAGCGGTGGGACGGGTGTGGGAATGTCCAGCCTTTCCGCTTCCTCCGCGTATTCCCCACATGAATTGGAAAAAATTATGGAATCGATGCAAGTGGATCTGAAAGCCGAATACCGGGGCGCCGCGATAATCTCCGGGGCGATGATGGGTGGTTTGGTCGTGTACGTGGTGCTGGTGGAGTTCTTCAGACGCACGCATTCGCCTTTCGAGGGGCTTAATCCTTCGGCGCTGCCCGCCCAGGCGAGGGACGTCTTCTATGGATTGGCGTTTGCCGCTTTTTTGCTCGCTCGCTTCGTTCGCAAGACCATCCTAAAGCAGGCCCCGTCCGAGGGAGCGGACGTTCTCGTCCGAAAGCTAAAGACCGCCACCATCGTGACCTTTGCGCTTGCTGACGTCCCTGCGGTCATGGGGCTTGTTTTGTTTCTGCTGAGCGGCTTTTATCAGGAGTTCTACGCGCTCCTTCTCTTCTCCCTGCTTCTTATGGGCGTCTATTTCCCTCGCATCGACTACTGGGAGTCGTGGGTGCGAGGGGCGGGAAAGCCGTACTGACGCCACGGAGCCTCCATAGGGCGTTCCGTCGCGATTCGCGATTGCCGCTATTGGCCGCCAGCCTTCATTTTGCAGAGCGCCGCAGGTTGAGGTGAGCCTTGACGAACCTCAAGAGGGGATCAGATCATTGTTGGGATTCGCATTCGCTCATCCCAACCTACAAAAACAAGCCTGCTGGGACGTTATTCCAGGAAGGCGCGGTTGGGGGTGAACATCTTCCCCGGATTCAGGATGTTCAGCGGGTCGAGCGCCAGTTTGATGCGGCGCATCGCCTCGAGTCCGTCCCGTCCCACCTCCCACTCAAAAAATGGGGACTTCGCCACTCCGACGCCATGCTCCCCCGAAAGCGTCCCGCCAAGGCGCAGCACTTCCCGGAACAGCTCTTCCACGGCCTTGCCCGCCCTTTGCAACTCGTCCGCGTTTTTCCGGTCGAGCATGATGTTGGTGTGGATGTTCCCATCGCCCGCATGGCCGAAATTCACGATAATCAGGTCGAACCGTTCCGCGATAGCCCGTATCGAGCGAATTAGTTCGGGGATGCGGCTGCGGGGGACCGCCACGTCCTCGTTGATTTTATGTGGCCTGATCCGGCCGAGGGCGGGCGATATGGAGCGTCTTGCGCGCCAAAGACGATCCCGGTCCTCCTCCGACCGTGCGGCCTCGACTTCCGACGCCCCCGCCGCAGCGCAAATTTTTATTATCTCTTCAGCCTCCCCGTCCAGCGCGTTCTTCCTTCCGTCCACCTCGATCAGCAGAAGGGCTTCCGCGTGCACCGGCAGGCCTATGGAAACATGCCGCTCCACTACTTCAATGGATGCCTGGTCCATGAGTTCGAGCGTGGACGGGATGATTCGGTTTCTTATAATGTCCGAGACCGCGCGCGCCGCGTCGTCGAGGCGCGGGAAGACGGCGAGCAGCGCCCGAACGGCTTCCGGGGCCGGAAGCAGGCGGAGTATTATCCGGGTGAAGACGCCGAGCGTGCCTTCCGATCCGACCATGAGACGGGTGAGGTCGTAGCCGACCACTCCCTTCATGGTTCGCCCGCCGGTCCGGATGATCTCGCCGGTTGGCAGAACCACTTCGAGCCCCATAACATAGTCGCGCGTTACGCCGTATTTCACGGCGCGCGGCCCCCCGGCGCACATCGCGACATTGCCGCCTATGGTCGAAAACCGGAGGCTCGCCGGGTCGGGCGGGTAGAAGAGCCCTTCGCGCCGCACCTGCTCTTGCAGCTCCCCCGTGACGACCCCCGGTTCGACGACCGCCACCATGTCGTCCGCGTCGATTTCGAGGATGCGATTCAAACGCGTGAGGGGCATGACGAGCCCGCCGCCAAAGGGGAGGGCGGCCCCCACCATTCCGCTTCCAGCCCCCCTCGCGAACACAGGGAACCGGTCGCGGTTCGCGAGGCGCAGCAGTTGGGACGCTTCTTCGGCGCTCCCCGGAAAGGCCACCGCGTCGGGGATGGCCTGCAACCTGCTCGCGTCGTAGCTGTAGCAGTAGCGTTCTTCAGGGGATGTGAGAAGATTCGCATCTCCGACGGTGCGCGCGATTTCCTTGAACGGGATTTTTTTCATGGCTTGGATGCTCGAATGCATTGCCGCCCTTTTCGCCGTCTGGAGGGGGGCTGGAGATATAGCGGTTGAACTGCATTATGTGACGGTATATGGTAAACAACTAAGGTCGACTTACGTGTTGGCCCCGATGCTTATGGATCGAGGAACGCCGGAATTCGCTTCATGGGGCGGAAGCCGGTCCGTTACTGTATACGGAAACTCGACTGGAAGTAAAGGACGCTTGCGTATGGACTATAAGGATTATCTCCACGAGTATTGCCGCGAAAAGGTCATCACCGCAGTCAAGGCCGTGACGAAAATCAAAAACGGCAGCCGCGTTTTCGTCAGCACGGGGTCGGGCGAGCCCCAACATTTGATCCGCGCCATGGTGAACAACGTCTCCCTGCAGGACGTCCTCATTTATCAGATGCTTTCCGGAACGCTGGCGGAATACGTGGATAATCCGTTTTTTCTGAAGCGCTTCCAGCTGAAACTGTTTTTTATCAGCTCGCGGATGCGGAAGGCTGCGTTCGAGGGCAAGATCGACTATATCCCCGCATATCTTTCGCAGATTCCTTTCCTTTTTCGCAGCAGGCGCATTGGCCTGGACGTCGCCCTTGTCCAGGTGACCCCTCCTGACAGGTTCGGCTATTGCAGCATGGGCGTTTCGGTGGATATCACCCGTTCGGCGGTCGAGAGCGCGAGGCTGGTCATTGCGCAGGTGAACCCCAAGATGCCCAGGACTCTGGGCAATACGTTTCTCCATGTGGACGACGTCGATTTCCTAGTGTTGCAGGAAGAGCCGGTGATGGAAAACACCGCGCGGATCGCGGATAATGCCGTCTCTCACAGGATCGGGCACTACGTTTCGCAACTCGTGAACGACGGGGCGACGATCCAGGTGGGCTTCGGGCAGCTGCCGCACTCGATCCTCGGGCATCTCGAAAACAAGAACGACCTGGGCGTGCACACGCAAATGATATCGGACGCCTTCCTGCCGCTCTTCGAGAAGGGCGTCATCACCAACAGGAAGAAAACGCTCCATCCAGGGCGGACGGTGGCTTCCCTTGTGATGGGGTCCCGGGCGATTTTTGATTACGTGAATGAGAATCCGAGCTTTTACTTCCGAAGCTCGGAGTACGTCAACAATCCCGTGAACATTGCGCGGAACCGCGACCTCATATCGATCAGCTCCGCGCTCGAAGTGGATCTGACCGGGCAGGTGTGCACCGATTCGTTGGGATACCTGTTTTACAGCGGCATCGGTGACCAGGTGGATTTTATTCGGGGAAGCGCCATGTCCGAAGGAGGATATTCCATCATTGCGCTTCCTTCCACCGCGCAAAGGGGGAAGGTTTCACGGATCGTGACGCATCTCAGCGAAGGGGCGGGGGTGGCCACCACGCGTGGAGACGTCCATTATGTCGTTACGGAGTACGGCATAGCGGAGCTAGCCGGCAAGAGCATCTACCAGCGGGTCATGGAGCTTGCCCAAATCGCCCATCCGAAGTTTCGCGAGGACCTCATAGCCGCCGCCAAGACGCGTCACTATATTTTTGGCGACCAGCTTCCGCCAGTCGAGGACGATCTCATCTTCCTCGAATCTTACAAGAGCTGCATGGATCTGGGCGATGGGACGGCGATAGAGTTCAGGCCTCTTCTCCCGTCTGACGAGCTCAGCTACAGGAATTTTTTCTATTCGCTCCAGGACGATACGCTATACTCCAGGTTTTTTCACTACCAGAGGCTTTTCACCCACGAAAGGGTGCAAGAACAGGTGGCGAACGTGGATTACCGTAAGAACATGACGCTCGTCGGCCTCAAGCCCATGGGCGGCTATAAAGAGATAATGGCGATAGGCTCCTACGCCATGGCCTATGACAGCCGGGCGGAAGTGGCATTTGTGGTGCATGAGGATTATCAGGGAAAAGGGGTTGGCTCATACCTCCTGGATGCGCTAACGAAAATCGCCAAGGAAAACGGTTACAAAGGCTTTGTAGCCAATGTGCTTAAGGACAACACCGGAATGATCCACGTGTTCAGGAAGTCCTTTCCTAACGCAGTTGTAGAGAACTATGGCGGGGAAGTCGAAATCCTTATGGACTTCGACGAGATCGGCCCTGTCGCGGCGGACAGCCAGGTGACAGCGAATTAGATAAAGAATGAATGTGAATGGAAACGAGAAGGATGCTCAATGAGTCTTGACGCTATTTTTTCTCCTCAATCTGTTGTCGTTGTAGGAGCTTCCACCACCCCCGGCAAAGTCGGACATGACATCTTCAACAATATCCTGAAGGGCGGATATACTGGCACGCTCTACCCTGTGAATCCCAGCGCGCGGTCCGTTCTCAGCGTGAGGGCTTATCCCACTATCACGGAGGTGCCGGACGAAGTGGATCTTGCGATCATCATCCTTCCGCCGCGCCTGGCGGTTGGGGCCGTGGAAGAGGCGGTCGCCAAGGGCGCTCGAGGCGTGGTCATCGTCTCGGCGGGGTTCCGCGAGGTTGGCAAGGAAGGCGCGGAAATAGAGAACCGGATCGTCTCCATATGCAAGGAGGCAGGGGTGCGGGTGGTGGGGCCAAACTGCCTCGGAGTCATCAACCCGCTGGACTCCGTCCGGTTGAACGCAAGTTTCTCTTCGAGAATGCCCTCGCCGGGAAAAATATCGTTTATCTCTCAAAGCGGGGCGCTTTGCACGGCGGTGCTCGATTTCGCGGCGGACAGGGACTTCGGTTTTTCGAAATTCATATCCATCGGCAACAAGGCGGATGTGGACGAACTGGACCTCCTGCAATACCTTCACGAAGACCCCGACACCGAAGTCATAATGATTTACCTGGAAGAGCTGCGGCGCGGGCCGGAGTTCGTCGAGGTCGTGAGGGAGATCACCGCGGGCCGAAGGCAAACGCCCGTCCTGGTCATTAAGTCGGGAAGGACGAGCGAAGGAGCGCGGGCGGCGGCTTCGCACACCGGGGCGCTCGCTGGCTCCGAGGCGGTCTATAACTCCATCTTCGAGCAGTCCGGCATCATCCGCGCGGAATCCATCGATGAATTGTTCGATTATGCGAGCGCCTTCACCTATAAGACCGAATCCAGCCTCGGGAAGATCCGGCGCAAGCTGCCGATGGGAAACCGTGTGGCAATCATTACGAATGCTGGCGGCCCCGGCATCGTAGCGACCGATATGACCATTTCCACCGGCCTGAAGCTTGCCAAGTTCAAGGACGAGACCGTCAAGGAGCTCTCCGAGCACCTTCCGGTGACGGCGAACCTGCATAACCCCGTTGACGTCATCGGAGACGCCTCCTACGACAGATACGAGAGCGCGCTTGCGGCGGTGCTCAAGGATGACGGCGTGGACGGGGCGCTTGTCATTCTGACGCCGCAGTCCATGACGAACGCTTCCGGCACGGCGGAGGCCGTCGTGCGCGTCGCGAGGCGCTCCAATAAGCCGATCCTTTGCTCCTTCATGGGGATCGTCGATGTGTCGAAGGGGGTAGACTACCTCCAGAAGCATGGCTACCCGGTTTTCCGCTTTCCCGAGAACGCGGCGAAAGCTTTCAGCGCTCTCTTCAAGTACTCCCAATGGGTGAGCCGCCGGAGGCTCGCGCCGTTCGACTCCTCATGCGATGCGAATAAAGCGTCTGAAATCATCGCCCGCTGCATTGCTGAGGGGAAAACCCATCTGGGAGAGCTGGACGGGCTTGGCATACTGAAGTGTTATGGATTCAGCGTGCTTCCGACGGAACTCGCGACCAGCCCCGAGGAGGCCGTCGCCATTTCCGGCCGGATGGGGCGGCCCGTGGTGATGAAGGTGGTGTCCGAACAAATCCTGCATAAATCAGATGCGGGCGGTGTGGTTGTCGGGCTCGAGAGCGAGGGCGATGTGGCAAGGGCCTATGGGCAGATTCTCGAAGGGGCGAAAAAGTACGATCCCAACGCTGTCGTCCAGGGAGTGCTGGTCCAGAAAATGGCGCCGCAGGGGCAGGAAGTCATATTGGGCATGAACCGCTATCCGACGTTTGGCCCCTTGCTGATGTTCGGGATGGGCGGCATCTTTGTCGAGGTGTTCCAGGACGTTCGGTTCTGCCTGGCTCCTGTGGAACGGGACGAAGCGGTGGAAATGATCCAGGGGGTCAAAGGTTTTAAACTTCTCAATGGGTTCAGAGGAAAGCCGCGAGTCGATATTGAGTCGGTAGAAAAATTGATCGTGAATCTTTCCCAGTTGGCTACAAATCATCCGGAAATATTGGAAATGGATATCAATCCACTTCTCGTGCACGTGGAAGGGCAGGGCGCCACCGTGGCCGACTGCCGGATGATCCTCAGGAAATAGCCGCCCCGGAGAATCTCCGCATCAGGCGACGACCAGCAATGCCGGACGTGGAGGGTCCTGGCCATTCAGATGCACCCGGTGACGGATTGACGCCATGGAAATCCGTTGAGACCGCACCAGGGTCCAATGAAAAGAGAACGGATGTAAGGGATAAAGGGGGGCGATGCATGTCGCGGGCAGCCTACGAGGCGTCCAGGAGAAGACGGCCGCAGATCTTCTGGGCGCCGAGGAGGATCACCCTGTAGAACATCTCCATGGATTCCACGACAACGAGGTGGAAGACCGCCCGGACTTTTTCCCACAGGTCTCGCTTACAGCCGGCCTTCTTCCAGGCGGCTCGAAAGAGAGGACGCGACATCCGCTGGATCTGATCCGCCAGGAAAGCGAGGAACATGAGCATCACGAAGACCATGCTCAGGTTCTCTTGGCCCAGTCCGTCGTTGTGCTCGAAATGATAGCCCTGGTTGAGGAATTGGTGGAATCGCTCAACAGGGAAGCATTCCTCTTTTCAAGTTCTCGGATGCACTGCTCAAAGGCAAGGCGCAAGCCGCCATTTCAAGGAGTTTTTCGACTACCGCATCCTTGCCCGGTTCCTATAGGAGTTGAGCTTCCCGTCATTACATCGGGATACGACTGACGTGTGATTGCTATTCAATATAAATAACTAATCGCTGTCAAATTAAAATGCAAGGGGCCGCGGAACGGTTACCCAAAATCAGCCTCACCTTTTCCTCCAGTTCATCTATCTCTATCGGCTTTACGCAATACTGAACCGCGCCCAGCTCCGCCGCCTTCTTCGCGGTTTCCGGGGATGGGAACCCCGTCAGCATCATCACCCGCGTGGCAGGGTTGGCCTTCTTTAGCGCCTCCAATATCTCGATTCCGTTCATGCGCTTGAGCTTCATGTCGAGTATGGCGAGGTCCACCGGTTGGCTTCGGGCGAAGGCGATGGCTTCCTCCTCCTCCGTGAAAACCGAAATTTCATGCCCTTTGCGCTGTAAAATTCTCTTGATGAGGACGACCGCGTCGAGTTCGTCGTCCAGCACTAGGATGTTTGCCATGTGGCGTGCTCCCGCTTGAGCTATGGGGTTAGTCGCGCTTCCGCCGGGCCTTCCGCCTTGGGCGGCTGGTAGATGGGGAAATGGAGCGTGAAGACGACGCCGAATTCCCCGCGCGCGCCATCCGGCGACGCAGCTTCGGCGCCATCCGGGCGGACGCGGCTTTCCACGTCGATCCTCCCTCCGTGGTCCTCCACAATGCCAAAGGTCACCGAGAGCCCGAGCCCCGTTCCCTTGCCTACGGGCTTTGTCGTGAAGAAGGGGTCAAATATCCTGGGGAGCGCCTGCGGCGGGATGCCGGGGCCCGTGTCGGCCACGGAGACGAGCGCTTCGCCCTTGTCTGGATCGCGCCACGTGGAGAGCGTCACGGTCCCGTCGGAGCCGATGGCGTCGTAGGCGTTGGTGAGGAGGTTGAGGAAGACCTGCTGGAGCTTCTCGCGGTCTCCCACGATGAGGGGCGCCTCCGGGGCGAAGCGGCGCTCCAGGGCTATTTTTTCGAGCCCGAAGGTGTGCTCGACGACGGACGCCACCTGCTCCAGCAGTTCGTTGAGATCGAGCGCCCTCTTGTCGGTTCCCGTGCTGCGCGAGAAGCGCAGAAGGTCCGCGACAATCTTCTTGCAGATGCGGAGGTGCTTCTCCTGGATCTGGAGCCATTCGTGGTATTCGGAATCCGGCGAAAAATCCTGGAGCATGAGCTGCGTGTAGCCGAGGATGATGCCGAGCGGGGTGTTGAGCTCGTGGGCCACGCCCGCCGCGAGTTGCCCGAGCGATTCGAGCTTTTGCGACTGCACCATGCGCTCCTGGAGGGTGTGCAAGTCCTCCATGCGCTTCTTGAGCGTCATGGCCATGATGTCGAAGCATTCCGCGAGGTTCTGGATTTCGTCGCCCCGATTTTCCTGATACACCGGGCAGGCCCGGCACGCCGTCAGCTTGTCGCCTCCGCCGCCTTGCCCCGCGTCGAACGGGCGGAGGTCCCCCACTGTATACCAGCAGCCGTGGCCGCCGTCTTCATAGGACATGCAGTCTTTCATGTCGCAGTGGAGCAGATCGCGGCAGTGGGTTTGGGTCATGGGGAGAGTCATGACGTCGAGGCTCCCGTTAGCGATCTCCTCGGCGGAGCGCTGGAGAAGACGGATTCGTTGCGTCATCGTCCGGGCGAGCATGGCCCCGAGGATGGCGGCGATAACGACCGCGACGCCCGTTGCGATGAAGATGCTCCAGACGAGGCGCTCGACCGCGCCCCCGATCCCCTTTTGCGAAACCCCGAGGCGCACCACGCCGACGCGCTCCCTGCCGATCATGATGGGGGCGGCGAAATCGTAGATAAGCTCGCTCCCGGTCGTGATGAGCCGGACGCGGCAGGGCTCGTCGTCGCCGACTCCGTTGACCCGGAGGAGGTCCATGGGGAATCCGCCGATGAAGGTGTGGACGATGGGCTTGCCGTCGCGCCCGATGATGAAGGCGTAGGCAATGTCCTGGTCGCCGCGCCTCGGGTCGTCCACGACGTCCTTCATGCGGAGGAGGTCCATCGAGAGAAGCGGCTCGGTGACCTGTTCGGCGATGTGGACGGCCGTTGATACGCCCCGCTTTTTGCATTCGTCGAGGAGCGCGCGCGAGGCGGTCCGGGCGATGATGAGCGCGAGCGAAATCCCGAGGAGCAGGATCATGGCGATCATGGCGAGGGATATCTTGGCTCGGAAGCTTATTCTTGAAATCATGGGAACGCCCCCGCGCTACTCGTTGAGATCGACGCCCACCTTGGCGGCGAGGCGCCGGATGGAGTCGCAGTCGCTGTCGTCCGCCGGGAGGACGCCCGCGAAGTGCGCGGCGTCGCAGATGTCCCGGTGCTCGACGCTCTGGCAGTCGAGCTTGAGGAGGGCCGTCTTGATGGCGCTCAGGACGTCGGGGGCGAGACCCGCCCGCGCCACGTACACCCACCCCGGGTACCAGGAAGTGTAGGCGAGCGTGCGTATGCGGCTGAGGTCGATTTTGTCGGCGAGGAGCTGGAGGGCGCCCTCGCGGACCGATCCGATGTCGTATTTTCCGTTGTAGACCGCGAGCACCACCTTTTCCTGTTGTCCGCCCGGACCCGACACGAAGGAAATGTCGGCGAAGTCTTCCTTGCGGATGCCGTGGTCGAAAAAATGACCCAGCGCATAGAGGTATCCTCCCGCCGAGGACGCATCCACCGCCACCCATCGCTTGCCCTTGCAGTCCGCGAGCGTGCGTATGCGCGCGTCGTCGCTCCGGCAGATGATCTGCCCCCGGAAGCCCTCCCGGCCGTCCATCTCGATGATGCGCGCGAAGACCCGGCTGCCGAAGCGCTGGGCCACTTTAACGTAAATGAAGGGGTTGGCGAAGGAAATGTCGATCTTGCCCTGGCCCGTCATGCGGATGAATTCGTCGAAGCTGTCCGGGAAGACCTGCCGGATGGGAAGCCCGGTTTCGCGCTTGAGGTGCTGGATGAGGGGGTCGTGGCGTTCAAAGGAGACGCGATGGAAATACTGCGGCACGTAGGCGTAGGTGATGGTGTGGGCGGGCTCCTCGTAGCCGACGGTTTCCCGCTTGGAAAAATCCACGCGAGCGGGCTTCTCGTCCTGGCCGCATGCGATGAGGATGGGGGCCAGCAGGAGCGCGAGCGCCGCCGCCCGCAGCCATTTGGGGGCTATTCCACCGCGCCGTTTGTGCACGACACTTTTCACTTGCCTATATCCGTCAAGGTTTGAATGTCTTGATCCAGAGGGCATATTCCACCGCGACGTTTCGCCAGTCGCGGCAGGATGCCGCTCCTAAGAAAACGCAATTTTCAATCATCGACGAGCATAGCCTGCCGCCGCGATAAGCCAAGTCGTTAATCCCTTCCCCTCACGTCGTGGACCCCGAGTCCTCCCGAAGCGAACTGCTCGACGATGATCTCGTAAAATCTTCTCTTCTGGGACGGGGTGAGCATTTCCTGCTCCTCGAGGATGTGCTCGATTACCTCCCGCTCGAGCTCCGTCTGATGGTCGAGAACCTGCTCGGCGGCCCTATAGACGGCGTCGAGGTCTTTGGGCTCGGCAAAGAGCAGCCTCGCCAGCTCCGCCCGCTCCCGCCGCAGGTTTCGCCGAATCCCTTCCACCCTTGGAAGGAAAGTTCGCCGGATTTCCTGCACCTTCTCCCGCTGCGCGCCGGAGAGGTCGGGGAGGAGGTCGAGGTAGCCCACGATGCTCCGCGCGGCGCCTCTCTTGCGCCTGGCGTGAGCGTAAAGGCCGTAGAACGCTCCTCCGGCGAGGACAAGGCCCGTCAGGAGCCCGGCGAAAAAGAGGGCCGTCCCGTTCATGTCAGAAGCCCCCGGAGCCATGGCCGATAAGCGTGAGATAGGCGCAGCTCATCGAAAGGGGAGGGCAGTCGCCGAGTTCGTCGAGGGCGCGAACGCTCGGCGGGGCCTCCGGCTCGACGATGCTGTATGCCGCCGCCGAGAGCTGTTCCAGCACCCGCTTCCAAAATGGGGCTCGAGAGGCCGCGCGCGGCGGCGTGCGCTGCATCCGCGCTTCGACGGCAGCACGCATAGCCTCTTCCGTCACACGCTTCGCGAAGTCGGGCGACGGGGCGACCTTCGGGAAGGCGCGCACCATGGCGTCGATTTCCTGGAAAGCTTCGATATCGGCCTTCAAGGAGGGGGAGTCTGCGATGCGCCGCTCCAATTCCCGCGATTCGGACCCGTCCAACTCTCCGTCGAGGAACGCCGAAAGCTTTTCGCCGAAATCATCGTGCTCTGAATGCTTCGCCATTGCCTGCTCCTTGATTCCACTATGATCGCAGTCCCTCGGCGGACCGGCCGAGATGCCGCTTTATGCTCGTTCTCGCCCTGAAAAGGAGCGATTCCACGCTCTGCTCGCTTACCCCGAGGACCTCGCCAATCTCCCGGTAGGACAATTCTTCGTTCACGCGAAGGAGGAGCGCCGCCCGCTGCCTTTCGGGGAGCATCGCGAGCCCCGCCGATAGCTCCTCTTCCATGTCGCGGCGCCCGGAATCGTCGCCGAGGGGCTCGCCCTCTTCGTCCGCCTTTTGCTTCAATGCTTCGTGGAGGCCCCAGAGTCGCTTGCGCCGCCCGAGCTCGCTCATCGCCCGGTTGTAGGCGATGCGGAAAATCCAGTTTGAAACCTTCCCCCGTGCTTCAAACCGGGGCGCCGCCCGATAGATGCGGAGGAACACCTCCTGCGCGACGTCCTCCGCAGCGTTTTGGTCTCCCAAATATCTCGCGATAAAATGGATGAGGGGGCCCTGCCAGCGCTCCACCAGCGCTTCAAACGCCTTGGGGTCGCCGCGCCCGACCGCTTCCATCAGTTCGAGATCCGGGTCCGTCATGGGAGTCGTCCTTTGGACGATATGTAGCAAATCTGCGGCCCGGGTGCAACGGCCCCCGAAGCGCCGGGGCGTCGCGGATCAGATTTTGAGCCACCCCCGCCGCAGCGCGTTGTCAAGGATCACTCCCACCAGGAACGCAACGCCCATGTTCCACATAGCGAATGCGGTCACTATCAGCATAACATAGAAGTCCTGTTTTTTGTCCCCTATATCCCGCACCACGAGCGCCAGCTCGGACCCCGCGAAGAAGAGGATCACCCCGAGGACGGCGTTCGGGAAAATCTTCAGGATGATGGATATGGATTCGCTGAAAAAGAGCGCGAGCACAATGAGGATGCTCCCGAGGATGACGAGCGCCCCGCCGGTCTTCGCTCCGAAACGGACATGCCCCGCCATGCCGCCCGCGCCGTGGCACATCGGAATGCCGCCGAAAAGCGGCGACGCGAGGTTCATGACGCCCTGCGAGATGGCGATTTTTCGCTCCGTCACCTGGCGGTCGGGGAAGAGTTCGTTGTTCTCGGCGGTAATCGCTATCACGGCGTTCCCGAGCGTGAGCGGGATCTGCGGGATGGTGAAAAGGAGCGTCCCGGTGAGGACGTCGCTCCAACGGATCATGGGAAGGCTGAATTCCGGATAGCGAAAACCGATGTGCACCGCCTTCAGCTCCTCCATGAGTTGCGGGTTGACGATGACGGCGGAGGCCACGCCGATGACGAGGAGAACGAACATCGCGGGGAGCTTCGGGTTCGTGAGGAGCGCATAGGTGACAACGAGAGCTATGCCCGCAAGGACGGGCGCCGTCCTCATGCGGTTCACCCCGTCCACCATGAAGGAAAGGCCGAGCCCGAGCATAATGCCGCGCACGATCGGCTTGGTGGCGAGCCTGGCTATCGGCTTGACCAAGCCGGCGCCCCCGGCGACGAGCCAAAAGAGCCCCGTGGTGAGCCCCGACCCGAAAAGCGCGGCGGGGCTGATGCCCCCGGCGATGGCCGCCGCCCCGATGGCCTTCATGGGCTGCACGGGGATGGGCGTCTTGTAGTAGAGCCCGGCGATCAGCAGAGAAATGCCGAACATGAAGAGGAGCCCCAGGGGGTCCACCTTCACTATCGTGATGTAGGCCACCACGAAGGGGATGAGCGTGCCAAGGTCCCCAAACGCCCCCGCCCATTCCATTTTGTTGTAGCGGTTCCTCGCCCTCGGAGCATCCGAGCTTTTCAAAGGCGCGAACCCCATGCTTTCGATCCCTAGCGTTCGTTCTTCCGCTGACATGACGTCTCCTTCCCCTGTCGGCATCGACTCTTTCCGCGACCTCTTCGCGGAGGGGGCTGCATCGCCCCGTCTTTCCGCCCTTTACCCGTTAAACCCCTGGGGAGGGAAAAACTTGCGGTCGAAGGAAATTTTTGTTCAAAAGAGGACAGAAGGCGCTTTTGCATAGGACGCATGCTTGAAAAACGGCTTTGGAGGAAATAATTTATTTGTATCAGAGGAATTGGGGCCGCTTTACGAGGCGAAGGGGCGTCGCGCTTTTTTCCACCCAAATCGGGGGAGGTCCGGAAAACATGATGCTCTCCACGGGGCAACCCTATTTCGCCCCCTATCCGGGGCTTTTTCACAAGATCGGGCTCTCCGACGTTTTCGTCGCGCTCGACGACGTCCAGTTCCCCCTGGGGACCACGTGGGTGAGCCGGAACCGCTTCAAGAACAGCGGCGGAGCTTTCTGGATGACCATCCCCGTGCGGAGGAAGGGGCTGGGGTTGCAGAAAATCAGTGATGTGAGGTTGTCGTACGACGACGACCGATGGGTGCGGAAGCACCCGGAGAGCCTCCGGTCGGCGTATTCCGACGCTCCGTATTTTCGCGAGCATTTTGCATGGGTGGAGGAAATCTTTGCGGCGAAGTGCGAGCGGCTGGTCGATTTCAATATGCGGTTTCTCGAAAGGCTCCTGGAGGAGCTTCGGTTGCCGGCAAAAATCGTGCGGTTCTCCGAGCTTGGAATTACCGCGCGGGGAGACGCCCTGCTCGCGGAGGTGTGCGAGAAAATGGGGAGCCGCTCGCTCCTGGTTCAGCGCTCCGCCGCGAAATATCTTGATTTGGGCTTCTTCCGCTCGGCGGGGATCGAGCTTCGATTTTTCAATCCGCCGTCTCCCGTCTATCCTCAGCTTTGGGGGAATTTCGCTCCGAACCTCTCCGCGCTCGACCTGCTCTTTAACTGCGGCCCCAAAGCGCGGGAAATAACGATGCGGAAGTGAGCGGCCGTCAGTCTATCCACTTGCGACGCAAGACGTGCATGCTGCAAAGAAACAAACTCATACTGAATGCTGCCAGCACCAGGACGTCGAGCGTGGAACTCATGCGCCCTTCGGCAGAGAAGCATCCTGCAAAAGCCGGAAAATTCGAGAATGTCTGCGTCTCAAAAGCTTAACGGATTGATTAGAAGAAATTCTCAGGCCAAAAGTCCTATGAAGTTTTCCGTATCAGCCAATCGCAAGGGGAGCTATGAACCACGTTTCAGAGCCCTTGGTGCGTCAGCTCATTAGACCACTGGCATCACTCCATTTCACAAAGGGAGGCTTGCGTCTTTGACGGCGTATGATTATATGAACCCAAATCCTTGGGGGAATACTCCCCGAGGAGAACCCGATCATTCTTCATTGGGTGCGGCTCTTTTAGAACAACGATGCAAGGATAATGCGGTTCTTTCATGAGAGGCGGTT
>CALFXO010000166.1 GCA_937958025.1 uncultured Syntrophobacteraceae bacterium
AACTTCCTGTCACGGTTGAGCCATAGAAATTTGCGTCCATTTGAAGCCATTTCCATCTCCTTTCAGGAAGAAGCCGCTCTTTATACCCAAATAGAAGCAGTATTCGTGCCATCCTGAGATGATGTTGCATAGACGCCTGCCGAAGCCTAAGGCCCATTTCTTGCAAATACACAAAATTGTTTCGCTTGCTGAATGGTGAAGCGGAAAGCGTCATCATTCCTATGCCTATGAGGCTCCTGGTAATGGGAGACCTGTAGAGCCGGCGCTCAAAATATTGACGCCAATATCCTGATGAATAGTTGGGAGTTGTTTGATGTTAGTGCTTGCTCGCCGTTCTTAACAAAAGCTTATGCGTTTGCATCAAAAGGTCCGATTCGGTCTGAAAAGGTAAAATTCATCGTCAATTGGGCGCGAATGTGCGTGATAATTGGGGAACGCTGGCGCTATCGCTCCGCCATCGTCCTCCATGGATGCATTTCCCGCCTCGACGGATTGAAAGCGCTTGGACAATGACAAGTAGAAAAAGGTACAGCGTGCTCTGGACGCTCTTCTTTGCATCAGCCGCACTGACCGCGGCTATAACGCTTGGAATCGGCGTTTTTGTCTTTGGGAGAGATTATAACAGGTTCCTTTTGGAATCGCAGCGCCTTCGCGCGGATTACATTCTGAAGCGGCAGCAGACCATCCGGGCGGAGGTTGAAAAAGCTGTCGAGTTTATTCAGTATAATCGTTCAAAGACGGAAACTCGTCTGAAAGAATCCATTCAGGAGCGGGCCTATGAAGCGCACGCGATAGCAACGCACCTCTACGAGAATCTTCCTCCGGGCATAAAGCCGGAAGAGAAGCGGAAACTCATTCTGGAGGCCCTCCGGCCCATCCGGTTCAACAATGGGCGCGGTTACTATTTTGCCACCCGCCTCGACGGAGTCGAACTCCTGTTTGCGGATCATCCCGAGCTTGAAGGGAGAAACCTGCTCGACTTACAGGACCCTTCGGGGGCCTATGTGATCCGCGACATGATAGAGATCATTCGGAGCAAAGGGGAGGGGTTTTACAGATACCTTTGGACAAAGCCGGATTCTCAGGGGCGCAGCTTTCCAAAGATAGCCTATATTAAGTACTTTAAGCCCTTGGACTGCCTTGTCGGCGTCGGGGAGTATCTTGATGACGTAGAGTCCGACATCCAAAGGGAGGTCTTGGACCGGATTGGAAAAATCCGGTTCGGGGACGACGGATACATTTTCGTCGTCAATTACGATGGCGTTACGTTAATGAACGGGGTCCAGCCCGAACTAGTGGGAAAGAATCTGTGGGAAATGACGGACCCGTATGGCGTCAAGGTGATCCAGGAAGAGCGCAAGGCGGCCGAGACGCCCGGCGGCGCCTTTATCCACTACCACTGGGAGAAGCCAACGACCAAGTGCATCTGTCCCAAGATCTCCTTTGTGAAGGGATTTCCCGAGTGGCGATGGATGGTTGGCGCAGGGGTTTATTCTGACGAGGTGGAATCGGTCATAGACAAAATGGCTGCCCAAATGCGACGAAAAATGGTTTCCGCCGCGCTGGATTTGGGGGTGATACTGGCGTGCGCCCTGATGGGCTCGCTCGTGATATGCTACCTAATGTACCGTTACCTAAGGGGGCAATTTGAAATATTTCTTTCTTTTTTCAGGAATATGGAAAAGGGCGGAGCCCCCATCGACACGGATAGCATCTTCCTCACCGAGTTGTACGAATTGGGCGCTTCGGCCAACGCCATGTTAGAGAAACGGCGGCGGGCGGAGGCGGAGCTGCGGGAGAGCGAAGAGCGTCTGGCGTTGGCGATGATGGGAACGGACCTGGGCGTGTGGGACTGGAACGTGCAGACCGGAGAAGCCGTCTACGGTGGACGGTGGGCCAGCATGCTCGGGTTTTGGCCTGACGAAATTGCTCCGCACTACGATTCCTGGCGCGGTCGTATAAATCCCGATGACGTGGGGGCTGTGGAGAGGACGTTATCCGACCATCTGGAAGGGAAAACCCCGCTCTATGAATCGGAATTCCGGATGCGGCATAAGTCCGGGCAATGGGTTTGGGTCCTTGCCAGAGGAAAGGTCATCGCTTGGGATAAGGATGGAAAGCCTCTCAGGGCCTGCGGGACGCATCTGGAAATCACCGAGCGCAGGAGAATAGAAGCCGAGCGTCGGCTAAATGCCCAGCGGCTGGAGGCTCTCCTGCGGCTGAACCGCATGAGCGATGGGCCGATCGAGCAGTTCTCCGCTTTCGCCCTGGAAGAAGGCGTACGTCTAACGGAAAGCGCCATAGGTTATATATCGCTCGTCAACGAGGAGGAGGGAGTTCTCGCGGTGCAGGCCTGGTCGGAGCGCGCTGTCAGGGATTGCGGCCTTGGGGTGGAGGAAAAACTGTTGCGCAGGGTCGAGGATGCAGGGCTGTGGGGCGAGTCGGTCCGTCGGCGACAGCCGGTTGTCGTCAACGACTACGGAGCGGAGGGGCCTTCCCGGATCGGGCTGCCGCCAGGGCATGTTCCAGTTCTTCGGTTTCTGAGCGTTCCGGTGTTCGATGACGGACGAATAGTCCTGGTCGCGGGGGTTGGAAACAAATCCGGAGAATATGACGAGTCGGACGTTCGCCAGTTGACGCTGCTGATGGAGGGAATGTGGAGCGCCCTCAGGAAGAAGAAGTCGGAAGATGAGCTTCGCCAGAGCGAACAACGATTCCATGCGCTGCTTTCCAATATGTCGGAAGGCGTTGCATTGCAGGAGTTAGTTGTGGACGGAGAGGGCCGTCCCGTCGATTACCGAATTATAGACGTCAACCCCGGTTTTGAGCGCATACTGGGGATCAGTCGGAGCCAGGCCGTTGGGAAACTGGCGACGGCAGTATATGGAACGGCCATGGCCCCTTATCTCAGGGAATATGCGGGGGTGGCGCTCTCGGGCTCTCCGCTGCACATGGAGGCCTATTTTGCTCCGATGGGCAAGTATTTCGAGGTGTCGGCGGCCCCATGGGGCGAGGGCGGTTTTGCAACCATGTTTTCTGACGTGACCTTTCGCATAATGTCGGAAAAGGCGCTCAGGGAGAGCGAGATGGCGCTCCAACGGGCCCAGTCCATTGCGCACGTGGGAAGCTACGCATGGGACCTGGAAAGCGGAAAGACGCTTTGGTCCGATGAACTCCAAAGAATAGCCGGTTGCACAACTCCGGAGCCGTCCCTGGAATTCATTTCTTCCTTGATGCATTCTGAAGATCGCAAGCGCGTGACGGTGAGCCGCAGGCTCGCGCGCGACGAAGGAGTCGACTTCGACGCCGAATACCGGATCGTGAAGCCCAATGGCGAGTTGCGGTGGCTGCACGAGCGCGCGGAGTTGGATCGGGATGAGGCAGGCCTCCCTGTGCGCATGCTGGGGGTCATCCAGGATATTACAGAGAGCAAGAAGTCGGAGGAAGAGCGGGAAGTCCTCGAAATGCAGCTGCGGCAGGCGCAGAAGCTGGAAGCCGTCGGGACGCTCGCGGGAGGCGTCGCGCACGATTTCAATAACCTTCTCCAAGTCATAAACGGATACACCGAATTGATCCTCGCGAAGCTGGGCCCGGAGCATTCGGCGTACGCGTCCCTGAGAGAAGTGGCCAAGGCGGGAGGCCGCGCCGCAGGATTGGTGGGGCAACTGCTCGCTTTCAGCCGCCGCCAGGTGCTTAGGCCCGAGGATCTCGACATGAACGAGGTGACCTCCCACTTGCTCAAGATGCTGGTGCGTTTGATCGGAGAGCACATAAGGCTGGATTTCATACCGGGCCAGGGGATCGAAGCTGTCCATGGGGACCGGGGGATGGTGGAGCAGGTGCTGGTGAATCTCTGCGTCAACGCCCGGGACGCCATGCGGGATGGCGGAGTGCTGACCATAGAGACGGAGAATGTCTGGCTCGACAGCAGCTATTGCGAAAAGCATCCGTGGGCCGTTCCGGGGCGATACGTCCTGCTAAGCGTTACGGACACCGGGGAGGGAATGGATAGAGAGACCATCGACCGCATTTTCGAGCCCTTTTTCACCACCAAGGCCCCAGGGCAGGGAACCGGGCTGGGGCTAGCAACGGTTTATGGGATCATAAAGCAGCACCAGGGCATGGTGCACGTCTACAGCGAACCGGGGAAAGGATCGGTCTTCAGGATCTATCTGCCCGTGGCCGAGCGCATGGCGGTTGATGCCGCCCCGAGGACAGAACTCCCGATCAGGGGCGGCGACGAACTGATACTGCTGGCGGAGGACGAGGACATGGTGCGGGATTTTACGGCGCGGGTCCTGGAAGGGGCGGGGTACAGGGTGCTGACGGCGAGGAATGGCGAGGATGCTTTGGCGTTATTAAGGGATAATCCGCAGGCGGTCGATCTCATGTTGCTCGATGTGGTGATGCCCAAGCTCGGGGGGCGGTTGGCTTATGAACAAGCCCAGAAGATAAGGGCTGACATCCCCGTCCTTTTCGCCAGCGGGTATACGGAAAATGCGATTCACGCCAATTTTGTGCTGGAGAAAGGCCTGAAGCTGATACAAAAGCCGTTTAGCCATGAAGGTTTACTGCGCCTGGTGCGGGAGACTCTCGACGAGAGGAAGAGGACGTAGTGGATTTGTCGCTTTCGGGTGCAATGGCTCTCAAGTATTTCTGTCCGAAAGCCGATGATAGCTTGGAATGATGGACTGGTTCTTCTCATCTACAACATAAACTCAACAACACCGGAAGCTTCTCATGCCGAAAGCGCGGTCCGCCCAGCTTCGATTGCCACGGAGGAATGCCTGAATGCGTCGCCGCGTTGTGACTTCCACGTTGCTGGTCCTGGCGGTGGTTTGGCTTGGCGTCGCTTGTGGAGCCCGAACTTTACGTTGCGAAACAGAAAACGGCGCCGCCCCAGCCGTGCGGTCTTTTTCTATAGGACCGGCGGAGCAGAGCGATGGGGGCGATGCTTCCCGCGCCGTTGTCCCAGAGTCCACCGCAGCGCAGGCGGTCGATGCGATCCCGGATGCCGAGCCCGATGGGCCGGCAGGGGAAAACTCCGTCCGGTTGGGCGTCCTTGCCAACAGGGGCAAAGAAATCTGCCTGCGGGAGTGGTCGGAAACAGCGAACTACCTGAGCGCAACACTGGCGCCCCGCCGGTTTGTGATAGTTCCCCTTGGCTTCATGGAAATACGGGCTTCAGTCGAAAACCGCCAGGTGGATTTTCTGCTCACGAATCCTTCGATGTATGTGGGGCTGGAGCGCGATGGACTGGCCTACCGGGTGGCCACGTTCCTGCAACCGGGGGTGGACGAGAAGGAAGAAGGGCTGCCCGTTTTCGGCGGCGTGATTTTTGAGAAGGCGGACCGAAACGACATCAATAACCTGGAAGACCTGAGAGGCAAGCGTTTCAGCGCGGTCGACCCTTCCTCTTTGGGCGGGTGGCAGGCCGCCTGGAGGGAATTCGAGCGTGTGGGGATGCATCCGAAGGAGGCCTTTTCTTCCCTGAACTTCTTGGGCTCGCACGACGCGGTGGTGGAAGCCGTCCGGAGCGGGCGGGCGGATGCGGGAGTCGTGAGAAGCACGCAGCTGGAGAGGATGGCGAGCGAGGGGCGCATCCGGTTGAGTGAATTCAAGGTTCTGAAAGGCCCCGGCGTTTCATCTGTGAAAGATTACCCGTTCCTGGTTTCCTCTTCGCTTTATCCCGAATGGCCTTTTGCAGCCGTGAGAGGCGTGGATCTGGAGCTTGGGAAGGAAGTGGCGTCCACATTGCTGCGGATGCCCGCGGATTCAAACGCGGCCAAGGCTTCAAAAGGGGCGGGCTGGGGTATCCCGCTGGATTATACGGAAGTGCAGGAATGCCTTAGAGAATTGCGTCTGCCTCCGTATCAGGACTATGGGAAGGTGACGCTTAGCCAAGCGGCGCGGCAGTATTGGCCGTTCATCCTTGGGATAGGGGCGGTGACCCTCGTCGTCCTGACTCTGGCGGGGCATTCCCGGAGGGTGGGGCATCGCCTGAAAGCCTCATGGAAGGCGTTGCAGGAAAATGAGGCTTTGCAACGAACTCTGCTTGAAAACCTACCCGCAGGGGTGGTGATCGTCGATCCCGAGACGCGCATGATAGAGACCGTGAACGCCCACGCATCTTATCTTTTTGGCGCTCCGGCGGAGAACATTGTGGGACATATGTGCCACGATTTCTTGTGCCCGGCGGCCGAGGGAAACTGCCCGGTGATCGATCTCGGAAATGAAGTGGATAGCGCCGAGAGGGTCATGCTCCGAGCAGACCACCGGCCCATTCCCGTGCTTAAGTCGGTCAAGCGGGTCCAGGTGGGGGGGCGAGAGAAACTGCTGGAATGCTTTGTAGATATTTCGGAGCGCAAGAAGGCTGAGGAGGAGTTGCACCGGTCTAAAGTGAATTTGCAGGAGACCAACCGGCAGCTTCTGATCGCCATCGAACAGACGGGCGAGATGGCGGAGAAGGCCGAAAGGGCGAGCGCCGCCAAGAGTGAATTCCTGGCCAACATGAGTCATGAAATTCGGACTCCGCTCAATGGCGTCATCGGCATGGCTGGTCTGTTGACCGATTCCGATCTCACGCCGGAGCAGCGGCAATACGCGGAGATAGTCCGCGGGAGCGGCGAAGCGTTGCTTTCGCTCATAAACGATATCCTTGATTTTTCCAAGATAGAAGCCCGTAAGCTTGAGCTGGAAATCCTCGATTTCGATCTGCGGAATACGCTGGGCGACGCAGCTGAAATGCTTGCGGGGAGAGCTTATGAGAAGGGCATAGAGCTGCTTTGCATGGTCACCCCCGAGACGCCTTCCCTGTTGCGCGGAGATCCGGGACGGCTTCGGCAGGTTGTGATGAACCTTGCGGGAAACGCCATCAAGTTCACCCAAGAAGGGGAAGTCTCGATCCGGGCGAGCCTTGAAAGCGACAGCGAAGCGGCGGTGGTGGTGCGTTTCACCGTCACCGACACGGGAATAGGGATACCGGCGGATCGCATCCCGTCTCTCTTTTCTCCATTCACACAGGTGGATGGGTCCACCACCAGGAAGTTTGGCGGCACGGGACTGGGGCTCGCCATCTCGAAACAGCTCGCTGAATTGATGGGAGGGAGCATCGGGGTGGAGAGTGAGGAAAGCGTCGGATCGACTTTCTGGTTCACGGCCCTTTTTGAGAAACAACCCCAAAAGGCCGTCGTAGCTGACGCACCTCTTGCCGACATCGCAGGGCTTAACGTGCTGGTGGTGGACGACAACGCGACGAACCGGCTGCTTGCGACGACGCTTTTGAAGTCATGGGGGTGTCGGTTCGATCAAGCGGAAAACGCTACTTCCGCGCTGGAAAAACTGAAAGCAGCCGCAAACCGCTGGGACCCCTTCGAGGTTGCACTCCTCGACATGCTCATGCCGGAGGTGGATGGAATTGAACTGGGCCGGAGGATCAAGGCTGAACCCGATCTCCATGCGGTCCGGCTCATCATGATGACTTCCGTGGGACAGTGCGGGAACACCGCTTATTTCGAGGAGTTAGGGTTTTCCGCTTGCCTCTCCAAACCCGTCCGGCAGTCCCTGCTCCGGGAGTCTATTGCGAGGGCCGCGGGAATGCCGTTTGCCCGGTTTGAAGTCTTGCCCGCCAGGGAGGAAGAATGTGGCGTTGCACGCCGTTCCGCCGAGGAAGCCGAGAAACGCCGGGCTCGCATTCTGCTCGTCGAGGACAATGCGACCAACCAGAACGTTGCGCTCGCTATTCTGAGGAAGCTGGGCTACCGCGCGGACACTGCGGCCAATGGTCTGGAGGCGCTCCGAGCCCTTAAAACGATTCCCTATGATCTCGTGCTGATGGACTGCCAGATGCCGGAAATGGATGGCTATGAAGCCACGCGCCATGTGCGGAGTGGGAAGTCGGGGGCCTTGGATAAAGACATTCCCATAGTCGCTATGACCGCCCATGCGATGAAAGGCGACAAGGAGAAATGCCTTTCGGCTGGAATGACCGATTACCTTCCGAAACCAGTGCAGCCGATAGATGTTGCGAACGTCCTTGAAAAATATCTCCTGCGAGCGTCCGATGACGCCGCTAAGGCGATGGTAGATGAGAGCCATGAGCCGGAACTGTCCAGCGCTTCTTTTATCGAGACGCCTTCCTCTGACGCTCCGGCTGTGAAACGCCCGGGGCGGGTTGACATATTTGACGAAGAAACCCTCAAGGACAGGCTGATGGGGGATGCGGCTCTGGTGAAATCTATCGTGGCGGCCTTTATCGAAGAGATAGCTGGAGAACTGGACGCCCTGCGCTCCTCCGTCGCCTCAGGGGACGTCGTCCGCGCTGAGATGTTGGCGCATAGGATCAAGGGGGCCTCGGGAAACGTTGCTGCCATGGCCCTGTATGAAGCCGCAAAGAATATGGAGCAGGCCGCTCGCGACAAAGACCTGGAAAAATTGTCGGGTGGGATGGAGGAACTGTTCCTGTGCTTCAGTCAAGCAAAAGAAGTCATGACGGGCAGTGCGTTGTAGCGGCGTCCGCCTTCCCAGCAAGGTCACCAGTGGCAGGGCGCCGAGGCGCGCAGGGTGTGAGGGAGGCGCAATTCCTCCTCCAATAGGTGGATTGCAAGTCCTTCCGGAAGTCCGGCGTCACAAGCGCTGAAAACATCTTTACCCAACTGCCGGAGGATTTCGAGCACAACCAGCGCCCCACCCAAAATAACATCCTCCCGCCCCTTTTCCAGACCGGGCAGGTTGCTCCTGGCGGCCACGGGCAGTCCTGCGATGCGGTCTGTCAATTGTCTGATTTCCTTCCCGAACAGCTGGAGTCCGTTCACCCTGCCTGGCTGGTATTCCACCATTTCAAGGCGCATCGCCGCGAGAGTCGTAACGGTTCCGGCGGTTCCGATCAGGTCGAAAAATGGGATTTTGGCCTCTTTCATGCGGACTTTCAGTGCATCCAGCGTGGGTGCGAGGGAAAGCCGGACTGCCGCTTCCGCCTCGCGGATCGAAGCATGATCCGTGGGATCGCCTTGCAAAAAACGCCCTGCCACAGTCGCCGCACCCGTGAATACGCTTGCACTCCACAAGGGCTTCTCTTCTTCCGGACCGATCAGAAGAAACTCCGTACTGCCCCCTCCGAGGTCGAATGTCACAACGGGTGAGGACCGCTCGGGCAGTGCGCTGAGCGCGCCCTTGGTGGAGAAAAACGCCTCCTCGTCTTCCGAGAGAATCCTGGCCGGGATGCCCGTTTCACTTCGTATGGCTTCGAGGAGCGCTTGACCGTTCGCGGCCTTTCGGATCACGCCCGTGGCCCCGGCAATGCAGGATCGGACTCCGTGCGCCTCAACCAGCGCGGCGTATTCCCGGAGCGCCTCGATGCTCGCCATCATTCGCTCCCGCGCGAGGCGCCCATCGCTTCCAAATCCTTCCGCCAGTTTCGTTGTGCGCCGAACGCGGAGCAGAGGAACGATGCCTTTCGATGCAGCATGTGATATAATCAACAATCGTACGGAATGAGATCCGATGTCGATTGCCGCCAGGTTCAATTTTTCGGGAGTGGTTTCCAACTGATCCATGCCCTGCTCTCTATTTGACGCCGTCTCCGGAGAAGGGTGATGAGGTTGGGCCTCAACCCCGGTGAAATACGTCTTTGCCTAACCGTTCAGCCGTTGTAGTGATTATTTCGACAATGCAACGGAGCATTCACAAGGAGCGTTCACAATGATTCTCGAAATCAACCCGCAGCACCCGGAGCCGCGGAAAATTCAAAAAGTGGTGGAAACGCTGCTGGCGGGAGGAATCATTGCCTACCCGACCGACACCTACTATGGCATTGGCTGCGACCTGATGAATAAGGGAGCTATCGAGAAAATCTATCAGTTGAAGCGAAGATCCCCGCAGCAGCCGTTCAGCTTCATTTGCAGCGACCTGAAAGACCTGAGCGAGTATGCGCAGGTGACGAATTACGCCTACAAGACGATGAAGCGCTTCCTGCCCGGTCCCTACACCTTTATTCTGGAAGGATCGCGGCTCGTTCCCAAAATCATGCTGACGAAACGGCGCACGGTGGGCATCCGGGTTCCCGACCACGACATATGCCTGGCCATCGTGAAGGACTTGGGCCATCCGGTCATCAGCACCAGCGCGACAGATCCCGAAAGCGGAGCCGCCCTGGAGACGCCGCAGGAAATCAAGGGCAAGCTGGGGCACGCTCTCGACATAATTATCGATGGGGGAGTGGTTTCCGGGAAGCCATCCAGCGTCATTTCCCTCATTGACGATGTTCCGGAGGTCCTACGCGAAGGCGTGGGCGACGTCAGCTACTTCAACGCCTGAACGTTAGCGGCTTCCCACAGCGTCTCTCCTTTGGCAAATTCTCCCCTGAAATACGGACGCCCGGCTCACGCCTCGCATGAAGGCGGAGAAAACCGGGCGTCTCTTAACTTTCAGCGGATTGGGGCGCCCGAGGGAGCCCCAATCTGGCTTTAGTTTTTGTCGTTCGTCGAATTATTCTGAGCGAGAGCTTCCAGTTCGCCCTTCAGCAGTTCGCCCAAATTGGACGTGGCCGCCTTGGCGCTGGTTGCGTACTCTTCGTAAGTCGATCGGTCTTCGTGCTCCTCGACCTTCTTCATGGAGAGCCCGATCTTGCGGTCTTTTGGCGAGATGTTGATCACCTTGGCGGTGACGCGGTCTCCCACCTTTTGCTGTCCGATCGGAGACTTGATCTTCTCCTTGCTGATTTCGGAAACATGCACAAGGCCTTCGATCCCTTCTTCCAACTCAACGAAAAGCCCGAAGTCCGTCACGTTGGTGACGGGACCGGTGACAAGGCTGCCGATCGGATAACGGTCCGGAACGCTTTCCCAGGGATCGGATTCGAGTTGCTTAATCCCCAGCGAGAAGCGTTCGTTGTCCTTGTCGATGTTGAGCACGATCGCCTGGACTTCCTGGCCCTTCTTGAAAGCCTCGGAAGGATGTTTGATCCGCTTGGTCCAGGAGATGTCAGAGATGTGCACGAGGCCGTCGATGCCTTCGTCGATCCCGATGAAGACGCCAAAGTCGGTGATGTTCTTGATTTTTCCGGCAATGGTCGTGCCGATGGGATACTTGTCGGCAATGATGTCCCACGGATTCGGCTCAAGCTGCTTCATGCCGAGCGAGATGCGCTTGTTGTCGGGGTCGATGCTGAGCACCACTGCCTGGACTTCGTCGCCCACGCTGAGGATCTTGGACGGATGGCGAATCTTTTTCGTCCAGGACATTTCGGAGACGTGTATAAGTCCTTCGACTCCCTTTTCGAGTTCGATGAACGCGCCGTAATCGGTGAGGCTGACCACGCGTCCCTTGACCTGCGTGCCGACAGGGTATTTCTCGCTCGCCTGCGTCCAGGGATCTGGGACCAGTTGCTTGAGGCCGAGGGAAACACGCTCGTTCTGGCGGTCGAAATGGAGCACCATCACCTGGATCTTATCGCCCACCTGGAACATCTCGGAAGGATGCCCCACGCGGCCCCAGCTCATGTCGGTGATGTGGAGCAGACCGTCTATGCCGCCGAGGTCGACGAACACGCCGTAATCGGTGACGTTCTTGACGACGCCCTCGACCACCTTCGAGTCTTCGAGGTTGCCGAGCGTCTGGGCCTTCATGTTCTCCCGCTCCTTCTCGAGGAGAGAGCGGCGCGAGAGGACGACGTTGCGGCGCTTCTTGTTGTACTTGAGCACCTTGAACTGGAAGACCTGATTGAGCAGAGCGTCGAGGTTGCGAACGGGTCTCAAATCCACCTGCGAGCCCGGCAGGAACGCCTGGACCCCGATGTCCACGGCAAGGCCGCCTTTCACCTTGGCGACTACGCGACCCTCGATGACGCCGTCATCGTTGTAGATCTTGCTGATATCGTCCCAAACCTTGATTTTGGCGGCTTTTTCGCGCGAGAGAAGGATGGTGCCTTCTTCGTCATCGTGGTACTCGAGCAGGACGTCGATTTCCTCACCGATCTCGGCGACCACTTTGCCATCAGGGTCTTTGAATTCGTAGATGGGAATCTGACCTTCGGACTTATAACCGATGTCGACCATTACATAGTCATCGGTGATCTGGACGATCCGACCCCGAATGACTTCACCTTCCTGAATGTTCTTCAGGCTTTGCTCGTAGAGGTCCTCGAAGGACTCCATGCCTTCCATATCTTCATCGAAGGCCATGTCGTCGACGTCCTCGAACGAGTTCATGCTAGTTTCTTCATCATCATACATGTCGTTGTTTTTTCCAACCATTGGATTAGCTACCCCCTGTTCCGGATTTGGCGGCTAAGCGCCATTGTATATAGGCCGTTATCTAGCAAACAGCGAATGAATTGACAATCTTTTTTCATGTTTTGACGTCATTCGGCGCTAATTATTTTCTGCTTTCCGCTGAATATGCTCCAGCAGGAGCGTCACTACTTCGGAAGGACCCATCTGGGATGTGTCAATATGGAGAGCATCGGGAGCCGCACGCAGGGGGGCGATCTCTCTAGTGCGGTCGGCTTCGTCTCGTGCGCGGATTTGCTCCTCCAGCGCCGCGTAGTCCACCGTAATTCCTTTTTGGCTGTATTCTTCGAG
Source organism: uncultured Syntrophobacteraceae bacterium (assembly GCA_937958025.1). Lineage (GTDB taxonomy): Bacteria > Desulfobacterota > Syntrophobacteria > Syntrophobacterales > Syntrophobacteraceae > CALFXO01. The sequence continues at coordinate 12,579 of CALFXO010000166.1, forward strand.
CCTCCTGTGCGCCCTGGTGCGGAGGTCGGCGGTTAGGAACACCTTCACGCGCGCATCTGGGAAGACCACGGTCGTCATGTCGCGCCCTTCGGCGACGACGCCGCCTTTTTCACCGAGCCGCCGCTGTTGTTCCGTGAGGTAGGTTCTCACTGCGGCGATTTGGGAGAGCCGGGAAGCCCACTGGGCCATCTCGGGCCGCCGCAGTTCGTCCCCCAGCGCTTTTCCTTCGCAGCGGATGACGAGCGATCCGTTATCGATAATGAAGAGGAGGGGTAGATTCGGCAGCATTTCGGGCAGGCGAGGGTCGGCTTCCGAGAGAAGCCCCCGTTGGAGCACCGTCCAGGCCACCGCCCGGTACATAGCTCCCGTGTCAAGGTACGCAAAACCCATCTTTGCCGCCAGAAGCCGGCAGACTGTGCTTTTTCCGGCTCCGGCCGGACCATCTACTGCGATGACGTCGATCATAATCGTGCGCTAAGGTTCCCCATCCAACGAACTCAATCCGATTTGAAGTTGATGCATATCATAATTCAATCAGTAAATCTACAGGTATTCGATCGGCGCCTTCCGAAGCGCAATGAAAGGCCCTTCCTTCCGGCGCCGAGCGATGCGCCGCATCGGAAAGGAAAGGCCGTCCGGACTTGGGGCAAATCCATGGGCATGAGTCTATGAAGGGAGCATTCGGGAAGCTGGCTATCAACCTTTGAGCTCCGACAGCGTTTCGCCGAGCGCCCGGATGAACCGCTCGTTTTCCTGCGGCGTCCCAACATTGATCCTGATGTGCCGGTTCAGGCCGTAAGAACTCATTGACCGAATGATGACCCCTTTGCGCAACATCGCCTCGAACACGTCCTTGGCGTCCGCTGGAACTTCGATCAGGAAGAAGTTCGTTTCGGTGGGCATATAGCGCAACCCAAGGCGTTCCACGGCCCCATAAAGGTAATCAAGGCCGCTCCACACGGTTTCAAGCGTCTTGCGGACAAAGTCTTCATCGTCCAGGGCCGCAAGGGCCGCAATCTGCGAGAGTGTTCCCGTATTGAACGGCTGGCGCACGCGGTTCAGGTAGTCTGCCACTTCCGGATCCATCGCGCCGTATCCGATGCGCAGCCCCGCCAGACCGTAGAGCTTTGAAAACGTCCGCAGCACCACCACCGGCTTGGAGGACTTGCCGACATAGTCGAATCCGTTGGGCGTGTCGTTATTGCGGACGAATTCCCGATACGCCTCGTCGAGCACGATAATGACTCCGGGCGGGACCGCCTCGAGGAAAGACTCGAAGGATTTCCGCGTGATGGCGATTCCCGTGGGGTTGTTGGGGTTATTGACGAAAATGAGTTTCGTCCTTGGGGTGATCGCCGCGCTCATGGCATCGAGGTCGAGGGAAAAGTCCTTGAGCGGAATCACTGTGGACTTTCCTCCTCGGGCCTGGACAGCCAGCTTGTAAACGAGGAAAGACGGCGCGGGCAATATGGCCTCATCCCCAGGAAGGAGGAACGTCCCTATCAGAAGTTCGATGATCTCATTGGAGCCGTTTCCCAGCACGATTCCCTCGAAGGGAAGCCTAAACCTGTCGCTCAGGCGCTTTCGCAGGTAGTACCCGCTGCCGTCCGGATAACGGTGCAGCCCGCCCAATGCGTCCCGGAGGGCGCAAATGGCCATTGGAGACGGCCCCAGCGGGTTCTCGTTGCTGGCGAGCTTGATGGAGTTTGAAATTCCGTATTCCCGCTCCAGCTCGTCCAGCGGCTTTCCTGGAGGGTAGGGAACCAACGCGGCAATGTAATCGGGCACTGGCAGCTTCATAAGACCTTCGCATCTTTGCTGTGAGAGGTTGTTGAACGGGACTTTTCGCCCCGACTGAATTTTCATATATCGGGCCAAAAATTGCAATCCTAACGATGGGTCCGTGAAAAAGCAACGATTTTCTTGTTCATAAGGTCGATTCAAGATATTGGAAGCCGCATGAAATGCGGGCTGGAGGGCATTGTGGCGGGCGTCCCCAGGTTGCTTGCAAACCACTTGAGTTCAGTGGAGCCGGCAGGCATAGCCGCAAACCCTAAATCGTGCATAGGTTGTTTTTTGCGTATTGTGATTGTGTTGGGTAAAAAACTATAGTAAACTTAGGTCATATGAAATTGAGTGACAACAGGACCCATCTCTTGTTTTTTGCACTTCAAGCTACTTGACCATCCTTTCCTTATTGGCGACTATCCAGGCAAGCCGGCTACAAAACCCATATCGCAATATCATGGAAGTGAGGATTCGATGACAAGAGAGAACGAATACACCGATCCGGATGAATTTCTTTCCGAAGAGGAATCTCCGGATTCTGTCGTGGAAGACGTCGATCCGGCCCCGGCGCCGGCTGGGTCGCAGGCGGTTCCATTCGATCCGTTGCGCATCTACCTCGATGAAATCAAGAGGTATCCCCTCCTGAAAAGGGAGCAGGAAGTGGAGTTGTCCATTCGCTATCAGGAAAAGAGCGATCCGGACGCGGCATACAAACTCATCACCTCGAACCTGAGGCTCGTGGTCAAGATAGCCATGGACTTCCAGCGGTACTGGATGCAGAACCTCATGGACCTCATCCAGGAGGGGAACGTGGGATTAATGCAAGCCGTCAAGAAGTTCGACCCCTACCGGGGCTACAAGTTCTCCTATTATGCGTCGTTTTGGATCAAAGCCTACATCATCAAGTTCATCATGGACAACTGGAAGCTGGTCAAGATCGGCACGACGCAGGCGCAGCGCAAGCTTTTTTTCAACCTTCGCAAGGAGAAGGAGCGGTTGGAGGCTCAGGGTATAGAGGCCACCCCCAAGCTCCTGAGCCATCGCCTGGACGTGAAGGAAGCCGAGATCATCGAAATGGACCAGCGGCTGAACAGCTGGGAAGTGTCCCTCGACAGCCCTGTAAAAGACGATTCGGAGGACACGCACAAGTCCTTTCTGCCAGCAGCCATTCTTCCGGCGGACGACCAGCTTGCAGACCACGAGGCCAAATCGATCCTCCACGAGAAGCTCCAGCGGTTCCAAGAGCAGTTGAAGGACAAAGAAGCGCTTATATTCAGCAACCGGCTCCTTACCGAAGAGCCCATGACGCTCCAGGAGATCGGCGATAAATTTGGCATCAGCCGGGAGCGCGTCCGGCAAATCGAGAGTCGCCTGAAGAAAAAGCTCAAGGCCTATCTTGAAGAAGAGATCGAGGACATTGAGTTGCTCCAGGAGAGTCTTATCGACGTGTAACGTCCGCAGCCGCAGTCGTGGATGGCGAAGGGTCGGAGGAATTGCCTAATGAAAGCGCTATTCGTGGGAGTGGGGGAGGCGTGCGACGAGCGGCTTCCCAACACTTCCGTGCTGGTCCGGACCGAGGCCGAGGGGCGCACCGCCTCTGCATTGCTTGATTGCGGCTTTACTGCGGCGCATCACTACTTCCTGCATGCGACGGACCCCGAAGAACTGGACGTCCTGTGGATCTCGCATTTCCACGGCGATCATTTCTTCGGGACGCCCGCTCTCCTGCTGCGGTTCTGGGAAATGGGGCGGAGGAAGCCCCTGCTGGTGCTAGGGCAGGCTGGCGTGGAGGATATCGTGCGAGGCTCCATGGAATTGGCGTACCCAGGCTTTTTGAAAAAGCTTGAGTTTCCGCTGGAGTGCGTCGCGATGGAGTCGGGCGAACGGCGAGAGGCTTTCGGGTGCTCGTGGAGGTGCGCCGAAGGGGTGCACGGCAAGAGGAATCTGGCGCTTCGCATCGATGACGGGGCGCGGTCGATCTTCTACAGCGGGGACGGCCAGCCCACCCTGGAAACTCTGGCGCTCGCCGAAAGATGCGACCTCGTCGTTCATGAGGCCTTTTCCGTCAATGATGCGCTCGGGGGACACAACAATGTGACGGGGAGCGTCGAATTCGCCCTGCGGGCCGGGGCCCGCAGGCTTGCCGCCGTTCATGTGCGGCGCGACGTGAGGAAGAATTGTCGCGGGGAAATCCTCGCTGTGCTGGCTGCCGGGCGGGGGCTGGAAGCCATGCTGCCGGAGCCGGGAGATGTAATCGAACTTTAGATCGCCTCGTTTTTAGAGGGCTTGCTCCGTACGGTCAGCCGTCTTTATCGTGCGCTCATAGGGCGTCTCCGCCGTTTGGAGGGTCGAACGGCGGGAGGACGCTTTTTTTTACTCTCCCATCCCTATCGGGTGCAAGCGCCTCCGCATCCTGCACCCACGCACTTTTCCCCCTTGCAACCGAAGTGTGGGTTCGTCGGGCTCACAAGCACGCGCACTCCTTCTGGCGCAAGTTGAAGTCCTTTCTTGCCCTTGAAGAAAATTTTAGGGGCGGATGAGCGCCAATGGCCGTTTATGAGGGACGAGAGCCCGTTCCGGAACGCATCGATTCCGTCCGGGGTGGCATCGCCTAGGTCGTAGACGTCGATGAAGACTTTTGCCTCTCCATCAAACTGACGCCGGATGAGTTCCGGCAACTCCCATCCGCACGCCCCGTCCAGATTTCCTATTAGCCGGACGTGGAGGTTCCCGTTGCTTCTTCGAAAGCGAACCTCCAGTCCGTCGCCCGCCTGACGAGAATCTTGGAGGCCGCGGGATGATGGAGCGGGGTGTGCGGCTGCTGCGCAGTGGATGCTGGTTCGGCGATTCGTGATGCTTGCGCAAGGGCTTGAGTTTTCCATAGAGATATTCCTTTCGCCTTTCTTGGGACGTCTAATTTGGGGATGCTTTTTCTGATTTCTCCGAGTGTGGGGAAATCGCTCGGAAGAGGCGCCAACAATCCACACCGAAGCGCCATTAAGTTAATGTAGTATATAAGATAAAATTAGGAATGTCTAATATTATTCTGTTGGGCGTATTATTGGCGCGCCCTTTTTGCAAGCGAGGGTGGCGTGGAGCCTGGGGAAACCGCTCTATCCCTGGAAGCTGTTAGTGCACTTAACACGAGCTGTAGGATGTTTGGAACTGGAATGCGCTTCTAGCGCGTATTGACTTTCAGCGGGATGGCGTCAGGACCCCTCCAGCGCTTCGGGCGCGGACAACTCGCATGCGACGAGTTGTCCGCGCCACCCGTTACGAGTCGCGTTTTGGTTCGATTCCGGTGGGGATGGGGGCGCCGCAAATATCGGATGCGGGGTCAGGAACCAGGAGTATCGAGTCCGGCCTTCAGAGCCTCGCCGTGTATCCGAATGGTTAGCTCCGTGGGGGAAGCGTCATCGGTCTGGAGCGCCAGGTCGGCGCTCTCCTCGTAGAAGGGGCGACGTTCGGTGAGGACACGCTCGATTTCCTCCTTCAAGGGGAGGTTGGTCAGCGCGGGGCGCAGACCTGGACTTTGGGGGTCTTCCCGCAGGCGGATGAGTGTAGTTTCTGGAGTGGCGTGGAGCCATGCGACGAAGAAGTTCTTCTTCAGCGCCTTACGGTTTTCGCTCCGCAGGATGACTCCCCCTCCCGTCGCAAGCACCAGCTTTCTTTGGGGCGACAGCCTCGCAAGGAATTTCGATTCCTCTTCCCGGAACGCATCCCAGCCGTGCTCCCCGACCCATTCGCTAATGTCCCGCCCAAAGCTTTCGACCAGCAGCGCGTCCATGTCCAGAAAGCTCCATCCCATCCTGGTCGCCAGGAGCCTTCCCACCGTGCTTTTGCCCACGCCCCGAAAGCCTATGAGCGCTATCCCGTGCTTTTCCATATGTCAGGCCATTCTCCAATTGCTCGTCCACGGCGCGTCATTGCTCACGCCTCTATCCGTTCCAGACTTCCTCCTGCTCGAAATTGGAGCGGCTTGTCCCGTCTCTCTCGGCCGCGTCTATCCACCCCCGCACGCGCTCCGCGCCGTAGGTCTCCTTCCATGCCTCGAGGATTTCAGCCAGGGGAATGTCCGCATAGACTCCCTGGTAGGCTACATACTCCATAAATTGCTCGTTGTTCCCGTTGTAGGGTTGAAAAAGAGAATCTTCTCGCCCGGTGAATTCGAGCGGGGGCACGTTGTGTCTCTCGCAGAGTTCTTTATTGAAGGCCGGGGTGGCTTTCACCCATTCGCCTTCAAGGTGGAATTCTACAAAAGCGTGATAGACGAAGAGATTGGAGCCCATGGAATCTATGAGTTGCCGCGTCGCCAAATGGTTGCGCACCGTCGCGAAACCGACGCGGGAAGGTATTCCCGTCGCCCGTCCGAGCGCGCAGAGGAGCGACGCCTTGGGAACGCAGAATCCTCGACCGTTTTCCAGGATCTTGCTCGCTCTGTAATGCTCCGGTTTGTGGAACGGCAGATAGGGGTCATAGCGAATTCCGTCGCGAACCGCGAGGTAAAGCTTCACCGCTTTCTCGATCTGGCCGGAGGCGTCGCTCGCGGTTTTCTCAGCGTACTCGACGACGTTGGGGTGATCGCTGTCTATGATGTTGGTGGGAGTGAGATAGATCCGGTCTTCTGCGTTGCTCATTGCTGCTGCACCTCGGCAAGTGTCGGTTGTTTTCCTGGGAGCCTGCGGCGCTTTCCGCGCCGTCGCGAGGTCCGCGGTGGCATGTTTGTCTGACAGGCTGCCGAAGGGGTGAGGTCAATAGGAACTCCGCCGGGAAAGGCCGAGGACTCCATGGCAACGCGAGCTTTGGCCCCCCGCTGGCGGGAGCGGTGAGAAGGAGAATGTAACGGCGCATTCTCAACATCCTGTCACGCTCTGATTAACGCATCGCCCAAAGCTCGTCAATGGCTAAATCCCTTGGGCGGCGTCAACCTAAAGCTGCTTGCCGCATATGGCTTGAAGCGTTCGCAGCAACCCTGAAACGGCGCGGATCAGTGATACAAGCGGGACCGGAGCGGGATAAAACGCAGCAGGGAGAGAATAAGCTTTGGCTTGTTTTGTAAGGGATTGATTTTATTGGCGCGCCCGGCAGGACTCGAACCTGCGACCTACGGATTAGAAGTCCTTGGAAATAGCCTTCACGTTTCATCACAAAGCATCATCAAGTCGTTGACTATAAAGCGTTTATAGGATATACTGCTTTCACGATGGATCACGAAACGTCACGACGTTTCACGGCAAATCTTGTACCTATCTTGTACCAGCCGAGACGGACGGATTCATGGGGTGGAGGCCAAGGGATTATGAAAAACTGGGAGTCCGTGGGTCATGGAGTCGAGGCGCGTAAGCATCCGACCAGGAAGCACGGCGTTAGGTCTGACCGATATTTCCGGGGGCGATATACCCTCAACGGCAAGACAACCACCGTTGCTTTCGGCTGGGAGTCGGAGGGCTGGACGCCAACCCGGTGCATAGCGGAGTTGAGCGAGCTTAAGAACGCAGCGCGAGGCGGTGACGGTCCCACGACGCTCAAAGAAAAACAAC
>CALFXO010000167.1 GCA_937958025.1 uncultured Syntrophobacteraceae bacterium
GCTCCGAGATGGGGCGCCAAAGCAGGTTGCAAGGGAGTTCATTCGCAAGAGGCCTTTACGCCGGAAGAACGTCATGGCGAATTTGGGCCTCGTCGGAGGCGCCCCAATTTTTTCAACTGCTGCAAATGTGCGAAGCACCTTGTAGTTGACAAGGACGATGCTTATACTTAGATTTTAGGATTATAGTAAATTAAAAGGGAGAGTGCTGCTCACCGCAAGGCTCTCTTCATTCGTAGTGATGCAAGGAGTTGGAACCCCAGATGAATCAAAAAGACTATTACGCTATTTTAGGCGTTCCTCAAACATCGTCCGCAGACGAGGTCAAGAAAGCTTACCGAAAGCTGGCATTGGAAACCCATCCAGACCGAAATCCAGGCGACTCGAAGGCTGAGGAACGGTTCAAGCTTATCAGCGAGGCCTATGCGGTTCTATCCGATCCGCAGAAACGCTCACAGTACGACCAGTACAGACGCTTGGGAGGGAACAGGCAAGCGGGGCCGGGGATGTACGGCCAATCGGGCTTTGGCTACTCGCAGGAGGAAATCTTCCGGGACTTTTTCAAGAACGGCGGGCGGTACGATCAAGACGTATTCAGAGACATGCAGCGGGAATTCCAACGCATGGGGTTCCGGTTCGATGAAAGGTTCATAAATAACTTCTTTTTCGGCGGGAAGGACTTTATCCTGCAAGGGGTTATGTGGTCGGGGCCTGGCGGAGTTCGCGTCTTCCGCCAGAGCGGCGGCCAGGGGAGCAAGGGAGAGGTTGCACCCGCTAAGCCGAAGGGAATCATAGAGACGGGCGTTTCGCTCTTGGCGAAGGCGGGAAAGAAGATTGGGGGGTTTCTGCTGAACAAGGCCATAGGCGGAATTTCGTCTCCACCGACGGGCCGGAGAGTTGTCGGTGGCGGCTCCAAAGCGCCGGGAAATGGCGCGGACATGACTTACCATCTCGACATAACTTCGGGTCAGGCAACCAACGGGGGCATCGTGCAAGTGCAACTGCCACATCTCGCCAAGGGGAAGCTGGTTTCCGTGCGGATACCCGCGGGTGTTCGATCTGGGGTGAAGCTTCGCCTAAAAGAGATGGGGAACCTGTCTTCCGGACGACGCGGCGATCTTTATTTAGCCCTTCGAGTGGTATGATCGGGGCCCCACGCCACTATACCGGCAAGCCCTCGAATGCTTGCCGGACCAGCGGGAAATCATCCGGGTTCATGGTGCGAACGTCCAAGAGATAACGATCCGCCTCGATCCGCCCTATAATGGGAGGCTTGGCGGTGCGCAAGCCTTTCTCGATCTTGTTCGCGCTAAGCTTGGGCGATCGCACCGACGTTAGAAACGTTGGCATGTCCTGGCCAGGAAGGGAACCCCCTCCTACTTGAGAAAACCCAGGGATGACTTCCACGCGCAAGGACAGGTCGGACTGTCGGACTTCCCGAATGGCGGCTGCGAGTTGGTGCGCGCGCCTCTCTAGAACCGGCGCGGGCAGGGCTATCATCTGGAGCGTCGGGATGGCCTCGATGGCTTGCCTTTCGTCCCGATAAAGGCGCAAGACGGCTTCGAGCGCAGCCAGGGTCATTTTGTCAACGCGCAGAGCGCGCGTGAGTGGATTCTTTCTGCAAGCCGCAACAATATCCCTACGCCCCACGATAACTCCAGCCTGCGGCCCTCCAAGGAGCTTATCCCCGCTAAATGTAACGACGTCGGCCCCGGAGTGGACCGCTGCCTGGACGGTGGGTTCACGTTGCAGGCCGAAACGAGAAAGATCCACGAAGGAGCCGCTGCCGAGGTCCTCCATTACAGGAAGGCCCCGGCGGCGTCCAAGAGATGCGAGTTCTTCGAGAGACACGTCGGACGTGAACCCCATGATGCGGTAATTGCTGCAATGGACCTTTAGCAGCAGCGCCGTCTGTTCGGTGATGGCCGATTCGTAGTCGCGTAAATGGGTGCGGTTCGTGCAACCCACCTCTCGCAGTATGACGCCGCCGCTTTTCATCACATCCGGAATTCGGAAAGATCCTCCAATTTCGACGAGTTGCCCGCGCGACACCACAGCCTCCCTGCCGCTCGCCAACGTGTTCAAAACGAGGAGCACGGCCCCGGCATTGTTGTTGACGACGAGCGCGGCCTCGGCCCCGGTGATTTCTCTTAGGATCGCTTCGGCATGCACATAGCGGGAGCCTCTCCTGCCTTCGTCCAGATCGTATTCCAGGTTGCAGTAGGAGCTACACAAGAGTTGGAGTCTCTCGACAGCCTCCTTCGGTAGTAGGGACCTTCCCAGGTTGGTGTGTATGATGATCCCGGCGCCGTTGATGACGGGCTGCAGAGTGTGCTCGAAGAGGGACTCCAGGCGGTCCAGGACCAATTCGACGATGTGGACGGGACGCAGATCGATTTCCTGAACCGTCGTTCCGCCAGTGAGGAGGCGCTTCCGTTTTTCATCGAGCACTTGGCGGATGCTTTCGAGTACGAGGCTTCTCGGGCGCCTGTTCAAGGCGGCCTCTATAAGCTCCATTTTCAGCAGTTCATCCACGCCCGGGATTTGGCGCAGCACTTCCCTTGAATCGCTATTCACCATGGATATTCCACCTCGAGATCTTCCAATAAAGAAAGCTCATGGATCACGCCTAATTGGGGCTTTTTTTCTTGGCTTGGCTTGGTTAGACTTAAAGTTCTTTATAAGAGCGTTTTACCATCAGCGTCAGCGTCATTAAAATGAAGAAATCTCCTGAAGTCAATACGATTCGGAAAGCAATGCGATTACAAAGCGGAAAGCCTTTGGCGATGCCCTGGTTTTCCGGTGATTTTGCGGATGGAGATCGTGGATACGACAGAAAGCATCGGTACAGATTCTGAAAAGGCGAAGTGGAAACATTCCTCGGCGGACGTGCTTGATTTTTTGAAAGAATCAAGGGATTCCTTTTCCCTGCAGGGCGTGCGAGGGAGCGCCCTCGCCTACCTCGTCGCGGAAGCGATGCGGTCGATGCGCAAGCCCTTCCTGCTTGTCGCGGCGACGGACCGCGAGGTGGAGAAGCTTGCGGAGGACGTCGCTTTTTTCTGGGGAAGGAGCCGGGCGCGGTCCGAGGGGCCGCTGAATCGACAGGTGTTCTCTTTCCCTTCCCGCGGGGCGAACAGGGCGCAGTCTCTTGGCAAGATGGAGACGACCGCCCGTCGCATGGAAGCGCTGTACGCCATCAAGACAGCCCCCTCCCCGCTTCTGGTCGCAACGTCGGTGCGAGCCCTCCTTGAGCGGTTGCCTCCGGCGGAAACCTTTCTCGCTCATACGAGCTATAAGGTCGTCGGAGACGAAGTCGATCCGGAAGCCCTTTGCAGGCAACTTGGAGAGCGGGGCTACTTCGGCGTTCCCCTCGTGGAAGAATACGGGGACATGAGCAGGCGCGGCGGTGTGCTGGATGTTTTTACTCCCCTGTACAAGTGGCCGGTCCGCATGGAGTTTTTTGGGGAGGAAATCGAATCTCTCCGTCTTTTTCACCCCAGCAGCCAACGATCCCTTGGTTCAATAGAAGACGTCGTCATTCTTCCGGCAAGCGAAATTCTTTTGGATTCAGAAGCTCGGGAGCGGGCCCAGAAGGCCGTGTACGAAGACGTCCGGAGGGAGCGGTTGAGCCCCGCGGCGGGCAATGCATGGTTGGAGAGGCTTCAGGAGGGAATGCAGACAAGCGCGTTCGAGGACGTTCTGCCGGTTTTTTATGAAAGAACGATGAGTCTCCTGGACTACCTGGTTCCTGAAACGGTTGTGGTCTGGTCTGACGTCGCATCGATAGAGAGAGAGTTAGACGAACAGGGCGTAGCGCTTTTCAGTGAGCCAGAGGGCGGCCTAAGTCCGTTACAGCATGAGTGGAGGCGCCCGGCGTCGGAACTTTTCGCATTGCCCGAACGGTTGCGGCAGGACGTGCGGAATTTTCAGCAGGCGTGGGTGAATCCCATTACTCCTAAGGAAGCGTCGCGCAGGGAATTCGACTTGGCGGTGAGCGGTCATGAGAACCTGGCGCTTTCCGTTAAGTCGCATGCCGGACGCGAAAGGATGCTGGAGCCCCTCGCGGACCAGTTCGCCGAATGGAGACGAGAGGGAGTGCATGTCTTCCTCAGTTGCAGCCGTCAGGAGCAAGGGAAAAGACTGGCCATGCTCCTTGAAAACTACGGCGTAGACGCGGTGTTCAGCACTTTCGGGTTTGGCGAGGAGTCATACGATGCTCCGGCTGCCAAGGTCATAGTCTCTCCCCTGGCAAGCGGGTTTTACTGGGAAGCGGAGCGGCTGGCCATCGTCTGCGAGGAGGAAGTCCTCGGCAAGCGCAGACCGGCGCGACGGCATCGCAAGTCCATTTCTGGGCTTTTTTTAAGCTCTTTTCAGGATCTGCACATAGACGACTGCGTGGTGCATGTGGACCACGGAATCGGCGTTTACAAGGGGTTGATGCACCTGGACGTAAGAGGCGGCGGGAGCGACTTCCTGCTTTTAGAGTACCAGGATGGCGACAAGTTGTATGTTCCTGTGGACCGTCTCCAAAAGGTGCAGAAATATCTCGGCGTCGAGGGGCAGTCTCCCCCCGTTGACAAATTGGGGGGGAAATCCTGGGAAACCGCCAAAAAGAAGGCTAAAGAATCCACCCAGGTGATCGCAAAGGAGCTTCTGAGACTTTATGCGGAACGCCAGGTGCGGCAGGGATTTCGTTTTACGCCTCCCGACAATTACTTCAAGGAGTTCGAGGCCACCTTTGCTTACGAGGAGACTCCTGACCAGTTGCAGGCCATCGAGGACGTGCTCGATGACATGACCTCCGAGCGTCCGATGGACCGGCTTATCTGCGGGGATGTGGGATACGGCAAGACGGAGGTGGCCCTTCGGGCTGCGTTCAAAGCCATCATGGATGGAAAGCAGGTGGCGATGCTGGCCCCCACGACGGTGCTTGCCGAGCAGCACTACCAGACGTTCCGGGAGCGATTCCAGAGTTTTCCCGTTCGCGTTGGGGTGCTGAGTCGTCTGAAGACCGCCGCGCAACAGAAGCAAGTCCTGGAGGGGCTCGAGAAAGGCCTCATCGATATGGTTATAGGAACGCACCGCCTCCTTCAGAAAGACATTACGTTCCGGAACCTTGGCCTGCTGATTATCGACGAGGAGCACCGATTTGGAGTCAAGGACAAAGAGCGGCTCAAGCATTTCCGCGCTTCGGTGGACGTACTGACGCTGACGGCGACGCCCATTCCTCGCACGTTGCATATGTCGCTTAGCGGCATCCGAGACTTGAGCACCATCGAGACGCCGCCCCAGGACAGGAAGGCGATCGAGACTTACGTCTGCAAATATGAACCGGCTGCCGTCCGAGACGCCATCAGACGCGAGTTGAAGCGAGGCGGCCAGGTCTTTTTCGTCCACAACCATGTGCAGACCATTTATGCGACGGCGTTGCAACTGGGAGAGCTTGTTCCAGAAGCCCGCATCGCGGTTGGGCATGGCCAGATGAAGGACCGCGAACTCGAGAAGGTGATGCTCGATTTCATCAATCGGGATATAGACGTGCTGGTTTGCACGACCATCATAGAGTCCGGTCTAGACATACCGGCGGCGAACACAATCATCATAAACCGGGCGGACAAGTTCGGACTCGCCCAGATATACCAGTTGCGGGGTCGCGTGGGACGGGCCCATGAGCAGGCGTACGCCTATCTTTTCATCCCCGACGAGAATCTAATATCTCGCGACGCCCAAAAACGTCTAAGAGCGCTCATGGATTTCAGCGAACTGGGATCGGGATTCAAAATCGCGCTCAACGACCTCCAGATCCGAGGAGGCGGAGCCATCCTAGGAGCGGCGCAGTCGGGGCACATCACCGCCGTCGGGTACGAACTCTATCTTGAACTCCTCGAGAGCACAGTGCGCCAGATGAAGGGCGAAGGCGTGAAGGAGGAGGCCATAGAGCCTGAAATCAACATTCCCGCCGCCGCGTTCCTGCCGGAGGATTTCATCCCAGACGCCGACCAAAGGCTGCTGGCCTACAAACGACTTTCCGCAGCCGCGGACGATTCGGAGATCGACGACCTCGCCGGAGAATGGCGCGACCGATACGGCCTTTTGCCAGAGAACGCGAAGAATCTGGTGCTGTTGTCTAAAATTCGGGTGCTTCTGAGGGACCTTTGGATTTTTAGGGTCGATGCCGAGGAGCTGAATTTTTCGCTGCATTTTGCCCCACAGGCGAACTTGAATGCGCTTCTCTCTTTCTTTAAGGCGAACAAGCGTGTATTTTTCCTGGAACCCGAACGAAAGCTCATTGTAGAGTCCGGGGGTAAGAGAATGGCCAGGAGGCTGGTCCAACTCAAAAGGATCTTGCGCGAGCTTTGGGAAGAGAGTAATAAGGCAAGCGAATTGAGCGGCTTATGAATATTTCTATTGGCGGGGTCGACCATAGGGAGCGGCGTATGTTATTTTGTAAAAAAGTTTCGTCTGAACGCATGAGGAGTGGAGCCATGCAATTGCTCCTGATCGCACTCAGTTTGTTTTTATCTGCTGCGCCGGCCATGGCTGAAGCTCTGGATTGGATCGCCGCGAGAGTCAATGACGAAATAATACTCCATAGTGAAGTCCTCGGGCGCATGCACGATCTAAAAGAGTCCGGCTCTTCCATGGGGGCGCCCATTCCCGCGAATCTTACTGAACAGGATGTACTGAAACTTCTTATCCGGGAGCGCCTGACGGACCAGGAGATCAAGCGTCTCAAGATCAATGTGGGCAAGGTCGAAGTAGATAGAGCCCTGGACGAGATAAAGCGGGACAACGGAATCAGCGACGCACAACTCGAATATCTGCTTGGACAGCAGGGAAAGACCGTTGCCCAGTTCCGGGAGAACATCCAGAAGGAAATCGAGCGTTCTCGGTTGATCGAGCGAGTGTTTAAGTCAAAGATCGTTGTAACCGACCAGGAAGTCGACAGTTATCTGCAACAGGCTGGCGGCAATCTTGGGGGAAAGGAAAAACGCCGTCTGGCGGTGATCTTCCTCCCATTTACCGAGGGCGGAGGCAGAGAGGCGGCGGAACGGGTGGAAGAGCAGGCAGAAAAGATTCGTAGCGGCCTCGCCGCGGGGGGCGATTTCGCAAAGGCGGCCAGGGATCATTCAAAGGGGCCGGGAGCCCAAGACGGCGGGGATATTGGCTTTATTGCGACGGAGGACCTTGCTCCCGCTATCGAAGCGGCTACGCGAGGGCTGCAAAAGGGCGAAATGACCAAGGTCCTCAAGACGCCAACCGGGTGTTATATTTTCAAGGCGCTCGACATCCAGAGGGCATCCTCCGGAGGCGACTCCAAAGACCCGGCAGTGCGCGAGAAGGCGCGAAAACAACTCATGCAGCAGGAGATGAACAGCCGGTACGAGGGTTGGATTAAAGATCTTGAATCGAAATCCTTTATCGAGATCCACACCATGCCCGATTCTACCTCCGCCAAGGCGCAGCCCTCTTCTTAAAATAAAGACGGGATGACGGGATAGAGGGCGTACTTTTCGGGTGAAGCGCAACAAGTGGGCGAGCGCCAATATCGAGACTGCCTTATGGATGAGATGAACCGGCAAAGCATGAAGGAACTGGGAAAGCTTCTTGAAGAGGAAAGAATCCGGCGCGGCTTGACGTTGAAGGAAGTTTCCGCACGGACGCAGATCAGCGTCAAGATGTTGCAGAGCCTCGAAGAAGGCGAGTGCGAACAGATTGGCGCGCCCATCCTGATTCGTAGCTTTCTGCGCATCTACTGCAGGGTGCTGGAAGTTGACCCTGAGCCTTTCCTCGAGCGCTGCGACCCCGAAATTCAGGCGTGCGTCGAGCAGGTGAAAGACAGTCAACTACTCAGGAAACTGGCCAGTCGCACGCCAACGCGAAAACGGGCGGCGCTGTTCATAACCTGCATTTTAGTTCTATTCGGTCTGGGGGGGTGGCTCCTGGAGTATTGGATCACGAAGAGAAACGCGCAGTTCTATACGGTGCCAAAGCCACTTGCGGCAGACAATTCCTCCCATGATGAACTGCTTTCCGAACTTTCAAAGAGGGAACTCGCACCGGCTCCCGCTCCCGAGGCGCATGAGACGCCGCTCTCCCCGGCCGCCGAGGTCCCTCATGTCCCGGAGTCGGGTTCTCTGAACAGCGAAGGCGGTCCAGTGGAAACCTCGAGGGCTGGAAACGCGGCAGCAGGCGTTCAGTCACAAGAACCCGAGGCGGAGGATGAGTCGCCGGTCGCCGAGGTTTCCCGCCCAGAAGATGGAAAGCACCACCTCGTCATCATTACCGATCAGGAGTCTTGGATCGAAGTGCGCGTCGACGGCAAACAGACGGACAAGGCGCTTATGAAGCCCGGAGAAACGAGGGAATGGACAGCGGCGGAGGGCGTTTACATCGTAGTGGGAAACGCAGGTGGAACACGACTCAGCTGGGACGGGAAGCCTCTTGCGCTGCCGACAAAATCGGGGCGCGTGCTGCGTCTGCGCCTACCGGAAACGCCGGGCGACGAGAAAGAGACCCAGGGAACGCCCAGACCCTGATGGGGGGCCGACCTTCTTGAGCCCCATGAAACCTATCGTCCAGACGGAAGCCTTTGTTTTAAGCACGAAGGACTATGGAGAATCGGACCGCCTTATCACTTTTTACACGCGGCGGGAAGGAAAGCTAAGGGGCGTAGCCAAGGGAGCGCGAAAGAGCAGAAAGCGTTTCGCCAATGTTTTTGAACCGTGCAGCTTGGTGGACCTGAGCTATCGGGCGCGCGGGGCGCTGACATGGATCGAAGCCTGCAAGCTCCTGGAGCCTCACGGCGAGCTGCGGATGGACATCGAGCGATGGGCCTATGCGGCGCTGCTTTGCGAAATAATGTTGGAGATGCTTCCGGAGGGAGACCCCCAGGAGGAGCTATTCTCTCTTTTTCAACGGGTTCTGGAACGATTGTCCTATGATGCCGACCCGCTGAACGTGGTGATGCTCTTTTTCTTACGATTCATGGATATGGCGGGGCTTCTTCCTTCGCTGGATGTATGCCATATCTGCAAACAACCCCTGAAAGCTCATCCCATCTGGTGGTGGCGGATAGAAGAAGGAGTTCTGTTCTGCCGCGAGCATAATACTGGAGGCGGAGGGGAGGCTCTTCGCCTGGATGCGGGGTCCATGGTAGTGATACAGCAGGCTAGAGGGGCGCCGATAGAAAAGATGTGGCGCTTCCATTTCAGACAGGATAAGAAGGAACATCTGTTTCATGCGCTGGTTGCCTGGGCTACCGGGCATATTCACAAGGAACTGAAGAGCTTGAAGCTCCTAAAGCAGCTGCGGTCGACCTAGAGCGCTACTCAAGGGTGTTGACTTACCGTCACCCCGGTTTTCGCCGGAAATGCATTGGAGGCTTTGGTCAGCGGCATTGGAGCGCTACTGTAAGCCAGGTGCAGCACATGCGGGGCAGGTGCGGCCGCTCATAAGGGGAAACAGTGGAATGGATGCATATTGACGAGACAATTGCGGTCAACAACCCTTTGCTGGCTCTTGCAGCTTCTTTTTTCTGGGGCGTATTGGCGGGATTCACCCCATGCGCCTATCCCATGATTCCAATTACAGTAGGCTTTATCGGTGGCAGGGCCGGCGCGAGCCGCTGGCGAGGGTTTGTTCTGTCTTCCATCTACGTGCTGGGCGTAGCGGTCGTGTACTCCGCCCTCGGGGCCTTCGCGGCTTTGAGCGGTCAAATGTTCGGCGTCCTCACCACAAATCAGTGGACATACCTTGTGATGGCGAACGTTTGCCTTCTTTGCGGCCTGATTATGCTGGAGGCGATTCCCATTTCTTCCCCGGCGTTTTTGAACCGCATGCAGGTTCGGAGCATCGCCGGAAACGATATTCTGACCACATTTCTCATGGGGGGGGCTTCGGCGCTAGTGGTGAGCTCCTGCACCGCGCCGATGCTTGGGGTGCTCCTGACCTTCGTGGCTACGGGCGGAAACGTCATCCAGGGGATGTCCATGTTGTTTGCTTTCGCTTATGGCATGGGAGTGCTGGTGATCCTCGTGGGGACTTTCACGGGGCTCCTGGCCTCCATCCCACGTTCCGGAATGTGGATGAATCGTGTGCAAAAAGCTTTTGGTTTATTGATGATCGTTGTGGCAGAGTACTTCCTGATTAGGAGTGGCGAGTTATGGCTGTGATAGAATGGGTTCGGCGCGGGAAACGTGGGTTGACTATGGTCGGCTTGTTTGCTCTTCTAGCAGCGGCTGCTGGCATGCTGACGTCCGGCTCCGGGATGTTTGGGGCGGTGGAAGCCATGGCTAGCTCCTCCGCAAGAGCTCCGGGTTTCGAGTTGACGGACCTGAACGGCGTCAAGGTAAGCCTCGAGCAGTACAAGGGGAAGCAAGCCGTGCTACTCTATTTCGGCGCCAAATGGTGCCCTGCGTGCGAGGCAATTAAACCCAGGGTGATAGAGATGAGAAACAGGGTGAAGCGGGAAGACCTCGAAATCCTGGAGGTGTACGTGGGCGTTCGCGACACCATCGAGGCCGTTAGGAAACATCAGGAGAGTCACCCCGTTCCCTTCCCTATTCTGTTCGACGAAGGGGGACAGGTCAGCTCCTCCTTCAACGTGAGGGGGATTCCCACTTTTGTGCTCGTCAACAAGGATGGGAACATTGTTTATCGCGACTACCAACCACCGGAGAACTTCAAGCAATACCTCTAATGGGCTGTCGGCGTTTATTCTACATGTTGGCTGCAGGTTGGAGTTCGCATTCGCTCACCCCACAACCTGCAGAAAATCCTGACAAGGCGCTAAGACCACAGCAGTCTATTTATTTCCCATTCCGCAATATTGCACGAGGCGCGTTGCGCGCAGGCGCGACGGCCGGTTTCCTCCCCCTTACCGGAGGACCCAGATCGAAGCGCCACACATGCATACTCGTTGAGGATTGAAAATCACGCTTTTATGGGAGCGGCATCCTGCCGCGACAGGATGCCGCTCTTACATTACGATAATGAATATAGTTGCATCTTGACTAGCGAGAGGAGATTATGAAAGACATAGTCACCATTATCATGGCGGGAGGCCGCGGGCAACGACTGATGCCCATCACGCAAGACAGGTCCAAGCCCGCCGCTCCCTTTGGCGGCATTTACCGGCTTATCGACATTCCCCTCAGCAACTGCATCAACTCTCAGCTTTACAAAATTCTCGTATTCCCGCAATACAAATCGCAGTCCCTTGTGGACCACCTCGAAGAGGGATGGAGTATTTTTTCGTTGGATCTAGGGCAATATCTGCGAATTGTAGCTCCACAGCAGCGCATGGGAAGCGACTGGTATCGGGGGACGGCGGATTCCGTCCGGCAGAACCTGTATATGCTGGAGAGGGAAAAGCCCCGACATGTCTTGATACTCTCGGGTGACCACGTCTACAAAATGGACTACATGGCGTTTAGGGAGCACCATGAGGCCACGGGAGCGGATGTCTCCGTCGGACTGCTCGAGGTGGACCGCCGCATGGGATCGGAATTCGGCATCGCGGAAGTTGACGGAGAATTCAACATCAGAGGATTTGACGAGAAGCCGAAAGATCCCAAACCCATCCCAGATGATCCCGAGCGTTGCCTTGCATCCATGGGCATCTACCTCTTCCGCACCGAACTCCTCCTCGAGGTCCTCAAGAACAGCGATTTTGAAGATTTCGGCAAGGATATCATTCCCAAGCTGGTAGGAACCCACAGAGTAAAGGCCTATCCTTACAGGCGAATGAACCGCATCCAGGATTATATCGAGAAGGTGGATGATCAGGGCGTGCGCAGGATGGAGCTTGTCGAATGCACGCGGGATTCTCACTACTGGCGCGACGTCGGGACGCTAGACGCCTATTGGAACGCCAATATGGACCTGACGGGCGTTGACCCATTCTTCAATCTATACGGAGTCGAATGGCCCATCAGAACTTTCCAGAAGCAATATCCGCCCGCAAAGTTCCTGCTCAACGAGAGAGAATCCGGTAAACAGCCCCGCGTCGGCTCTGCCGTGGACTCCATCGTGGCGCATGGATGCATCATACGCGGCGGAGTCGTGCGCAACTCCGTGCTATCCTACGGTGTGACCGTGCGCAGTTGGGCGGAAGTCGACGAATCCGTCATCATGGAAAGCGTGGAGATTGGCAGGCATTGCAGAATCAAGAAGGCCATCATCGATAAGGACAACGTCATACCGCCGCACACAGAGATAGGCGTCCGCCCGCAGGAGGACAGGGAGCGGTTCCATGTGACGCCGCGCGGGATTGTCGTGGTGCCCCGAGGGTATTTTAAGCCCTGACGATTGTGGCGGAAGGGGCTTCCGGCTATCCGAACTGGAATTTCCCTTTCGTAAAAAGTTTCGTGCATGCATCCACAACGCGACTGTCGAAAAAGGTCCCCCTGTTGTTTACGACTTCACTGAGGGCTTTTTCAATGCCGAGAGCTGGCCTGTAGGGGCGATGGGACGAGATCGCCTCTACAACGTCGGCCACGCTGAGTATGCGGGCGCCAAGGAGGATGTCTTCTCCGGAGAGCCCGTCAGGATATCCCGATCCGTTCATCTTTTCATGGTGTTGCAGGACAATCTTGGCTATGGGCCAGGGAAACTCGATGGTTTTTAGAATATCGTAGCCCACTTGGGGATGCACCTTTATGAGATGGAATTCGATTTCGGTCAAACGCCCCGGCTTGCTAAGTATCTCCGCCGGAACGTAGATCTTTCCGATATCGTGGACGATGCCGGCAAGGTGGATTCCATCGATTTCTTCCTCGGATAATCCCATTTCTTTTGCGATTGCGCTGGATAGGGCGGCGACGCGGCGCTGATGGCCAGCGGTGTAGGGGTCTCGCATTTCGGTGACCAGGGCCATTGCCTGGATCGTTCCCTCCATGACGGTTCGCAGTTTCCCCAAGCTTTCCTGGAGCCTCTCTTCCGCTCTCTTCCTTTCCTTGACCTCGTGCGTCAAGTCCCTGGTTCGAGACCGAACCTCTTCTTTCAATCGGCGTTCATATTCCTGGCTTTCCAAAAAGAGCCTGCGGCGCTCCAAAGCGTTAGCGATGCTTATGAGCAATTCGTTTTGATCGTAAGGTTTGATGAGGTAATCGTAAGCTCCAAGCTCCAGGGTGCGGATCGCAGTTTTTCTGTCGTCCAAGGCCGTCGCCATAATGACGGCAACGTCGGGAAAATGTTGCCTCGTCATGCTAAGGAGATCTATTCCCGATTTCCCAGGCATGTTGATATCGGAGATCATCAAGGTGAATTTTTCGTTTTCCAATAACGCCCAAGCCTCTTCAGCATTGGCCGCCGTAGCGCTGTAATAACCCTCTGTGGTCAGCCAGCGTGAGAGGAGTTCGGAGATATACCATTCATCATCGACCACCAGAATTTTGACGCTTTCGCTGCTTATTGTCACGTCGGATTCCCCGCAAGTCCAGTGCTGCAACATAAGTAGTACTCCTGACGCCCCCGCAAGCGTCGGACAGGATTGAACGCCCTCACCTGGCGAAATGCATTAGGAAAAATCATACAAGAAACCGTCTTGTCCGTGGTGAGACCGGACATCTAAATGGAGGGCGAGATACGCCTCTGTAGCATTTTGCATTTTTGGCGCCATAATGGCATAAGAGCACGGGATGGCGCTTGCCCAAAATCCATGAATCGAACCCAAAGGAGGGATGGGGAAGCACTATGACTTTCCTGCCATGACGGAGGAGAAAAAGAGGAGATTTCTTCTGCTCCGCCATCTGGTAAAGAACACTCACAAAATGGCGCGGAATGAGCGAGTGGCCCGACGCAGCCTCTCATTAGGACTGTACAAGAGGAAATTATCATATATACTCTATAGTTGATAATATTTGCGGAAGTCGCTGAAAATTGTCATATGGATTGCAAAACTGGGGCTTGGCAGGGCTGGCGGGAATAGAATTCTCAGAGTGGAAAAGCTGTTGTTGCATGCTTTTCCTTCCAGAAGGGATTGTGGGAACAGGTGCAACCGGTAATGGGATTGTTGTCCAATCGAAAGGAGCGGCCTCGAATGAGGGGTGGAATCGTGTCGGCATTAGCTGTTTTTCTTCTTGCTTCAATTTTTCTTTTTGCCGGAAGCGTCGGGGCAAATGAACTTTCGATCAGATCCCGTTCGGGCATTCTCATGGAAGTCCCCAGCGGAAAGGTCCTTTGGGAGCAAAACGCCGACACTCCGATTCCTCCCGCGTCGATTACAAAAATCATCTCGCTCTACCTGTTAGATGAGGCTATTGAAGCTGGTAAAATTCACCCGTACGACATGGTGGATGTGAGTCTCCGAGCGGCAAACACAGGTGGGTCCCGCATGGGATTGAGGGCCGGGACAAAAGTTCCTCTCGAAGAAATAATGAAGGGCATGGCGGTTGCGTCAGGAAATGACGCCTGCGTCGCCGCCGCCGAGCACTTGTCCGGGACCGTGGATGAATTCGTGAGGCTTATGAATGATAAGGCTCAGGCGCTTGGGATGACGAGCACAGTCTTCTACAACCCGAATGGACTTCCCGCCCGGGGCCAGGTCACTACGGCCCGGGACATCGCCAAGCTTTCGCTTGCATACCTCAAGCGTTTTCCTTCAGCGTTAGAAATACACTCGATGCGATATTACACGTATAACAAGGCGGCCCACCACAATTGCAACCGACTTCTGGGAAACTGCGATGGTGTGGACGGAATCAAGACAGGGTTCGTGGGCGCATCGGGGTACAATATTTCTGCAACCGCCAAACGGGGAAACACGAGAATCCTTGCCGTTGTCCTGGGGGCTCCGGACCCGTCCACCAGACTTCTAGACAGCGGCAGGTTGATCGAAGGGGGCTTTGAGATGCTTTCGCCTTATGACCCCGGTATAACCTTCGGGAGCGCGGAACACTTGGGAGAGATCTTTGGGCGGCCTGCTACGGCTGCCAAGCGCACGAGCTGCAATGTGACGCGGAGTGCAAAGGCTAAAAAGCCATCGACGGTCAAGACGGCGAAATCCCGCTCCCCGAAAAGCGCCAAGGCGGTTGAGAGCGCTTCATCAAAGGGAACAAAAAAATCTTCCGCCAAGCAAGTCTCGCGTCTGGCAGAGAACCAAAGCGGCAAAGTGAAAACAACTGCCAGCAAGGCGGGGGCGTCCGCGAAAAGCGTTGCACCCAAGAAGAAGCAGGGTTCTGAATCAAAAGAAAAGAAGTTGAGCACGCGAGGGACCACCCTGGCAGGTAAGAAGGCTGCCATGTAGCCTGTCCAGCGATTGGGCGAATCGTGGCCATTTCCGAACTCCTACTCTAATCTCTCTCTTAATCCATTGGGCGATTGCTATTTTGACGGCGATCGCCCGTTTTGTCGTCCGCCGGAAAACGCGGATGCGACGTGGAATGCGCCGAGGCAGTCATTACGTAGACTTAGCCCCGGAGTCCCACTTTCCCTTGCTGTGGGCGATGGGGGAAATTGGTTAGGTGAAACCTTTTCACCTAACCATGTGAATGTGCTAGCAATCGCATGAAAGTTAAGTGATGGACCGAATGTTCAATAAAGTTTTGAATAAGCTTGTTATCTTGCCATTGATATGCTTAGCCGCTTTCCATCCCACACTGTTGCGCGCGGAGGAAAAAGCGGCCGGAGTGACCTCGGCTGACAGAACCGACATAATATTCACCTACACTCGGCAGGAAATGCCCGAGCAGGATGTAGCTGCGAATATTGAAGTAATAACGCGCAAACAAATCGAGCAAATGCCGGTTTCAAACGCGGCGGAGTTGCTTCAGTACGTCACCGGGGTGTATGTCGAAATGGAAGGCGGTCCAGGGGCAACAGGTACGGCGCGCATCCAGGGAGGGGACGTTCGACAAACAGCCGTCTACCAGGACGGCGCGCCACTCAACCTCCTTGCGAATCCCCTCACAAATCTCAGCAGTTTGCCGACCAGCATCATTCGCAGGGTCGAAGTGTATAAAGGCGCGGCGTCTTCAGCATGGGGATCGTCGCTTGGCGGCGTCATCAACATCATAACAATGGATCCCGACGTCTCCAGGCCAATCGGGGCCAAGCTTGACAGCACCTATGGCGAACACAATTCTCTAAAGCAAAATGGAACGGTGAGCGGCGGCATTGACCAGACGGGATATCTGCTCTCCGTGACTCACGAACAGAGCGATGGATTCGTCCCGAATTCCGCATACGAAGAAAAGTCCGTTTATGCAAAAATCAACCAGCAGGTGGGAGAGGCCAGCCGCATAAGTTTTGCCTTCGATTATTGCGACAAGGACGATGACGACCCCGTGGCGACTGAGCCAACTTTCTGGGACGACATTGGTCAGAACAGAACATATGAGCGCATCCTGTTTGAAACGGAGGTTTTCAATGGTGCATCATTTTCCATCGAGGGGCGACATCGGTCCACGAGTGTGGACATAGACGATGTCTATTCCGACCATCGAGAGAAATATATGGACTATTCCGAAGAAATATGGGGAGGCGGGACCAAGTTCACGGTAAGTTCGGGTGGGATCAACCGCTTTGTTTTAGGATCGGATGGAGACTGGGGGACTTACACTATCAATTCGCAACCCGGAACGACGCATACGGGCAACTGGGACGCCTATGCAAACGACACCCTGGTCGCAGGCGACTATTCCTTCACAGTTGGCGGGCGCTACGATCACAATCAGGATTTTGGGAGTCAATTCAGTCCTTCCGCAGGAATTGTCCGTCGCTTTCAATTGATGGATTCGCGAATCAAGGCGCAGATCGGCAGGGGGTTCTCCGCCCCGCCTAGCCTGTGGCTAGACGATCCGAAATACGGCAACAAGGACCTGAAACCCGAAACGGGCGTCAACTATCAATTGGGCCTTGAAGCGAAACCCTTTGAGCCGCTCAGGTTGGAAATGAATCTGTTCCGATCGGATATAGTTGACCTTATCCGCTTTGATTACGAAACCATGAAATATCAAAACGTCGATGAGGCCACCCGGCAGGGCGTGGAAGGCTCGGTCAAAGTCCAGGTTTGGAAGGGGCTCGCGCTGGGCTTCGGAGCCAGCTATGTAGACGCGCGGGACGAAAAGACGGGTGAGGTCATCAAAGACGTCCCACGGCTGATCTGCAATACATCAGCATCCTTCGACTATAAGTGGACCACGCATTCCATCGTTGGAAGGTATATCGATCAGAATTCCAGCTACCCCGAAACCAGTGACAAGGTGTTTGTTTTTGATTACCTTGTGAAAGTCAAGATGCCAGTGAAAGTCTTTGGCGCGGATCTTGGCCTGTTCGCGGCAGTGCATAATCTGACAGACGCTGACTATCTTTACCGAAACCGTTACCCTCAGCCGGGGCGATGGGTGGAGGGGGGGCTGAACGTAGAGTTCTGATCCGGGGATTCTCCCTTATGCCGCCTCAGAACCGCAACTAAAGTTCGTCATGTTGGAAGAGAATGGGACCAACGCCGTGCTCCGGTCCTTTGGCTTACTGAAAAGCATCGAACTGCATCAGTTCCGAGGTGCAGTAGAAAAAAGTTTATCTAATCCCCCAAATGGGCGATTCCTTTGAAGAAGCTTCATGTGAAACTTGAGCGTACATAGCAGCACGACCTCCGTCGCTCGAGCCGCCAACCGCACCAGCGCCAGTGCGCCCCGGGAAGATCGGAGCAAATTTGACGCTACAAAAATGAATATTGCCATCAACTTGATATTGCAGAGTTTTTATAGCAAGATTACCTTTTGCCTCTTGACATGCGAACTCTATGGGGTGATACATTTATCCTAATAGGCTATCTAATCGATAATGGCGCAAAGAACATGCCGGATGCATAGAATCTGTGGGAAAGGCGAAAATGGACGCCGCAAGACCGAATGAAAACGACGACAACGTCACGCCGTTGAAAGTATTGGCCGCAACGCTCGCTCCCTTTGACGTCAAGAGGGAAAACCTGATCCCCATCCTCCAGACAATTCAGGAAAAAGAAGGATACCTTTCACCCGAGGCTATGAAGATGGTGGCCAAGCATCTAGGGGTTACAGCCAGCGAGGTGTATGGGGTCGCCTCGTTTTACAATCAGTTTCGTTTCCATCCACCGGGAAAACACCAGATCAAGGTCTGCCTTGGCACTGCCTGCCACGTGGTCGGAGGGGAGATCATACTGGAGAATTTTGAAAGGAAGCTTGGGATAAAGCACGGCGAAACCACTCCGGATCGCGAGTTCAGCGTCGACAGGGTGGCGTGCGTCGGCTGTTGCGCGCTGGCTCCCGTGGCCATTGTGGACGAAACGACTCATGGCCATATGGCTCCCAGCAAAGTAGAGGGCATCCTCCTGGGTTTCCAGATCGAAAAGGAACGAAAAGAAAGGGAAAAAGAGCAACGTGAAAGCGGGTCCCAGCAATAGCGACGCCATAAAGGAGCGCTTTGAGACGTTGAAGCGAGATGCGCTCCAACGCTTTGGAGAGATTAAAGGCGCCGAGGTTCCAAGGATAACCATCGGGATGGCCACCTGCGGCATCGCGGCGGGAGCCGTTGAGACGAAGGCAGCCTTTGAGAAGGCTATCGCCCAGCACAACATCGACGCTCGGGTGGAGGCAACCGGCTGCATTGGACATTGCTATGCGGAGCCGTTGGTGGTCATTGAGAATCCGGGCTTTCCTCCCATTTGCTATAACAACGTCACCCCCGGAAAGGCCAGGGCGCTGGTCAGCTCTTTCCTCGTCGATGGCGATCCCCTCTTTGAGTACGTACTCGGTGCGCTCGAGGAAAACGACATGATCCCTTCCGTTCGCGATTTTCCGCGATTCAGCATGGAAGAGCGCATCGTGACGGCGCTATCTGGACGCATAGACCCTGAAAAAATCGAAAACTACATCGCCGAAGGCGGGTACGAAGCTCTTGCAAAGGCCCTCGCGCTGACGCCCCAAGAGATTGTCCAGGAAGTCCAGATATCGGGACTGCGCGGCAGAGGGGGCGCCGGGTTCGCCACTGGACGCAAGTGGGAGTTTGGCCTCAAGGCGCAGGGGGAGAGCAAAACCGTCATATGCAATGCGGACGAAGGGGACCCCGGGGCCTACATGGATCGAACCATTCTGGAATCGAATCCCCATCAGTTGCTCGAAGGGATGGCTATCTGCGCTTACGCGGTCGGGGCGGAGAAGGGGATCGTCTACGTCCGGGCGGAGTACCCTCTAGCGGTCAAGATGATCCGGATTGCGATCGAGCAGGCCGAGGCGAAGGGGGTGCTCGGGTCCGGGATATTGGGAACGGATTTCAGCTTTTCTGTCTCGGTCTTTCAAGGCTCTGGCGCTTTCGTCTGTGGAGAGGAAACCGCGCTCATCCAATCCATCGAAGGCAAAAGGGGAATGCCGCAGCATCGTCCCCCCTTCCCTGCGCTGCAGGGACTTTGGGGACTTCCCACTATTATAAATAACGTCAAGACGCTTTCCACGATACCTGCAATTATCAAGAAGGGCGGCGAATGGCACAAGCAAATGGGATCGCCCAAAAGCCCCGGAAGCGCTATTTTCTCAGTGGTGGGCAAGGTGGTGCATCCCGGACTGGTCGAGATCCCGACGGGCACAACCTTGCGCACGCTCGTTTTTGATATCTGTGGAGGAACTCCGCACCGGAAGGCTTTTAAGGCCGTTCAGATCGGGGGCCCTTCGGGGGGATGCCTGCCGGAGGCGTTTCTTGACACCCCGGTCGATTTCGACTCTCTCATCGAGGCGGGAGCGATGATGGGATCGGGCGGCATGGTGGTCATGGACGAAAATAGCTGCATGGTGGATGTCGCCCGGTATTTCCTCGATTTCACTCAAAAGGAGTCCTGCGGTAAATGCACCTTCTGCCGGATAGGCACCCGTCAGTTGCTCAATATCCTGGAACGCATAACAAAGGGCGAGGGCCGCGAGGGAGATATCGAACTGCTCACCACCCTCTGCGAGGAAATTAAGGAGGGATCACTTTGCGGTCTCGGGAAAACAGCCCCGAACCCCGTTCTCACCTCCCTCAAGTATTTTAGGGACGAATACGAGGCGCACATCAAGGAAAAAAGGTGTCCCGCCGGAATGTGCCGAGCGCTCACCGCCTTTTATATCGATCTCGACAGGTGCGCGAGAGGTTGCGACGCCTGCGTGGGGTCATGCCCCGTGGAGGCCATTTTCACCACCAGGGACCGCAAGAAAGCCATTGACCAGACTAAATGCGTGAAGTGCGGCGAATGCGTCGCCGCTTGTCCGCCCCAATACACCGCCGTGAAACGGGTGTCGCCTCCTCATCTGGCCCCCAGGATTGAACGGCCTCAGGAGCCTCAGGAATAAGAAACGATGGTGAAACTAACGATTGACGGCAAGGAGGTTCAGGCCGACGAGGGGAAAAGCCTCCTTGAGGTTTGCACAGACAACGGAATTTTCATACCGAGCTTGTGTTTTCTCAAGGAAATGACGAATCCCCCCGCTTCGTGCAGGCTATGCTTTGTCGAGGTGGAAGGACTCCCCAAGCCGGTCCCGTCGTGCAGGCAGAGTCCCGCCGAGGGCATGGTGGTAAGGACTGACACGGAGCTGGTCCGGCGGCTCCAACGATCCGCCCTGCAACTTCTGCTCTCCGCCCATCATGTGGATTGCCGGAATTGTCATGCAAATAAGAGGTGCGCGCTACAAAATATAGCGAAGTTCCTGGGCGTCGGGCTCAAACCGAAGCGGCTCGAGCCATTGGCGATGGAATTCCCTCAAGAACGGGAGCATCCCAACTTCATCTATGATCCCTACAAGTGCGTTCTCTGCGGGAGATGCATTTTCGTGTGTCGCAAACGGACCGGGTATGGCGTTCTGACCTTCGCGAGAAGAGGGATTGACACCGTGGTGAGTTGGTTTGGGGCAGACGGCCCCGACAGCCCTCCCTGTGACCGCTGCGGCGAGTGTGTGAACGCCTGCCCAGTTGGAGCGCTCAAGTCGAAAGAGACGGTCCAGGCTCCAATGGAAGCCGCAGGAGCCTAGCAACCCCTCTGGTGGGGCGCGCCGTTATAGCAGTCCGTGCTCCAGTCCAACGCATGGACAGCTCGAAGCCAGGCTCTGCACGACGCGCTCTATTAAAGCATAAAGCGGGTTGCATGGCTGCATCAGCGAGGACGGGCCGCATTTTCAATGTGATCCAGGCGCTCGTTGATTTCCTTGAAGAATTGGCGCATCGCGGCCAAGAGGATGGGTGTATCGCTGCTCTGAAACGGAAGCCGCGAGAGGAGCTTGTCGTAGAAAAGCGCGTCCACTCCGGAAAGATAGAGACTCTCCAATCGCTTTTGGACTGCTGAGCCGAAGCTCAGGAATGCGCTGAGAAGCGCCACCTGCATGAGCGGAGTGAAGCAGAGAAAGATCAGCGGCAGATTTACGGCGTCGAGCCCATCTCCTCCCCCCTTGCTCATTCCTTCCGTCAGAATGGGTTGAATCCTTCCATAAAGCAACGCGCCGCTCTGGATAAAAGCGAGGAGTGGCAACAACCACAGCAGCCAGCGAAACGGAAACCAAGAGCTGTGCAGGAACTGCCAGTCCATTTCAACCATGCGCCGCTCCTTGTCGAGCATGTCCTCGGAAGATGCCGCTCCGGGCTTTGCCGGCAGCATGAGGAGCAATCGCTGAAAGGGGTGGAAGATATAGCAATGGGGGAATCGATCGGCGTTGCGGCGCACCAGATCGGCGCGGAACAGTCGCTCCGGCTTGGATATGAGGGCGTCGAGCGAGGGTGGGGAATGACTCGACGTGTTGCCTCCCGCCTCCGTCAAGATGTTTGCAGCCATGTGTTTGCCGACGTATTGCAGGACAACCCAGAAAAACCTGCCAATAACGAACAACGTTCCAAACCAGCCGAGATAGACGATTATGGAGCCAAGCGGCCCCTGCTGCATCCAGTGCGGTTGCATCCAAAAATCGAACGACTGATAGCTCGTGGCTTCTCCCGCTGCAACAGGAGCGTCATGGG
Source organism: uncultured Syntrophobacteraceae bacterium (assembly GCA_937958025.1). GTDB lineage: Bacteria > Desulfobacterota > Syntrophobacteria > Syntrophobacterales > Syntrophobacteraceae > CALFXO01. The sequence continues at coordinate 21,955 of CALFXO010000167.1, forward strand.
ACAATAGATAGATAGAATGCATTGGATAGGCCGCCATCAGGCAGACAAGGAGAAAAAGGAGCATAGTGAGCCCCTGAAAGGCTTCATAACGTCTAAGACTGTATTCCATTGATAATTCCACCTCTTGCTTCATGAAAGCTTATGGTTTTCCCATTGAAACGCCTCCTTTGGATACAACAATATTCCAAAAAGAGCAACACAAGAAGAGATCGGGGCATCAATGGCTTCCGGAGCCTTCGGACGATTAGCTTCAGACATCCTGCCTGTGTGAGCGCAGCAACGGGGCGCATATGATGCGGGATTGGCGCATTGAGGGGGCGGGAGGAGAAGGAGGGATTAAAAAATCGGTTGAAGTGAGAGCGTTTTCTTGCCGCTAACCGGAAGCTACGCTGACGCCCATGCGGTCGCACACCGCGGCGTCGAGAATGGTTGGCAGCCCTCCTCTTTCCTCTGGCGAGAACCCAAACGCTTCGCGCCAGACGTCAGCTCCCTCCATGCAGAGATAAACGCACAGGCCGGGGTCCACTTTTCGGATGCGCTCCACCATGAACTTGTAGAGATCCACCCGGATGTCCCGAAAATACCGCATCTTGTTATCGAGCCCCCTAATAAATTCGCCGTAGAGGATGCGACTATGGGGATGGCGCTCCTGGAGAACAGGCTTGAGGTCCGGCATAAAGCGGAAGGCCCCTAAACTGATCCATACAATGCGCGAAGGATCTATCGTTTCAAAAAGACGGTCAAGGATCTCGCCATACCCTCGCTTCCAATCGGGACAATCGATCATCGGGTCGAAATGAAAAGCGAGCCAGTAACCCCACCCGGCGCACATGCGGGCGGCTTCCAATCGCTCACGTAGCGTAGCGGCAAAAGGCTCTTCTCGGTTGCGGACGGCCTCCGCGTTGAGCGACCATGCCGTGATCACATGGCCATTGTGGTCGAGGGAAGAGAGGTTCTCAATGAAATTAGTTTTGGTCTTGAGTTCGAGGATGGCATTGCTCCGCTTCGCGAAGAACGGGACAAGCGTTTTTGAAAAGCGAGTCCATGGGTCCAGCAGGAGCGAATCAGTGAATTCACCCGTTCCGATCCGAAAAAGTTCGTTGGGATGAGATGAGAGGGCTTGGTCCAGTTCTCCGTAGAGGTCATCAAGGTTTCCAAATAGTCTTAGATTCGGCTGCGTCTGCAAGTAAGCCTGGAGGATGCAATAGGTGCATTCCAGGGAGCATTGGACCCCGAAGTGGAGGATTTTATATCCGCAGCAATGGTAATGACGGGTGCCCGGACAGGACTTCAGGAACCGGCCCCGAAATGCCGCGACTTCAAGCAGGGTTGGATCATGCCCCGGTTTGTCGGAAAGATGCTCGACGACTTCCACCGCCGCTTCCGGAAGGGTTTCCCGCAGCGTCTCCATCAGCCGGCTCTCGGCGGCTTCCGTTTCGACAAGGATTTTTCGGGGAGGATTGAAATGCATTTCTCATCCACTGACGCGAGGTTTGAAAATCGCCTCACTGTCTTGAGCTTTCAGTAAGCTGGAGGAACTGTCGAGAACGTTAGTTTTCCAGATCCAGCAGGGAATCGTGCAACTCCGGGTAAATGTCGAAGAGGCAGTCCACCACGCCACAGTCAAGGTCATTCTCCGCCGCCATCTTCCTCAAAATGCGCTCGATGTCCATCTTCTCCATGCTCGACCGATAAGGGCGGTCTTCGTGAAGAGCCGTAAAGATATCGGCCACCGCCATGATCCTAGATCCTTTGGAGATCTCGACGGCTTCCAGATGGAATGGATAGCCGCTGCCATTAAGCTTCTCATGGTGGTGGCCTGCCCAACGGCGGATTACAGACGGGGCTCCCGCAGCTTGAAGGAAACAGAAGGTGAAATAGGTGTGCTGGCGGATGACGGAAAACTCCTCCCTGGTAAGGGGAGCCGGTTTTTCCAGTATATCGTCGGGTATAGAGAGCTTGCCGACGTCGTGCAGCAACCCCGCCACTTCCATCATGGCTATTCCCTCGTGGTCAAACCCCATCACTTTGGCAAGCAAAGCCGCCACACGGGCAACGCCGCGCGAATGACGGCGGGTGAAAACACTCTTTCTGTCGATGGCCCTCGCAAATATCTCGGCGACCCGACGCAGGTTTTCCCCGTCATTCCCTCCAGGCGCAGCCACGTCCGAGGATGCGACATCCAAACCCGGAAGCGACGACAAATCGTGATTATCCCGAGAATGTCGTTGTCGGTCAAACTGTTCCTCGACATACAAATATTCTTCCAGCAAATCAGGAGACAGGATCTTCTCAGACAATGCCTTAAGCGCCGGAAGATCCCGCTGCATTGACGCTGAGATAGGCTCCTTCCGATCCACGGCGGAAGTCCTGCGTCTCATTCCACCTGGCGATCGGGCAGGACCGAACGCACCGCGGTGCAATGAGACGATTTCTACGATGCGCATCAGGAAATTCCACTCCATATCCAGCCAAACCCGTCCTTCCGCGGCAGATTAAATATTTCCAGCTTCGCATCTTAAAGAGTAGCACTTGTTTTCAAGTAGTGAGAATCCCTTTTATCATTGACGATTGAAGACCAAAAAATCAAGTTGTTTTATCAATTGATTTGTGATTCTTAGCCATTGGTCAAGGTCGACAGCCAACCTGTCCCTGAATTGAGCTCCTGCGACAGCCTTTAAGAAACAAACTGGGATTTGCGAGTGGACGCATCCAAGAAGTACAGCCTTGTATGTGAAATAGTTTGACTTCGGTAGGGAAACTGGTTAGAGCCTATCAATCAGGGTGCTTTTGAACGGTTTCCCATTCCACAGCTCAGAATATGAAAGGGGAAGTTCCATGAGCGACAACGTTAAGGTTTACGCCCTCAGCACTTGCATCCATTGCAGAAATGCAAAGGAGTTTCTCGATCAATGCCAGATCGGATACGATTGCGTTGACGTCGACAAGCTGACCGGCGACGAGAGAAAGGCCATTATCGAGGAAGTGAAGGAGCTCAACCCCGCTTGCTCCTTCCCCACTATCGTCATAGGAAACAAAGTGATCGTCGGCTTCAGACAGGATGAAATCAAGGAGGCGCTCAATCTATGACGAATGTTGAGCAACTCTATGAGATGCTGAAAAAAAGCCAGGAAAAGAAAGGCTATTTCTTCAATAAAGATAAGGAGAAGGTGTCCCAGCTCCTCGAGGGTTTGATGGTCAACAGGGAACGCTACGGATATATGGCGTGCCCGTGCCGACTCGCCTCCGAGGACCGGGAGTGGGATAAAGATATCATCTGTCCCTGCATCTACAGGGAGGCCGATGTGGCGGAATATGGCAGTTGCTATTGCAATCTATATGTCTCCCCTGATTGGAATGACGGAAAGATCCCTCGCGTGTTCGTTCCGGAGCGCCGCCCAGTGGACAAGACCCTCGGAAAACTTCTCTAACCATGGGGCGGGGGCTCCACAGGGGCCCCTCTTCCCCGGTTGCCCGCAGCCCCCTTCAATTTCGTGAATTCCGTCGCCGGTTGGCCAACACAAAGATGTTTAGGGTTAGTCATGCCAAGTTTACCCTGAATCCTCACAGCTTCTCAGGAGACGGCCAGGCGGATTGTACTCTTACGCTTCGCGCAAGGACAAATCGTCTACGGCAAACCGCCTGCATCACCTATGCGGTTGAACAGACTCATCACGAGGAACAACGGACGTAGTCATTCCGAAGCATAAGACCTTATGCGCAAGCGCCACCCTTCCCCCAGCCGGTTAGGCCCTGGCTTTAGACCGGCTGCAAGGGAAAGCCAGGAGTGGGATGGACAATGAAGTCGGCGAGAACCAGCAGGACCATCGCTTCACAAACGGGCACGATGCGGGGAATAGCCGAGACATCGTGTCTGCCCTTGATTTCGATAGTTCGTCTCTCTCCCTCGGCGTTTACGGTTTCCTGCGGTATGGCGATAGATGGGATAGGCTTCACGGCTACGCGGGCGATTATATCCATTCCGCTCGAGATGCCCCCCAAAATGCCTCCCGCGTGATTGCTCCGGTAGCCTTCGGATGTCGGTTCATCGTTGTTTTCGCTGCCACAAAGCTCTGCGGCGGCGAAACCCTCTCCGATCTCTACACCCTTGACGGCCCCTATGGACATCAGGGCCCCAGCCAGCCGAGCATCCAGCTTGTCAAAGACGGGTTCTCCGAGGCCTGGGGGGCAACCCTGGGCCCGGATTTCCACAACGCCTCCAACAGAGTCTCCATTGGCCTTGACCTCCCGCAGCCGTTTTTCCATTGCGACAGCCGCCGCCGCGTCGGGGGAATAAAAGTCATTGCGGTCGATTTCCTCCCAGTCCCTGCGGGAGGCGCGAACGCCACCGAGAGCCAAAGTGTAGGCCTTGACTGTGATCCCCTGAGCGTCAAGGACTTTTCGCGCTATGGCTCCCGCCGCCACCCTTGCCGCTGTTTCCCTGGCGGAGCTGCGTCCGCCGCCACGCCAGTCTCGCAGTCCATATTTCTGGTCATAAGTCCTATCGGCGTGCCCCGGTCGATAGAGCTTCGCCAGCTCGTCGTAGTCCCTGCTGCGCATATCCTTATTGAAGATGACGAGGGAAATGGGCGTTCCCGTCGTGCGTCCTTCAAAGACGCCGGACAAAATCTCCACCCGGTCCGGCTCCCTGCGAGGGGACGCGTTCCTTCCGCCAGGCTTGCGCCTGTCCAAATCCCTTTGAATGTCTTCAGCCACGAGGGGAACGCCGGGAGGGCAGCCGTCGATGGCCGCTCCAAGAGCCGGACCATGCGACTCCCCCCAAGTGGTGACGCAAAAAAGACGACCGAAGCTATTGCCTGCCATTTTATCTCCTTACTTGACTCCTGAGCGGAATGAGTTATTTATCATTATAAGAAAAGAGAGCGTTAAAGGCTAGTTGCGAATGCTCGAGTACGGTTGTAAGGAGCAGATAGGATGAGTGAGGATCATCCGGATTTCCAGGAAGACCTTGAAAGCGACGTTGAAGAGGGGTTTGAAGAGCCCCCTATGTATAGGGTTTTAATCCATAACGACGACTATACAACCATGGAATTTGTCGTGGAAATACTGCGACAGGTGTTTCATAAATCGCCTGTGGAGGCCACGCGGATCATGCTGCACGTCCACCACAACGGCGTGGGAGTATGTGGAGTCTACATTCAGGACATTGCGGAGACGAAGGTGGGGCTGGTCCACCACTTGGCCAGAAAAAACGGTTTTCCTCTACGGTGCAGCATGGAAGAGGCTTAAATGATCAGCAAAGAGCTTGAATTAACGTTTGCGGCGGCGGTCAAAGAGGCCAAGGCCAAGAGGCACGAGTTCTTCACGATGGAGCACCTCCTCTACGCCCTGCTCCATGACGCGACCGGAAGGCGAATCCTTCATCACTGCGGCGCAGATCTCGAGGAACTGAAGCGGCGACTCACTCGGTTCCTGTCCGAAAAGGTGGAGGTGCTCCCGGAAGGCGTGGAGCAGGACCCTATTCAGACAGTGAGCGTGCAGAGGGTGCTTCAACGCGCCATCATGCACGTCCAGAGCGCTGAAAAACGCGAAGTTGACGCCGCTGATATTTTGGCGGCGATGTTTTTCGAGGAGCGAACGCACGCCATTTATTTTCTTAAGGCGCAGGGAGTCAATCGTCTGGATGTGCTCAATTTCATATCGCATGGCATATCCAAGGTTGGCGACTCCGAGAGCGAGCCGGAGCAGAGGTGCTGTCAGACGTCCGATCAGGAGGAGCGCAGAGGAAGCCGCAAGGCTACGGAGCTGGAAAGTTTTACAGTCAACCTCATCGAGAAGGCGCGCCAGGGGCTGATCGATCCGCTCATCGGCCGGGAGCGGGAAATTCTGCGGAGCCTCCAAATCCTGGGGCGCCGCACCAAGAACAACCCGATTTACGTTGGTGATCCCGGTGTCGGGAAGACGGCCATAGCTGAAGGGTTGGCGTTGCGAATCTCTAAGGGGGAAGTTCCCGAGAGCTTCCTTAACGTGGAAATTTTCGCCCTGGATATGGGGTCGCTGCTTGCGGGAACCAAGTTCAGAGGGGATTTTGAAGCCCGTCTCAAGGGCATCATCCGCGAACTTGAGAAAAAGCCCGGTGCAATCCTCTTTATAGATGAGATTCATACGGTGGTGGGGGCGGGCTCCACCACTGGAAGTTCGATGGATGCGTCAAACATCCTTAAACCCGTGCTGGTGGCGGGAAAACTCCGGTGCATAGGCTCCACGACCTATGAAGAGTATAAGAACCACTTTGAGAAGGACAGAGCGCTCAGCAGGAGGTTTCAGAAGGTCGATATCCATGAGCCATCGGTGGATGAAACCTATCAGATACTGTTGGGCTTGAGGCAGAGCTACGAAGACCATCATCAGGTGCGTTATACGAATGCGGCTCTCAAAGCCGCTGCGAATCTAGCCGCGCGTCATATCAACGACAGGTTCCTGCCGGACAAGGCCATCGACGTTATCGACGAAGCGGGAGCGAGCCTCCGGCTCAAGAAGGACAATAGAATCCGGAGGGTGGTGAGCCCCAGGGATATCGAACAGGTGGTGGCTCGGATCGCCAAGATTCCGCCCCGTAGCGTTTCTTCCACTGACCAGTCGCGGTTGAGGGATCTCGGCGAGGACATGAAGGAGCAAGTATTCGGTCAGGACGGGGCTATCGACGCCCTGGTGAAGGCTATAAAACGCTCGAGGGCCGGTCTGCGCGTTCCGGAGCGCCCCATCGGATCGTTCCTGCTGATCGGCCCAACCGGCGTCGGCAAGACGGAAGTCGCCAAGCAGCTTGCCAACACCCTTGGCGTCCACTTCCAGCGCTTTGACATGAGCGAGTACATGGAGAAGCACACCGTCGCGAGACTCATCGGAGCGCCCCCCGGCTACATCGGCTTCGATCAGGGGGGACTGCTTACGGACGCCATACGCAAGCATCCCTATTGCGTGCTGCTCCTGGACGAAATCGAAAAGGCGCACCCCGATCTTTTCAGCATTTTGTTGCAGGTCATGGACCATGCGACTTTGACCGACAACAATGGAAAAAAGGCCGATTTTCGCAATGTGGTGCTTCTCATGACCTCCAATGCGGGGGCGCGGGAGATGAGCATCTCCACTATAGGATTCGGCGGCGACAAGCTTGCGGATGAGCGGGCGGGCAAAGGCCTCAAGGCCATAGAACAGCTTTTCAGCCCGGAGTTCCGAAACAGACTGGATGGCACGATAGTATTCGACGGGTTGAGCGTGGAAATCATGGAGATGATCGTCGATAAATTCATCCGGGAGCTAGAGGACCAATTGGCGGAGAAGAAAATCCGCATTGAACTGAGCCCGGCGGCCCGGCGGTGGCTGGCCGAAAAGGGATATGATCCAGCGTTTGGCGCGCGACCTCTATCACGACTCATCCAAACGGAAATCAAGGATGTGCTTTCGGACGAAATTCTCTTCGGCCGTCTCATGAATGGCGGGCAGGTGTGTATAGAAACCGCCGAGGAAACGGTGGAACCGGATGAACGGCCAGTGGCCATAGGCAATCTGACTTTTCATTTCATGGAAAAGGAAGGGGTCCACGAGGCCGCCTTGGTGGATTAAAATCCTGAGTTGTTAAGTGCTTACTGTCGGTCTGAAAATATAGTTTAAAAATCACCGATCCTATGCTTATAAGCGCTCCTTCACGCCGTTCAGGCGGAGGAGCGCTTCATGCGTTATGGGGAATGTCCCAATGAGTCAGCCGCATCAGGCGTTTCCATCGACGTTCCCGTATGCCGGGACAACGCCATGCCGATATTCCAGAAAATCACCCCGCGGTTGCGAACGTCTGCTTCAATCCGGTGAAATATGCCTGTCTTTCGTCTGACGCGATCAATTTCTTTTCCCCACCCCGCCAATGCAGAGCCTGACGGACTGTTGGCAATCGGCGGGGATCTCTCGCCACGACGCCTTCTTCTCGCGTATCGCATGGGGATCTTTCCATGGTACTCTAAAGGGCTTCCTATTCTCTGGTGGTCTCCAGACCCTAGACTGGCGCTCTTTCCGGACGAACTCCGAGTATCCCACAGCCTGCGCAGGACTCTCAGGAAGCGGCAATTCCACGTTACGTTCGATCGTGCGTTCGCCGAGGTTATGCGGCAATGCGCCCTGGTAAGGCGGGAGAAGGGCGAAGATACTTGGATTCTTCCTGAAATGATAAGAGCCTATACACGGCTCCACGAATTGGGATACTGTCACTCCGTGGAGAGTTGGAGCGATGGCGAACTGGTGGGAGGACTTTACGGGGTTGCTCTTGGGTCCGCTTTTTTTGGAGAATCCATGTTTGCACGAAAAAGCGACGCATCGAAAGTAGCATTCGTGCACATGGTGCGATTGTTGGAAAGCATGAGGTTTCAGCTGATCGACTGTCAGGTGACGACATCGCACTTGAAGAGTCTTGGGGCCAGGGAAGTTGCGCGGAGTGAGTTTCTCTCCAGATTGTCGAAGGCAGTTGTGGAGGATGCTGGGCATTGCGGATCGTGGCATGATAAAGTTGCTTGCGTTCCGGAGTTAGTGCTGGAGCAAGGTCAATGAGCCGCTGGCATCATGAAGACTGTCGAGCGTCGGCGTTTCACGTGGAAGACGCCCTGCCATGCCACCGATGGACTGAATGCGCTTTAATATGGGAGGCAGACAAAATCATCTGGACTGTTGAGGATGTGACGCATATATTAGCTGAGGAGTGTGGGACCTTCCTTTTCTTCTCTTGACCCGTCGACTGCCTATAATGGTGGGATGTTCCGGGATTTTGATCGCAACCGAAAGATTCGGCTGCTTAGCCATGGAAAGCAATGGGCTGCTCGCGTTCTGAGAGGGCGCTCGTTCGTCTTGTCTTGCACTGATTTGGCATGAACCGTGCTTACTCTGCAGATAATGGTTGGATTGACCTCCAGGTATATGCGCCACGGGGGAGCGGCATGATTATATGCAATGAAATGCTCGAAAAGACCTGTAAGAATATTATTGAGACAATTCTTACCTGCCTGGAGTCCGCTACAAAGGGCACAGTTTACAGGATAGGTCCCATACCGGATCTTCTGGCCATACGGATTACATCGGGCATCAGGAAAAATGGGGGCGATGAAATTCAGTGGGGACTGCCAGCGGTTTCGGACTACAATCCTCCGGGAAAATTATGGGAGCAATACAAAGACCGTCCTGGCCACGTACTGGAAGCGATGGGATGGTGCGTCGAGCAGCAAAGGAGCTGGACGGCTGACAATCCGTACGACGACATTCGCAGTGTGGGCAAGCAAATGCGGGGTGAAATAGAAGACTGCCACCATATGGAGCCTGTACTGGTCCGGAAAGTGGATTTGTACGGAAGCAGGCAGGCCGAACTAGAGTACCCGAAAAACTGGAAAGCCATGCCCATATGGCAAGACTCCGAATATGTTGTCGCGGCAGTTATAAAAATCCACTTTCAGCCTGGCTCCCTACATGCCGGAGACCGATCGACCAAAGTCATCAAGGAGTTATCCCGGACGCTCGGAACGGAGCTTATCTCGCTTCATCTGCGTGAGACATTATTTCAGGCGCAAAAGACCCTCACCAGACAGCGGCTCCGTAGTTGTGAGATCCTAGCGCATGAACTGCGCAATACTATCACGAAGCTGAGTTTTGCTCTCTCGGCTACAAATGCGCAGATGAGCGTGATTCGCGAGGAGTGGGAGGCGCTGATGAGGCAAGCGCTTCCGGAGTTGGAATGGAAAGACGTCGTCATAGAACGCCTCAACGAACTCATTCGGCTGCATTTGCCTCAACTGAACAGCATAGATCATCTCGCGGCGCTAGGCAAGGAACTGCTTTCGGAGCAAGAAGAATTGGCACGGTTGCCTCTTCTCCCCGAACAGGGTGAAAACTGGCTGAAGAATAAAATAAAGCCCAAATGGCAACGCCTGTTGGCTGAAACCAAACTGTGGAACGCGAACGACGGAGAAATCGTAAACCTATTTGAACAGGTCAAGGAGTCCTTTTGGATCGGGGCGGACAAAAGCCTTGCGGAGAGAGTAGATATTCCCAGGGACATAAGAGACAAGTGGTCCAGGCTCGCTTATGCATATATAACAGTGGATAATGTTCCTATTCTGGAGGAAGTTCTGGAGCTTCTCGATGACCCCCGCCTTTCCATCCCTCATAAGTCGCAGACGATCAAGGTGCTGAAAGCTTTGAAAGCTCTCCTCGAAGTCCTTCCCCAGGTTGAGGAAAGAGCGAATCGGATTATCCTTTCTCTCAGAGACGGGAGTCTCTCAGACGAACTACAAATGGAGCCCTCCTCCATAAACCTCGCTGTCGATGCTTACCCTGCCGGTCCGGAGTGCAGCGCCGGCATGGATCTCTATTCTGAAAAGCCGAACAACGATTGGGTGTAATCATCCTGGATGTGGAGCAACCATGATGGATCATCGCGAGCCATTGGCTCAAGGGGAGCAACCGCGTGCATGGAAAACCCGCCTCCCTTTCTCCCTGGCGACGCTTCTCGTCGCCGCATTGATCGTAGACATTATTTTCAGATGGACTGAAGAGGCGGCGCCATTTAGTGCAATGCTTCGGCTTCCATACACTGTTGCACTCTGTTGCGCAATTGCACTAACCGTCCTGACGGGAAGAATCTACTTTCGTTATCGATCATTGGAACGAACGGTCGAATTGGAGACTGAAGGACGGAAGCGGGGCGAAAAGCTGCGTGAAGACATGGAAGACGCCCGAGACCGGGTTGAGAGAGAAGAAAATTCCAACCTCAAGGCTTCGTGCGATTTTTTGAGAAGTCTTTGCAGCGCCGCAAGCAGACAACAAGTTGGCTCCGTCTTGTTGGACTATCTCCAACAGTCGCTGCCGTACGACGTCTTCGCTATTCTTCAAGACTCTGGCGAATCACTCGATCTCTCCGTAATATCGAGAGCGCCCCTTGGGGAAGATCTGGTTCGGCAGCTTCGTGGGCAAGTCCTGGAAGCGTACGGTCGTGCAAATGAAGGGCATCCTATATCCGTTCCGCTGAGCATCCGTCTGGAGCGCTGTGCTGCATCCGGTGGGGATTTGTCTCCTACAGGGATGCACATTATCTGTCAGGTCCCGCTTCGCTGTGGCGACGGAGGCGCCCCTGTGGGAATTCTATTTGTGGGATCAACTGGAGGGCCGAGAACCGCGACCACGGCGGATATGGGACTATTGGAAGCCATAGCGGACGATGTGGCCATTGCACTCCAACGTTGCGCAGTCGTAGTCGCGCCAGAGCAGCAGAATTTTGCAAGGGTTGTGGAACAATTGCCCGAAGGCATGATATTGCTGAATGGCGAAGGCTCCGCGATGCTTCTTAACCCGGCGGCGGAAGAGTACATAGGCATTCTTGGAGGGGAAATCACCGAGGGGAAACTGGAGCGGGTTGGCAAATATTCTCTTCGGGAGCTATTGGCTCCTCCACCTATAGGAAAGCTCCACCATGAGTTGGAAGTTTCCTTTCCCGTGCGCCGTGTGTTTGAAGTTGAGGCCCGGCCGATGGAAATGTATCCGCCAGTTCAAGGACGCCTGCTGGTTCTGCGGGAGGTCACGCGCGACCGAGAAGTGCAGCAACGAGTGCTCCAACAGGAGCAATTGGCCGCAATAGGACAGTTGGCTTCCGGGATAGCGCACGATTTCAACAACCTGTTGATGGGTATGATCGGATTCGGGCAATTGCTGCAACTGCGCCCGGGGATGTCGGAGAATAGCAAACGCGATCTCGAGCAAATTGTCGGACTTGGCCAGAAGGCGGCCAATCTGGTCAGGCAGGTGCTCGATTTTAGCCGCAAGTCAGTGAGTCAACGCACTCCTTTCGATCTGTCTCTGTTTGTCAAGGAGACAACGAAATTCCTGCAGCGGACCATTCCCGAGAGCATTCATATCTCTCTCGATACAACACCCGATCCGAGCGGCTACCTAGTCGAAGCCGATCCGGCCCAGATACGCCAGGTCATCATGAACCTCGCGCTCAACTCACGGGATGCCATGCCTCAGGGCGGCGAATTGCTGATTCGGCTATCCCGTCTCACCATCAAATCGGCTAATGAAAGACCCGTCGCTGATCTGCCGCCAGGAGAGTGGCTCCAGCTGTCGATTTCAGATACGGGAACCGGCATCTCCAAAGAGACCATGCAACACATCTTTGAACCGTTTTTCACCACGAAAGACGTCGGGCGAGGAACGGGCCTTGGCATGGCGCAAGTGTATGGGATCATAAAACAGCACAATGGCTCCATTGACGTGAAGAGCACCGAAGGGCAAGGCGCTACAGTGTCCATATTCCTTCCGGTGTTTGAACAAAGCGTGGAAGAACCAGAGATCGAAACAGATGCAGAAATCCACAGGGGAAAGGGGGAGACAATTATGCTGGTCGAAGACGAGCGGGAATTACTGGCCCTCGGCGTGCAGATGATCGAATCCCTTGGGTATGCGGTGATCCCTGCCTCTAACGGGAATCAGGCGCTCTCTGTGTATAAAGAGCGATCGAGCACGATCGCTCTGGTGATAACGGATATGGTGATGCCGGACATAGGTGGGCTGGAGTTATTGAGGGAGCTTGCGATAATAAATCCACGCCTCAAGGCAATCGTACTGTCCGGGTATTCCTTGGAGGAGGACAAAAACAAGTTGTACAGTCGGGGGATTGTCGACCAGATTCAGAAGCCTGTCAATATTGCGCAGATGGCGAGAAGCATCCATCAGGCCATAAAAAATAGCGGCGTAGAACAGCCCTGTCGTCCACAGCAAGGGGAGCCGCTTTTATGAGGAATAGGCGAGGCGATCTGGAGTGGACAGTCCTCTCACCTGAAGCGAAATCTCTTCTTCTTGAAGGCATTGAAGCCTCTCTCCCAGTCCCTGATAAGGCCGTAGAGGATGTCTTCCTCCCTTGGCTTCACATTGATGAACCTGAGGCTGCCGATATAGCGTCCGTCCTCTCCCTCCCCACTCCGCACAACCTCGGCCATAAGACGGGGGAGACCGGCCTCGGGAATATCCAACTCTACAGCGCCAATGCTGCCTGTTTCGAGGGGCGTTGCGCTCACGATCCGCATGCCTCCGGCGCTGATATCCTGCGTCATAAAAGGCACGGCATCGGAGCCTTCCACACCATCTCCATGGAAAAACTTTCCGCCGATCGAGATCATAATGCGAAAGCTTGTCCGGTGCTCCCTCCGGGTCACATTTTCTGGAAGAGATATAACGACAACGCGGTTCGCACCGTTCAGTGACGCCTCCAGGAGAATCGTTTCAAAGCTGTAAAGGGATTTACGCCCAGCGGCCATCTTTCCAAAGAAAACGTCGACGGTGGCATTCTGGCGGACCGAAAACGTCCCTTCTTCATTTTGGCAGGCGACAATAGCCTTACGAAGCCCTCCATCACTCAACATTCGGAGCACTTTGCCGAAGAGCTTAGAACCTCCAATATCGCGGAGTTCCAGATCCACTCCCGGTTCAAGCACATCAAGCATCCGACGTTTTTCCGGATAAGCCGCCATGGCCATCAGCACGCAGAGAAGAATAGATTTGGGGTTCATTGCAAGACGCACCGTCATTAAAGCCCCGTGCTTCCGGCGGCGGCGTCAAACAGAGCCGGAGCCCCGCCTATAAGGTTGAGGAAGCTCCGGAATCGCAAAACTACTATTGTCTGTATGGGGTCTTACGACAAGCACAAAAAATTTCATAATTTAATTATACATATCAAATAAAAATAATCCAGCGAAAATGGAACTGTTTTCTCCGGAACCTCTTCGTGATCGATCGACTCAGAAGGAAACTATTGCTGGCAATCCTCGGGATCAGCCGGCAAAAATCCCTTTTCCTTGAGATAGTTCGCAGATGCAATAACTGCTTTTTCGGCTTGTTGCTCGTAATCGTCCAGTTGGATGGCGACGAACCCATCGTACCCGGAAGTCTCGATGCAACGCAGGAACTTCGGGAAGTCCAATACTCCAGCACCCAACTGTAAGCGGCGCCGGTCTAAATTCTCGGCAATATCCCCGATGTGGATATGAGATACATAAGGAGCGAGCTTTTCATATGCCTCACAAGGCTCCTCTGATAGCCGGGCGAAACTGGTTATGTCAAAATCCACCCGGAGCTGCCGGCATCCTGTCTGATCGTAATCCACCAACTCCTTGATAAGAGCCGCTATTTCCTCGCTGCTCTCCAGGACGCTTCCCGGTTCAGGCGTCACGAGAACCTGCACCCCCAACCTATGTGAAAGAGGCAGAACCCGGTGCATGCTCGCGAGGAATAGCCTCCAGGCTTCCTTCTTATTCATGCTGGATGGTATGGGGGCAGCGGGGGCGATGGTGATATGGGGAATTCCCATCGCGGCTGCGAGGCGCATGGAATCCAGGGTATACAGGATGCGCCTCTCCCGTTCCTCCCAATCCTCAGCCAGCCACGAAGGCGACGAACCGTCCCCAAGAGCGCTGACCCTGGACGCCATCATGTTGCTAACCTTGACGCCATTAGTGTTCAGGCATTGGATCAATTCAGTGATCTGAGCAGCCGTGACGTCTTCCGGAAAAGCGTGGGGACGATCCGCCATGATTTCAACAGCGCAGAAACCCGCCTTGGCAATACCCTCTATCGCATCGGAGAGCGGACGCAGGCGGAACGAATTGGTGCAATAAGAAAACTTCATACGAACTCCCAAGACTGCTTTTCAATAATTACATGTTTCCAGTTCAGGGCCGCCCCTTGACAGCCCTCCAATCTAAAGCATAACACCCATTCACGGATACACCAACGGGGTTGAGATCCAATTCCCGAATCATCGGGAAATCCGTCAACATCCATGAGACACGCACGGTAAGGTCTATCAGCGCGTCCCGGTCCATAGCCGGCTTACCGCGCACGCCGCCCAGCAGCGACGCGGCCCTGCTGTCGTCTATCAACCGCGCAGCTTCCGCATGCGTCACAGGAGCAACACGAATTCCCGTTTCCCTGAGGATCTCCACATAGATGCCCCCAGGGCCAGAGACGATGACGGGGCCGAATTGTTTATCCTGACGCCCGCCTATAAACCATTCCACATCGGGGCTCTCCATTTTTTGCAGCAGGACGGAAGGCCCCAGCGCGGAGGTCCTACGGTAGGCGGCGCGGACAGACGCCTCATCAGCAAGGTGCAGATGTACACCGCCGACATCGCTTTTGTGGATCACTTCCACCTGAGCGGTCTTGAGTGCAACCGGGAAGCCCAACTCCACGGAGGCAGCCACCGCTTCGTCTTCTGTTGTTGCGCACCGCCAGGAGATGACGTTTATCCCACAGGCGGCAAGAATGCGCGCCAAATGGGGAGCAGGAATGGGCCCGTCGGAGACTCCCTCCAGTTCCATGCGGACCGCTTCGAGATCCATCCCAACAGGGCGTTCGGTTGAAAATGGCAATGGAGCCCTTTTTCGCATCGCGCTATTGAGGGCAAGGGCCCTGAGCGCTTCTCGAGGGTCTGTGAAAACCGGGAAATTCACCATTTCACGATTATGATCCATCTCGGATGGGGCGGTGAAAAGGCAAACAGCGACAGGCTTGGCGCTCTGTCGAATCAATTCATCAAGGCTCGTCATCAGGCGGTGCGACTCTTCCGCATCGAACACCCCCTGGTAGGTGTGGCAAAACAACAATCCATCAAAATCATCCAAGGCCAAGACCTTCTTTGCCAATTCCAGGTAAAGCGAGAAATCGAATAGGTCGCCCAAGTCCAGAGGATTCTGGGTCTGAATCACCTTCGCGCGGGAGTGTTCGCGCACCAGTTGCGTCAGTTCATCGGGATAAGGCGGGAGAGAAAAACCATACTCGTCCGCAGCATCCACCGCCGTGACGGCATGCCCGCCTGAGCGGGATATGATCGCAAGACGGTTTCCGGCAATGCGGGACATCATGCATCCCTTCACCCGCTCCACGGCCTCTCTCTGTTCGTGCACCCGGAGCATTCCCGCCTGTTCTAGCGCTGCTCCAAGCACCTGGTCATCCGCGGATAAGGATGCCGAGTGCGAACGGGCAATTTCGGCGCCTTCCTTGCGTCTGTTCGATTTGTGCATAATAATGGGCTTTTGCGACCGACAGGCTATTTCCATTAAACGCCGTCCTTCGGAAACTCCCTCCAGGTAGCAGTAGATAATGTCGGTTTCATCGTCATCGACCAGATAGTCGAGGAGATCCACCTCGTCCACGTTCAGCTTATTTCCTATGCTGGCAAACTTGCTGAAGCCTATCCGCTCCCTGGCAAGCGCGTTGAACATCATGACCCCAATGCCGCCGCTTTGGGAGACGATGGCTATGCGGCCCGGTGGGGTTTCGGCTCGAAACGGCATAAAAGGGAGCGCCAATCCAGTGCGGCTGTTCATTACGCCAATGCAATTGGGACCCACCATGCGCATTTCGTATTTTTCCAAAATGCTCCTGAGCTCTTCCTGAAGAGGAAGACGATCTTCGCCCAGTTCCTCGAACCCGGCGGTTTCAATGACCACACGCCGAATTCCCTTTTCGCCGCATTCCCGCAACACCGCAGGAACCGCTGAGGCCGGCACCAAGATGGCCGCAACGTCTATCTTATCCTGTATGTCCGAGACCCTGGAGTATATCTTGTGGCCAAGAAAAGCACCCGGCTTTGACCCCACTAGGTATATACAGCCATTAAAACCGAATTCCATGAGATTATGAACAATTGCACGTCCAAGATTGTTTGGCGCGTTGGAAACACCGATCACAACGACGCTTTGAGCTTGAAAGAAGTGACGCATAAGGGCAATCCTTCCTCTGAAAAGAGCTAATAGCAAGCAATCTCTAATGGTTGGCCACGATTCCCCGAGCGTATTCCCCAACTCAGGGACAGGCGGTCCGCCCCACAAATAGATAGTCTATATCGCTTTTACCCTCGGCGCGAAATTATAGGAAGCAAATTCAACGCAACGCCATGCCACTTTTAGAGTTATTGCACATACCCAAGTCGTTTAATATAATAAATTGAAATAATTGTAGAAAATATTTCTTCTGCACCATAGAATTCATTCCTGGAGCAGGAAAACGAATATCGGGCAGACTCGATGTTCAAGTTTTTCAGACGGGTATAGAGGGGAAAGTAGTTTCTGTGCGGGTTTGCCGCCTTTTGGCTTCACGACTTGTCCGCCCATAAACCCGCATGCCTACTACACCGGACCCAAAAACTTGAACATCGAGTGATAGCAACAGTTCACCGTCTCATAGATCATAAAATCAGCATACCTTTTATTCTGAAATGAGCGATAGATTCACTCCAACGCCTATCTATTTTATAATGGGTTTTCATTTCAATTTTAAAGCAATAGAATTTGCATATTCAGAACTGCCATCCTTCCATTAATCAATATTAACTGCATTCAGTCCTGAAGTTAACCATATTTGTCCTAAAATAGGATGACTTTTCATGTAGTTATGCTTATTTCTCGCTCATATAAGCGCACGGTTCCAAACTTTATCAGTGAAATAAATAACTTTCACTGCATTTTTGTATTTTTGAATGTAATTCAGAATAAGGTAAAGCATATAGGAGATATTTAGCATCTTTATCCTTTTTATTGACCGAAATACTGGATAAATTCCCCAAAAACACGTTTGCCAAACCTATTGAATCACTGCTAAGACAAAGGAGCCTCTCGGAAAGCTTGCGAAGCCTCGTAAAATGAGCTTTCACGCTAAGGGAGGCAACGGGATGGGCGCTTTCAGGGAAGCAATTTTATGTAGGGGTGCAGAATGAATGAAATGAATCGGCTCCACAGGAGAGCGGAATGGACGTCCGTCCTGATGTCTCTCCTGGTGTTGTTCGGCTCGGTTGAGCTCGCTGCGTGCTCGCCGTATTACGGCGACCACCGCGGCAACGTCATGTCCGGTCTTTTATATGACCCAGAAAGACCTCCACCGCAAATTGAAGGGGCAGACAGGAAAACGCCTGTAGTTCCAGCTTCCCGCCTTTCGATGAATGAGAACCCTTCATCCAGAGAATGGCAGAACGCTTTCCATGGCAATGACGCCATCAGCATCCCCAACCACCCCAACATAAAAAGATACGTCCAATATTACAGGCATGGCAAAGGGCATGACGGGCTTTCACAAGCATTGGAGCGCGCGTGGCCTTATATTCCGATTATGTCGGAGATTCTGAAGTCTCAGGGCGTTCCTCCTGAAATGCTTTCTGTCGCTTTGGTGGAGAGCAGTTTCAGGAACTGCAGAGCTTCCAGGGGCAACCCCGCGGGACTCTGGCAAATGATGCCCTCCACGGCCCGCAAGCTGGGGTTGCGCGTAGACCGCAAGACGGATGAGCGGCTCGATCCGATCAAATCCACCGAAGCGGCTGCCCGGCACCTTCGCGAGTTGCATGATCAGTTTGAATCCTGGCCGTTGGCGCTAGCGGCCTACAACGCGGGCGCAGGCAAGATAACGAGGGCCTTGAAAGGCAGATGTCCGAGAGATTTAGGGGAAATATACGCGTTGAAGCCGATACCAAGCCTGACAAGAGAATATATTTCAAAGGTCATGGCTGTCATTGTGGTTGCTCGAAACAATCTCCTTTAGAACCATCAAAGCACGCAGGTCCAGTGGATGCGACGCCGTCCAGCCCCATAGGGGCGGGAGCTTCCGGTTGCGTCCCCCGCTCAACCGATGCAGCCTAATGGGATAAAGGGGGTGCAGATTCACCCCCTCCCATCTTCCTTCCTTTCAGCACACGTCTTACGCTGGAACTTCCTCAACATCGGATTGCTCACGGACGTACTGATGAAAAAAAGGAATTCCAACTAATGTGTCGATCCAATACCTGAGGGAGCACAAGAGGCCGATCCCCGCCATCACTGCCGGGTCCGCATAGGAAGAAAACAGAAAGATAAGAGCCGAATCCCGCGTGCCCATGCCTGCCACTGTCACCGGAATCAATCCAACGAAGATGCTCAACGGCGCGTACGCCAGCACGGGAGCCAGCGGGATCGGATGACGCAAGGCGGGGAAGAAGAGATAAATCTGCGTTACGTGCAATGCCCAGAGGAGCACGGAAAGTCCTAGAATGGAAGCGAGCCCTCCCCCTCTCCTTTTCCACGCAGCGAGCACGACCTCCCACCCGTCGAGCAGCTTTTCGATCTTCTCCAACCTGGGGCTTATTTGGATCAACTTCCTGCCCAACGCCCCGATGGGCAGCGTCACCAGCAGAGCCAAAGCACACAGGCTTCCCACCGCAATGGCGCCGCCAATCCAAACCGCAGGGTTGTTTTCGGGAGCAAAAATGACCCCGATGAGCAAAGCCGTGCAGAGCCCTCCCACATCGAAGGCTTTTTCCAAAACCACCGCCGACACAACCTGCCCAGTATCCAGGCCCCCCTCTTTCTTCAGAAAATACGCCTTGCTCAGTTCTCCCAGCTTTGACGGCGCCACCGCATTCATGGCTTTTCCAGCCATTATCAGACGAATCGAGCCCCAAAGAGACATCGGGTGAATGGGGGCCATCATTACACGCCATCGCCAGGAGGTGACAAGAATCTGCGGAATAAAGCAAAACAGCGCCAAGGCGAAAAACCCGTAATGCATATGGGAAAAACTCGCAACCAGCAGCCTCCGGTCGACATGGGCGTACACGGCCCAAAGAACCGCGATCGTAATAACGAGCGTGAGCCATTTCATCCACCGCGCTCCGTGCTTTTTCATCCTATCACCCTCTCGATGCGTACGAAACCGTTGCGGTTGAGTTCATCCAGGCATGGGCCATAATCCGTCCACGGAAGCAGACACGCTTTCTGGTAGCTACGGCTCACGGCAACGTAAATTGAAGTATGATCGACGCCCGAGTAGAGGGATTCGACCTTTTTGCGATCCTTTCCGATCTTCCCGTCGGTCCAGATTTCATCCACCAGACGCACGCAATCAGTGAATATGATCGTTCGTCTGAAGCGGATGGGTTGTTTCTTTTTCCCGACAATCAGTATTTTCTGCAGTACGCGACGGACGAGATCGCTCGCCCACTTCCCTACAATCAACATCCCGACGTGGAAGACCGCCTGCGTGAAGGGGGACGGCAATCTGAAGCCGCATTTTCCGAAACTTCCATTCACCTTGACGCCGTCTTCGAGCAGCATGAAGTCGTTGTCGGCGACAAGGTGGGAGACCAGGACCGATCCGTCGCCAAGCCGCATCACCATGCCGCTGTCAGCCCACGCCAGCTTGCCGTCGACATGAAGTCTCAGCACCCCTCCCTTGGCGATGGAAACGACGGCATAGCGCCTCGCGTCGCGGTAGACGAGCATTCGGGCGTTCTTCCAATAGCGGAGGGACGGGACGGAGGGATTTTTCGGGACGTCCGCTTCCGTTGGGGAATTCTCCCGATGGTGATCGAGATAGGCCTGCAGATGATTGTAAGTAAGGTGGGCGCACATGCGATCGTCATCGAGGTGCACTCTCTGGTCGTCCGCCACGCCGCTAAGGTATTCGTCCGCTGCTACTGCAGCGTCAGCATGGTGAGCAGCCATTAACTCGAAGCCATGCGGGAAAAAGAGCGATGTATTGCGGCTTCCATACTCGCCCCCGTAGCTCCCGTCCGGATGCATGAATTGCGCGGCGAAGGAAAGCGCCCTCCGGAGCGGTTCCAAGACATCCGCGTCCCCGGTCTTAGCATAATATTTGGCAAGAAAATCCACCGTCGCCGAGAGATACCCAGGATCGCACCCTTCGTATTCGGGGAACCAGCCTTCATCGGTTTGCCAGGAAAGCAACATGACGAGCCTTTCTCTAGCAGCCGTATTGAATCGTTCGTCTCCTGTAATGCAGTGCACGTTGTAGAGGGCGAGAGCCGTGAGGGCATGGTGATTGGAAAGCTGGCCAGCTTCCTGTCGGTTCGCCAGCCACCCTCCCCTTTTCGTAAAAAAACGTTTCGCATCTTCATCTTTTAGGTCCAGCATAAGAGCGCTCTCGGTCATGGCGTAGAGGGAAAACGCCACGGCGCCCAAGGCTCGTTCATACGGAAAATAGTCGTCGCAGGAGCCGTCCGCGTGGGATGATCGGTCGGCGAAGCGAATGCCAGCCGCGACAAGTTCACGAAGTCTCTCCTGCCCATGGTAAGCCTCGCCGCCTGGAAAAGCGTGCTTGTACACCAGCGCAAGAGGCAGGACGAATTCCTGATACATCCCGCTCGGGAACGGCGCGGTCTTGTAATGCCAGTATGAACGGTCAAAACATCCATAGGTGGGGCTCAGCAGGTTGCGATCCACCATTCCGAGGATATGTGGAATCTGCCCCAGTCCCACTTCTGCGTATAGGTTTTTTGAGGGTCTATTCACGATTTTTCTTTCCATGCAAGTCGACAAGCTCGGCAATGACGCCGGGCGCTCCCATTCCCACGTTTGCCAACATAATGACAATGTCCAGTTTCTGAACGCCAACGCTCCCCAAAAACATAGAACGAGCTTCGGGACGCCGCGCATCTTACTCTCGCGGTCAATGAAATTTCGCGCCCCGCGGCTGCTTACGTTTCGGCGAGAAATCCTTCCACCCCGAGAGGCGCTATTACGCCCTCCTTGAGCAGCCATTCCAACGTCAAACAAAGAGGCAGTCCCACAACATTCGTATAGGATCCACAGATGGACCGCACCAAAAACGCCCCCAGTCCCTGGACTCCGTACGCCCCCGCCTTGTCTAGAGGCTCCCCTGTCCGCACGTAGGCAAGGATCTCATCATGCCCCACATTCCTGAACTGCACCGCGGTTCGGACCGATTCCAGGCGAACGGCGCCGCGTCGAAGATGCATGAGACACATGCCAGTAATGACGTCATGGCTTCGCCCATTGAGCTGTTTCAGCATGGATGCAGCCTCCTCCGGGCCACCGGGCTTCCCGAAGATGACTCCTCCCAATACGACAATGGTGTCAGCTGCCAAAATCCAGCGATTTTCATGCATCCTGGCGACAGACTTCGCCTTTTCCGTCGCCCAGCGTCGCGCCGCTTCATCTGGAAACTCTCCGGCTTTTGCCTCCTCATTGATCCCGCTCACCGCAACCTCGAAGTTCAAACCGACGGAATGCAGCAACTCCTTGCGCCGCGGCGAAGCAGAGGCGAGGACGAAGGGTTGGAGCGTTCGGTATAAAGGCCTATTGTCAGACTCTACAGGCGTCATCGCTTCACCGTTTCGATAACAGGCTCTCAACATGATGCCAGACAGACGGCCGTTTCTTGACACTTTCTCAATAGAAAGCGCAACGGCGGCCTATTCTGTTTTAGCGGTTCACTATTTCCAGCGATCCAGGCGGAAGGCGTCATAGGCATTGCGCGTGGTCTGCGCGGCGAGCGTTTCGAGAGGCAGCCCTCTCAGTTCAGCCACCTTCCGAGCCGTGTACAAAAGATAGGAAGGCTCATTATCCTTGCCCCTGTAAGGAACTGGGGCCAAATAGGGGCAATCCGTTTCGAGAAGGAGCCTGTCGGCCGGAGCCCGTCGCACCACTTCCTGCTGCGCCTCCGCCTTGGAATAGGTCACCGTCCCCGGGATCGACAGAAAACCGCCCATATCGAGACAGCGTCGCGCAACCTCCCAATCCCCCGAAAAACAATGGAGTACAAGCCCCGCCAGGTCCCTGTAATAATCCTCGATGACGTCAAAGAAATCGTCGAAAGCTTCGCGGATATGAAAGACCACAGGCAATGCGACGTCAACGGCCATTTCCAATTGTCGCCGCAGGCAATCCCGCTGGGTTTCTCTGGGCTTATGGCTCCTGTAATAATCAAGTCCTATTTCGCCAATGGCGACCACTTTCCGCTCCCGAGCCAAATCCACGAGGCAATCGATATTCTCTTTATCGAGAGGGAAAGAGTCATGCGGGTGAATTCCAACGGCGGCGAAGACGGAGTCGTAATTTCGTGCAAGCTCGACAGCCTTTCGGCTGCTTGGGAGATCTATTCCAATAGTTATTATCTCAAGAACTCCGTTTTTCTCCGCCCGCTCCAACACGCCGGGAAGGTCGACGGAGAGTTCTGGGAGATCCAAATGAGCGTGTGTATCCAGCAACATGACGATGCAATGCACTCCATAAATAAGTAATGACAAAAAAACGAGCTACACCCCGTATGCTCCAAACCGGCCAGGAGACGTCGAGGGTGAATCCCATCAATCATTGCACAATTATGCTGACATTGCAAAAAGATAAGGAAGGCGGGCGTTCATTGAACGTCATTTGAGAAAGCTTCAAACTCGACGTTCAAGTTTTTCAGACAAGTGAAGAAAGGAAAGTAGGCTCTGCGCGGTTTTTTTGCCTTGTGGCTCCATAAGTCGTTCCGCCACAAACCCGCACGGCCACTATATGGAACCCAAAAACTTGAATATCGAGTTCAAAGAATTCCGCAGGAAGGTCAAATTAGCGCTGTGCTTATCGCATACATCTTGCGTGCAATCGCGAGCCAGGCATGGCTGCATCGCACCGCGGAACGCCTGAAAATGCCGGAAGGATAGGCCAAGAAATGAAAGTGGAGGCGATGGCGCGCCAAGTTGGAAGCCATGGGAGACGAAATCAGCAAAGGAGGGCCCCGGAGGGCCCTCCAAAATCCGAATGGATTGTTAGCGGAATTACTTGCCAGCAGCCAGACGGTTTGCGATCAGATCATCCACGACCGCCGGTTCAGCCAAGGTGGAGGTGTCGCCGAGGTTTTCAATCTCATTCGCAGCGACTTTACGTAGGATGCGGCGCATGATCTTGCCCGAACGGGTCTTCGGGAGACCGGGCGCCCACTGGATAAAGTCCGGCGTGGCGATGGGGCCGATTTCCTTGCGCACCCACTGGACCAGTTCCTTGCGGAGTTCTTCCGAAGGCTGCTTATCGGCCGTCAGAGTGACGTATGCGTAGATGCCCTGCCCCTTGATGTCATGAGGAAATCCGACAACAGCCGCTTCCGCTACGGCCGGATGCGCGACCAGAGCGCTTTCGACTTCAGCAGTGCCCATGCGGTGGCCGGAGACGTTGATGACGTCATCCACGCGGCCCGTGATCCAATAGTAGCCGTCTTCATCGCGCCGCGCACCGTCGCCCGTGAAGTAGAGGCCCTTATACTGAGAAAAGTAGGTTTGCTTGAAGCGTTCGTGATCGCCGTACACTGTCCGCAGCATTCCGGGCCACGCATCCTTTATCACCAGGTAGCCTTCTGCGGCCCCTTTAAGGAACTCGCCTTCCTGGTTGATGAGCTCGGGCTGCACGCCAAAGAAGGGCCGCGTCGCCGAGCCGGGCTTGGTGGCCGTAGCGCCGGGCAGAGGCGTGATAAGGATGCCGCCGGTTTCCGTCTGCCACCATGTATCGACTATCGGGCATCTCTTTTCACCCACCACTTTGTCGTACCAGATCCACGCTTCGGGGTTGATCGGCTCGCCGACCGTCCCCAGAAGCTTGAGGGATTTGCGGGAAGTCTTCTTCACCGGCTCTTCGCCCTGCCGCATGAGCGAGCGGATGGCCGTAGGCGCCGTGTAGAAGATATTGACCTTGTGTTTGTCCACAACGCTCCAGAACCGCGACCAGTCCGGATAGTTAGGAATGCCCTCGAACATGACGGAGATCGCCCCATTGGCGAGAGGGCCGTAGACTATGTAGCTGTGGCCGGTGACCCATCCGATGTCCGCCGTG
Organism: uncultured Syntrophobacteraceae bacterium; assembly: GCA_937958025.1. Classification (GTDB taxonomy): domain Bacteria; phylum Desulfobacterota; class Syntrophobacteria; order Syntrophobacterales; family Syntrophobacteraceae; genus CALFXO01. The sequence continues at coordinate 46,593 of CALFXO010000167.1, forward strand.
CACCAGTATACGTCGCCGTCATGATAGTCGAACACATATTGATGCGTGATAGAGGTGTACACCAGGTAGCCGCCCGTGGTGTGGAGCACGCCTTTGGGCTTGCCGGTCGAACCGGAGGTGTAGAGAATGAACAGCGGGTCTTCGGCGTCCATCTCCTCCGCCGGGCAGTCGGCGGATGCGTTCTTCATGAGGTCATCCCAGAGGACGTCGCGCCCTGCGACCATGGGAACGTCTCCGCCCGTGCGTTTGACCATGACGACTTTTTCGACCGTCGTAATCTTCTTGAGGGACTCGTCGGTGTTGGCCTTCAGTGGAACGCGCTTCCCGCCGCGGAGGCCTTCATCCGCCGTTATCACCACCTTGCCGCCGCAGTCTTCGATGCGGCCCGCGAGAGAATCGGGAGAAAAACCGGCGAAAACGATCGAGTGAATGACGCCGATGCGCGTGCAAGCGAGCATCGCTATAGCCAGTTCGGGGATCATGGGCAGATAGATGGTCGCCCGATCGCCCCTCTTGAGGCCTAACGATTTTAGAACATTGGCGAACTTGCAGACTTCCGTATGCAATTGTCTGTAAGTAAATGTCTTGCTGTCGCCGGGGTCATCGCCTTCCCAGATGATTGCGACCTGATCCCCGCGGGAGTCGAGGTGTCGATCCAGACAGTTGTAGCTGACGTTGAGCTTGCCGTCCACAAACCACTTGATCTGCACGTCGCCTTCAAAGGAGGTGTCTTTCACCTTGGTCCACGGCTTAAACCAAGTAATGCGCTTGGCCTGCTCTCCCCAGAAGCCTTCGGGATCATTCACCGACTGTTCGTACATCTTCAGGTATTTTTCATTGTCGCACCAAGCGCTCTTAGTCCAAGACTCCGGAACAGGAAACAAATTATCGCTCATCAGTATCCTCCCACAACTGTGTTTGTTTTGTACGCTGAAACAGCGCACACCAATGATAAAAAAACAGAAATTGTGTAAAAAAGTGAGTTGAATTAGTGAGAATCTGAATAAGAGTGGAACGCGATTTTGCTGTGCATCCGAAGCCGAGATCAATTGAGTCGGCGTACGAGCATGGAGAACCGTACACGAGACCGAGTAAAACCAGAGATGAAGTTCATGGTTAAAATATCAACACACGGCTTGGATGTCAATTAAAAAATTACGACAAAGTCTGATGGAAAGCCAATCGCGGGGTTGTAGGAGACAAATCCCCCCGCAACCCCCGCTGTTATTATATGTGAGTTATTTCACTACGCTGGCTCATCGAACCTCGCACTCATGGAAAGGAGGTCGTCCTCGGCGGTCGTGACCACCTTGTAGGGCAGGCTCTTGAACAACCGGATCATTCCCTGGTTGTTGAGCGCCGTGAATGCCAGAAGGCCCGCTATCCCGTTGTCCTTGGCCGCTTCGGCGAGCTTTCTCAGGATGATTTTCGACAGCCCCTTGCCCTGCCATTCCTTGGAAACCGAAAACGCAACCTCCGCCATGTTGTGCTTCTGCTCCAGGACATAACCTCCGAGGGCCACAATCCTGCCAAACCCGAAGTCCCCCGTTACAGCGACGATCGTCATTTCCTTCACATAATCAATTTGATACATCGATGATACGTCATCGCGCATGAAACTGGTTTTCTTGTGAAAGAAACGCGAGATAATATCCACCTTGTCAAGATTGTAGAAATGCTCCTGGATGCGGCGCTCATCGACGGGCTTGGCGGGCCGGAACGTAATCTCCTGTCCGTCGATTTCTATAACCTCCTCTAACTTCATGGGATACACCGCGTGGATGGTCTCCTTCAGACTGCGCTCCGAACCTATCAACCCGAGTTTTTTCGCGTGATGGAAGAGCTCGTCCCGGACCTCCGGATGTGCGATGCTGATAATGGCTACGGCGCGCTCCTGAAGGCTCTTGCCGAACAAATTCACCACCCCGTATTCGCTCACCACGTAGTGAACATCGCTCCGGGGAACCACCACCGCCATGTCTTCAAGGATGGGCACGAACCTGCTCGTCTTGCCGTCCCGGAAAGTCGAGGGCGTCATGAGGATCGACTTGCCCCGCACCGATTGCGCGGCGCCCCTCACGAAATCGAGCATTCCCGTCACCCCCGAGAAGTGGTTGTAAGGGAGTGCGTCCACAGCCACCTGCCCCGTGAGGTCCATGATAGTGGCTACATTGAGGGAGACCATTTTGTTGTGGCTCGCAATGATGGAAGGATTGTTGACGTAGTCTGAAGGATGGAGCTCAATGCTAGGGTTGTCGTGCATGAATTCATATAGGTGCGTTGTCCCGATAGCGCTGCTCGCCACCAGTTTGCCGTCGTTCATCCCCTTCTTGCGGTTGGTCACGACGCCCCTAGAAACCAACTCGAGGTAGCCGTCCGTCAGATACTGCGTGTGGACGCCAAGATCGTTCTTATCCGCCATCGCGAGCAACGTGGCCTGCGGCGTCGCCCCCAGGCCAATCTGTATGGTTGAGCCATCCTCTATGAGCTTGGAGACATGCTTGCCGATCATCTGGGCAGCCTCCAGTTCTACGAACTCTCCTATAGTCAGCAAGTCCTCCTCGTGCTCCACGATGACGTCTATATCGTTTATGTGCATGAAGCTGCGGCCGAGCACACGCGGCATCCTTGGATTGACCTGCGCTATGACGAGGTCGGCGGAGTTGGCCGCCGCCATGGTTATGTCCACGGAAACGCCGAGGCTCACCCATCCGAAGTCATCGGGTGGAGAAACTTGGATAAGGGCCACATGAAGGGGAATCTGTCTGCTCTTGAACAGGTGCGGAAGCGCTGAAAGATTGATAGGCGTGAAGAAACGGCGATTTCTGGCGAGACTCTTGGGAATCGTGGACCCGGCGTAAAAAGACCGAACATTAAAGCGATTCGATGCCGTCTCGCTGGCGATTAGGGTGAGTGGGGCAGTCTCCAGGCTCATGAGCCTGACTATCTCCAGATCGGTAAAGTGTCCCGATTGGTTCGCCAACTCTTTCACCAACCGTTGCGGCTCTCCACAAGAGGTTCCGATAAAGACCCGTTGTCCCGGCTTTATGCACAGGATCGCTTCCTCCGCACTTTTTCGCTTCGCAAGATAATCATCCGGCCAGTAGTTCGTCGTCATAAAGGCTCCTCTTCAGCATCCACTATAGAATCAGGTCTGGAAAACTCAATCGCTGGAAGTCCCCGGAACGCCAGTTTTTTCAATTGTCCGCGCTAGCGCGCTTCATTATTGTCCACAGTATCCTCTTCTCATAATCTATTGACACCGTCAATGATTCCTTAATAATTTTTGAGAATATTTAATCACCCTCTGCTGCACTCTTAAGGAGAGAACGGAATGGAGCCACAAAAGAAATGTTGAGCATATTTATTTGTTATTATAGGATATTTTTTGTCAAACCATCTTTATTGGGAGACTCCCTTCCATAGGCGCAGTCCACACCGCGAGTCGAACGGACGCTTCGTTGCGATTTCAGCCTTGCGCACACACGCTCTCACAGTTAAAATAAAAAACCCGTTTGATGGCGCTCCTTGCTGGCATGCGCAGCAGACGAGTAGCATGATTTTTGTGAATATTTCCGGAGTAGTTAATAGAAAATGACGGACATAGAATCCATAGTTGGCAGTATCGGCGACCTTCCCTCCATGCCGCATGTTGCGAATCTCGTCATGCAGAAGGTCGGGGACCCAGACACCACCCCGAAAAAACTAAATGAAATCATATCAAAGGACCAGGGACTTACAACCAAAGTGCTCAAGACGGCGAATTCGGCTTTCTACGGACGGTCGAGAAGCGTTACAAAACTTACCGACGCGATTTCGACCGTGGGATTCAACGCCATCAAGTCGCTCGTCGTAGCGGCCGCCGTGAGGGACCTGTTCAACTCCTTTGGCCTGATCGAAAAACTTCTCTGGGACCATTCTCTCGGGGTCGCTTTCGCTTCTCGCCTGCTTGCCAAGGAATTTGAATTCCCACGGATAGAGGAAGCATTTTTGGCGGGGCTTCTCCACGATGTGGGAAAAGTCATCTTTAACATCAAGGCGCCGGAAAAGATGACCATCGTTGTGGAGAATGTATATAACAATCCGGGAGGCGCATCCTTCTGCGAACTCGAGAGAGAAGTCTTTGGGTTCGACCACGCGGAGCTTGGGAGGGTAATTGCCAGGAAATGGAACTTTTCTGAAGAAATAGAATTGGTCATAGGAAAACATCACCAGGTCGGGCTCACCAGAGACCGCTCTATGCCTCCCTTGACCTACATCGTTCATCTTGCCAACGGAATGTGCCACAAGTTGGAAATCGGCCCCACCAAGAATCCCGAGTTGCGCTTATCGGAATTGGCAAGCGCGAAGATTCTCGATCTGGACGAAGAGACGCTCGACGAGCTGGCAGAGAGGATACGCGAGACTTTTTCATCCGATATGGGATGATGCGACGGGCTGGAGAGACCGGACGTTATCGACGCAGCGCGCCAGCATGCCGGCGACTGCTCCACGAAAACAGGAGAAAGGAAAACGAGGCCACGGGTGGAATCACCGCCGATCCGCTAAGTTCCCATGGCCTCATATTTCTTGCACTGAGCAAACGCGCTTTTGACGCCGCCTGCCACATCTTGCATTCCCGTCGAAGACACCCGAGCGACCGCCATTCCTGGCAGCCTTTCCCAAGCCTCTCGGGCCGCCGCTCGATCTAGACGGCAACGACTTCGCTCACTTCCGGTATTTCCTGCTTGATGAAACGCTCAATGCCCGCCTTCAAAGTCATCTGGCTCATGGGGCAACCATGACATGCACCAACGAGCCGCACTTTCACGATCGCCCCATCCACGTCCACCAACTCGACATTTCCGCCGTCGCGCTGCAACATGGGCCTCACCTTGTCCAATGCCGCCTGCACTCTTTCCTTATCGATTTGAATCTGCTGCATGACTTGTCCTCCACAAACCAACGATTAACGCCACTCACTCAGCTACATCCCAGAACAAGAATGGAGCAAAGTATCACACGCGGCGATTGATTGCAAAATGCTAATTTCTCATCCACAACATCTCTATAAAGCATAACCATTCCCGAACGCGAAAGGAACATGGACTCCGCCGCCATGGCCGCGGGGTCTTTGCGCCTATCCCTTCGCCTTCAGGGAAAGCCTTTCCATAAGGCCGCTCATCGCCGAGTGGATGCCGTCGAGGGAGGTCGTCTCCGCGGCCATCGCATCGGCGTCTTGAATGTACTTGCCAGTGACAATGTCGCCGGAGCAATTTTGTATAATCGTCCGGATGCTTTCTCCGGTCGATTCGAGATGGAACTGCAATCCGACGACTCTGTCGCCATGGACAAACGCCTGGTTCAAGCACCCCTCGCTTCGAGCCATGCGGACGGCTCCGGGAGGCAGGTCAAAGGTGTCTCCGTGCCAATGAAAAACTTCCAGGCGCCTCGGAAGAAAACCGAATAGCTCCGCCACGGCGCCCTCCTCCGTCAATTCAATGGGGAACCACCCGATTTCCTTGTGCTGGTTGGGGTAGACCCTGGCTCCGAGCACGTCGGCGATTAACTGCGCACCAAGGCAAATTCCCAGAACCACCCCGCCCTTCCGGATCACATCGCCGATAAAGCGCTTCTCCTCCACCAGCCATGGGTGTTTGTCTTCTTCATAGACGCTCATGGGACCGCCCATCACTATGAGCATGTCGACATCCTCAACGTTCGGGAAAGGATCGTTATTGAAGATGCGCACGGGTATCGGGGAAATATTCTTCGATTCGATCCAGCGTTCGATGAAAGCCAGTCCTTCAAACGGCACATGCTGCAAATAAAAAATCTTCATGGAACCGTATCCTCACCCTTCTCGAAGTCAAGTTTTCCGGTGCACAGGTCCTCTCAACGTTGCGAGCCGCCCGAGACCGTCGCGGACTCCGCTCTATTTCACCTCGCCTTTTTCTCTACTTTCCCGGATAAAACGGATCAAGAAATCTGAATCCTTTGGGGAAAGGTCAAACGTGAAGACCGCCTTTTCGACAAGGACCTGAACAGACTGGTCCGGATCTTCCTGCAACTCGGCGGACAGCCATTTCACCGCTTTTCTCAGCCCCTCGCCTTCTGGCATAACAGTAGGACTCATACAATGCGCTCCTTCTGATACATTATGTTGAAAGAGTTAACCGCAATTCAACATAAAGACGCACCTGCGCCGCGTCAATCCTCGCTGCTCAAGAATTCCGATGGAATCTCCCTGAGGAAGCGACTTTTCTTTGACGGCTCTCCCTTGCGGAGTCTCGCCCAAGTCAGATGCAGCCTCTCGGCCGCCCGCGTCATCGCGACGTACATCAGGCGTCGCTCTTCCGCAATTCCTTCTTCATCCTCATCGAACTCGAATTTGTCGTCCTCGAACGCTTTCACCGATCTCCAGTGGGGAATCAGCCCCTCCTCAAGGGCAACGACGAAAACGACGTCGTACTCAAGCCCTTTGGCCGCGTGAAACGTGGAGAGGCGCACGCCGCCTTCCTCCTCTTCGGCATCATCCCGATCTTCCTTTATAAGGGCGGAGTCTTCAAGGTAAGCCTCTATGCTCACCTTCTCGGACGCCGTATAGATCATCTGCTGGATATTCTCTTTGCGTGCGTCAAGGTCGCCGGGGTCGCTCGCGTAGGAGGCCATGTAATCTTCATAGCCGGCTTCTCGAATCACCCGCTCGATGGCGCTTCCGGGATCGTCTCGCTTCAGCCTGTCGAGCAACCCCAGGAGCGACTGCAACTCCCCAAGCGTCTTCTTGGGAAGCGATTTTTCACGGGCCGCCTTCCGTGACGCTTCCTGCAGGGAAGCACTTCCGTCCCTGTAGGCCGCAATCTTCCCGACGGCCCCAGGACCAATGCCCCTCTTAGGCACGTTGAGGATGCGCTCAAAGGAGGCGTCGTCTTTTGGATTCAGAGCGCTTATGAGATAAGCGTTGATATCTTGGACTTCACGCCGCTCGAAGAAACCTCTTCCGCCCACGAGTTTATACGGGGTCTGGGTGCAGCGGAAAGCGCGCTCGAAGGAGAGGGAGCAGAATTTCGTACGATAGAGCACCGCCATCTTCTCGAAAGGGACCTGGGCCCGCTCTTTGATTTTCTTGCACATCCAGGCAACCCATTCCGATTCTTCATCGTCTGTTATGAAGCTCCGCACCACGATGGGAGGCCCCTTCCGCGAACTGAAGCACGTTTTTGCAATGCGGTGGGTGTTGCGGGCGATCAATGCATCGGCGGCCGCAACGATGGGAGTCGTTGAACGGTAGTTCTCCTCAAGCCGGAAGACCTTGGCATCCGTGAATTTCTCAGGAAAATTGATAAAATGGGCGGGATCCGCTCCACGAAACTTATAGATGCTTTGGTAGTCGTCTCCCACCACGGTCAGGTTTCCATTCCGAAGCACCAAATCGACGATTCGGTTCTGTATGGCGTTGGAGTCCTGGAACTCGTCGATCAGGACATAATCAAAAAGCTCCTGATACACCCTGCGCACATCCGAAAAGCGTTCGAGCAGCTCCCGCACCCGCAACAGGATGTCGTCGAAATCGACGGCGTTCTGCTTCATGAGGATTTCGTTGTACAAGTCGTAAAGTTCACGCTTCCGGGGAAGCCGGCCAAAATGGGCGATGTATTCGTAAGGATTCGCCGAGCTTTTCGCCATGGAGATCATAGAAGACGCGGCCGGCAGATGTTTTTTATCTATGTCGGCTTCGGCAAGCGCTTTCTTGAGATCGACTTTCTGCTGGTAATCGGAATGAATGAGCAAGGGCTTATTGTAGCCGAGAAGGTCGCAATGTTCTTTTAGAATCTGGTAACACGCGCTGTGGAAAGTCCGCACCCACGGGAAATCCCGCGACGGTCGCCCAGTGATTTGCTGAAGACGGCTCTTCATCTCTCCGGCGGCCTTGTTCGTAAAGGTGATCGCCAGTATCCTCGCCGGGTCGAAGCCGCATTGATTGATAAGAAACGCTATCTTGCTGGTCAGCGTCCGGGTCTTTCCGCTTCCCGCCCCCGCAGTGATAATGGCGGGACCTCCCATGTACCGGACGGCGTCCTTTTGCGGCGCCGAAAGATCAACACTCATCGTTGCAAACTATCCTTCCGAAAAAAGAACGCGCATTCCTGCCGTTCGATAGGCGCGCGCCATGCATTTATGCAAGTGCACTGCAATACGGCGGCCATGCGCTGGAGCTTGCAGCACAGCAGAGGGGCTCCGGGAGGACAATCCCCCGGAAGACGCCGCTCTATCGGCTTCCCTTGCTCATAGGGGGCCGGTCCGCCTGTTTCCCAAATCCGTTTGAAGCACTGTCACCGTAGAACCTGGATCGGATCTCCGGGACGAAGCCCTAGCTTCCGAGCAGCGGATCCGCACACAACCGCTATTTCCAGATGGCCGCAGCTTCCGATGAGAGCCACAGGGGTTCCGGTCTCTGCTTCGCCATAGGTGAAAACCAACGGGACCCTCCGTCCCGCGGCGTGGACTGTCCAGCGGCTTCCTGAAACGAAGGCGCCTATATCGCTTTCCCTGATGTTTGAAATTGCATTTCCGAAACGGTCGACGTGGATGACCTCGCCCTCGACAATATCCTCAAAGATAATGGGGCGCTGTCTCCACGGAGGCTCCGAAGGCGTGCATGGCAGCCCCAACGCTTCGAGTGGGACGCCACTTGCAAGATGGGCGGCAACGGGTCCAAAAATATCGCGGCCGTGGAAAGTGGCGCTCACTCTGGAGCGCCAATACTCTCTATTTTCCAGGCTCACGGCGCGATAGTCAGGGGCTCCTTCGAGAACCCATGCAAAAATACCGTTATCAGGACCTACGAAAAAATGTCCATGCGCGCTAACCGCCAACGCCCGCCTGCTTGTCCCCACTCCGGGGTCCACAACGGCGAGATGGACGCTACCGATCGGAAAAGACGCATACGCCGCCCCGAGGACAAAGGCTCCTGCCCGAACGTCCTGCGGAGGAATCAGGTGCGTGACGTCCACCAATCGAGCATTCTGGCAGATACTCAACGCCACGCCTTTTACGCTCGCCGCGTAATGATCTTCCAGGCCAAAGTCAGTCAGTAATGTGATGATGGGGTCCATGATAACGCTTCCAGCCTCATAGAGTTTCAGAGGGCGCCTTGCAGCGGGTGCGAATCAGGTCCGGCGTCTCCGCGTCGTACTCTTTTTTTACCTGTAGCAGCACGACGGATAAAATGACCAGGGCGGCTCCCGCCAGTTGAAGCGGTTCCAGGGATTCGCCGAGGAAGAAATAGGAGATGGCGGCTGCCGTGATGGGCTCCAGCGTGGCGACAATGCTTGCCCTGGTGGAGCGAATAAGGCTTATACCTTTGAAATATAAGCTAAAAGCCACCGTTCCAAAAATAATGATGTAAGCAAGGAGAAAGGACTCCGTGAGCGTATAGGAGCGCCGCGCGAACTCGAATGGCGTGTGAACGGAGTTCCAGAAGACAGTGGCAAAAAAAAGAGCGAAGAAAAGGACGGTCCAGGGATCATAGCGTCTCATCCCCTTCTCCCCATAGAGCGAATAAAATGCGAAGGCAACCGCAGAGCATATTCCCCCGATGATTCCCTCGCGGTTCAGCGCCAGCAGGCTGAGATTGTATCCCCCTACAACGAGGTAGCATCCGCAGGCGGCCCCCGCTATAGCCGCAATCCTCCGGAGTCCGGGCCGCTCCCGTTCGACCGCAATAACGTAAAGCGCGACGCATATCGGAGATAAATACTCCATTAAAATGGCCGCGGCGACCTGAATCTTGCTGATCGTATAGAGATAAGTGAACTGAACCATAGCCAGTCCCACGACACCCAGCACAGCGAAGTAGGGAATGTCGCGAGCGGATATCTTCAGGGAGCTTCTCGACTTCCACCAGAGCCAGAGAAACAGGATGACAACCCCCAGGGAGACGCGCGCCTGTAAAACCTGGTAGGTGCTCACTCCCGATTGAAACAGGAATTTTGCCGACGTCCCCGAAGCAGCCCACAGAATGGCGGCTATGGCGACATACGCATATCCACGCCTGGGAACGGCCGGAGCGTCGAAGGGCGCAATGGAGCCCTCCCCCGCGCGGTCCGACAAAGCGGCGTCTTTATTTGATTCCACATTCATGCGAGTCTATGTTTCTCCAATGAAAAAAGAGGGACTACAACCCTGCGCTGTAATCCCCCTTGCAACGATTCCATATAAAACCACTCGGAGGCGGCTGTGGCGTCTTACTTGGGAGACTCCCATTGCGAATCAGTCGATGTCCGCATCAATCAATTCGGCCACGCTTGCCCTGCCGTCGCTTATCAAGTATCCTGCGGACTCCCTGTTTCAGTGGAAACCATCCGAACCCCGCGCATCGCGCTCCCCAAAACCTTTGCAGAACGATAGCACACGAACGAGGAGATGGTCAAGGCATTCACTAGAGCAAGACACTGTGCATTCGGCATATATTTTGAATCACTTTTAGAGATTTGGAGCAATCCCATTCACTGGGATTGCGGTCAAACAGCCTGAACGGCATGCCGAAACTTTACTATCGCCATGCTATTGGATGAAATTTGGAGGAAAGTTCAATGGGAAATCGTCGCGCTTCCATACACTCTGCGGGCAGATGGTTTGGTTTACGGCTATGCAATGATGGAAGGGTGAATGAGGCGAACCGGGAGGCGCGCAGCATAAAGAATTGCGTCACGCCATTGACGATCATAGCTGCGATCATCTTCACGACAGGTGGGTGCATGCGGGTGGGACCCGATTTCACAAAGCCTGCTGCAACTATGCCCGATAGTTGGAGCGCAATGAAGGACGCGCGGATCAAAAGCGCGAAGGCAACGGACAACGCCAGGTGGTGGTCCGTATTTAACGACCCTGTGCTCGATTCCCTGATTGAAACGGCATTCCGGGAGAACTTGGATCTCCAGACCTCCGCCCTGCGAATCTTTGAAGCTCGCGCGCAACTCGGGATATCCGTCGGCAAGTTGTTTCCCCAGACGCAAAACTTGAAATTGGGATACTCCTACACTCAGATTAGCGCCAACAGTTCAAGCGCAGCGCCTGGGGCGAGACTCTTTTCCCAGACGTACGAGTCCGGGCTCGATATGAGTTGGGAGCTGGATTTTTGGGGAAAATACCGCCGCGCCATCGAGTCCGCCGACGCGGATTTGCTTGCAGCCCTCGCCAAGTACGACGACGCCCTCGTGACATTGATCGGAGACACGGCCTCGGCGTATGTCCGGATTCGGACGCTCGAGGAACGATTGCAGGCGGCGCGGGAGAACGCGGAACTGCAGGAGCGATCCCTGGCGCTCGCCGAAGTGAAGTTCCGAAATGGCGCTGTCACGGAGTTGGATGTGCAGCAGGCGAGAAACCTGCTCTGCAACACCCGGTCCGCCATCCCTGCGCTCGAGAGCAGCCTCCGCCAAGCTCAAAACGCCCTCAGCATCCTTCTCGGAATGCCGCCCCAGGATCTCAAAGAGTTGATGGGAGGCCCTAAGCCAATTCCCATTGCGCCGAAGGAAGTCGTGGTCGGCATCCCTTCGGAGGCGCTCCTCCGTCGGCCGGACATCCAGAGCGCGGAGCTTCAGGCGGCGTCCTTATGCGCGCAGATCGGGATCGCGCGCGCCGAACTCTTCCCCACCATAACCCTGACGGGGTCCTTCGGGTTCCTGTCGAGCGACTCTCCGTACAGCAGACCCGGCGGGAGCGATTTCATGGATATCTTCGAGCGGCGCAGCTTCAATATGGTTTCAGGGCCAACTATTCAGTGGCCCGTCCTGAACTATGGAAGGATAAAGAATAATGTGCGCATCCAGGACGCGCGGTTTCAGGAGGCGCTCATCACCTATAGGAACACGGTCCTCAACGCCGCGCGCGAGGTGGAGGACTCCATGATTGCGTTTTTGCGGTCGCAGGAACAGACGGCGATGTTGGAAGACGCCGTGCACGCCGCAAAGCGGGCAGTCTACATTTCCACGCTCCAGTATCAAGAGGGGGCCGTCGACTACCAGCGGGTGATCGACTCGCAGCAGACGCTGGTGGGAGATCAGGACCAGCTCGCGCAAGCCAAGGGAGAAGTCCCGCTCAACCTGATAGCCCTCTATAAGGCGCTTGGGGGCGGTTGGCAGATCCGCCTGGGGAAGGATATTGTTTCTCCGGAGACAATTGCGGCAATGCGCGAAAGGACCGACTGGGGCAGCCTGCTGCCTCCAGCGGGCGCCGCCGCGATCGGCGGAACAGCAGGAAAGTAGGCCCCGCGCCGCGTTTTTCAGAGGGTTTCTTTCCCCTCCGGCTTCCTTCTCCATTCCTGCAATCTTTGCATGAGCACAAAGAAAACCGGCGAGAAAAGCACTGCGAAAAACGTGGATGCGATCATTCCGCCAAAGACCGTCGTTCCCAGGGCCCTGCGGCTTCCCGCACTGGCCCCTTCGGCGACGACGAGGGGGTAAACGCCCAGTATGAAGGCAAACGACGTCATGAGGATAGGCCGGAAGCGCATGCGCGCCGCTTCAACGGCGGCCCCGGCAATTTCCTCGCCACGGGCGCGCAGCTCGCGTGCGAATTCCACGATCAGGATGGCGTTCTTGGCGGACAGGGCAATGAGCAGGACTATCCCTATTTGCGTGTAGACGTTCACTTCCATGCCGCGAGCGAGCAGCGCGAGCACGGCCCCCGACAGGGCCGACGGCGTCACGAGGATCACGGCGCCCGGAATTATCCAGCTTTCATACTGCGCGCTCAGCACGAGATACACCATGAGCAGCGCCAGTCCGAAAACCAGGTAAATTTTCTCTCCGCTTTTTTTCTCCTGATAGGCCATGCCGGTCCACTCATATCCCACGGATGAGGGAAGCTTGTTCCGAGCCAGTTGCTCCATCAGATCGAGCGCGTCGCCGGAGCTGCTTCCGGGGGCTGCCTCGCCGTTGACCGCCACGGACGGGTAGAGGTTGTAGCGCGTGATCGACTGTGGCCCCAATTCCTTGCGCACCTCCGCGAAGGTCCCTACGGGAATCATGGCGCCTTCGTTGTCTCGAATCTCGATGCGGTCAATGTCCTCGGGCCTTGAACGGAAGCGCGAGCCACTTTGAGCCACAACCTGGTAGGTTCGCCCGAACTTATTGAAATCGTTAATATACTGCGAGCCGAGATAGGCCTGCAACGTCTGATATACGGAGCTTAACGGGACATTGAGGTTTTTCACCTTCTCCTTGTCGATATCGACAAAGAGTTGGGGAATCCCCGCTCTGAAAAAGCTGTTCACGCCGACCAAACCGGACTGCGAGTTTCCCGCCATCACCATTTCCTGAACATAGCCCTGTAGGTGGTTCAGACCAAGATTGCCGCGGTCCTCGACCTGCATCTGGAATCCGCCGACCGTGCCGAGTCCGCTGATGGACGGCGGTGCGAAGGCTATCACCACGGCTTCCTCTATCGTCGCGAACCGCGCCCTCAGGCTCCCGAGGATGGCGTCCTGGCTGAGATCGGGAGTGGTGCGCTCCTTCCAGTCCTTGAACGTCACATAGGCCGTAGCCCCGTTGGAAGCCGCGCCCTCCATTCCCATGCCGCCCATGGTCACCCAGTCGGCGACGCCCGGGGTCCTGGCGATGACATCATCGACCTTCGCGGTGACTTCGCGGGTTCGCTCCAAGGACGCCGCGTCCGGCAGTTGGATGAAGACCAGCGCGTAACCCTGGTCTTCGGTCGGCAAGAATCCCCTGGGCAGGGAGAGAACCCCCCAAACGGTGAATCCCATCGCCACGGCAAAGACGATCACGGAGAGCGCCCAATGTCGCACCATCGACCCCACCAGCTTCGCGTAAATGTTCTCTATCCATCCGTAGACCCGGTTGAAGCCACGGAAGAAGAAGTTCTTGCGCTCCGGCTGCCGGCGCAGATAGACCGCGCATTGGGCGGGTTTTAATGTCACGGCGTTAATGGCGCTGATGAGAGCGGTCGCGGCAATCGTCAGGGCGAACTGGCGGTTGAGCTGTCCCGTGATGCCTCCGATGAACGCCGCGGGCAGGAAAACGGCCATCAGCACCAGCGTGATGCCAATAATCGGGCCAAGGATCTCTCCCATGGCCTTAATCGTCGCATCCTTTGGCGAGAGTCCTCCAGCCTCTATGTGATGGGCGGCGTTTTCGACGATGACGATCGCATCGTCCACCACGATGCCTATGGCGAGGATCAAGCCGAAAAGCGTCAGGAAATTCACCGAGAAGCCGACCCCGGCCATGACCGCGAATGCTCCAACGATGGTGACGGGGATGGTCGTCGCGGGCACCAGAACCGCGCGCCAGTCTTGCAGGAACAGCAAGATCACGATGAGCACGAGCGCGCCCGCCTCCATCAGCGTTTTATAGACTTCCGATATGGATGCGTGCACGAACTTCGTGGTGTCGTACGGGATGGAGTATTCCATGCCCGGAAGGAAATGGCTCTTCATCTCCTCCATGGATTCGCGGACCCGTTGGGCGACGTCGAGCGCGTTGGCCTCCGGGAGCTGCGAAATGCCAATGCCCGCCGCCGGCTTGCCGTTCAGCCGAAAATAGACGCTGTAGTCCTGAGCGCCCAGCTCCACGCGGGCCACATCTTTCACTCGAACGACGCTGGCTCCCAGATCGCCGTCCCGCTTAGTCTTCACGATAATGTTCTGGAATTGCGAAATATCGGTCAGGCGGCCCGCGGTGTTCACCGTAAACTGAAAATTCTGTCCGGACGGCGTCGGGGGCTGTCCTATCTGCCCGGCTGCAACCTGGATGTTCTGCTCCTGTATGGCGCCGATCACGTCTTGCGTGGTGAGCTTGCGCGCCTTGAGCTTTTCGGGGTCGAGCCAAATCCGCATGCTGTAGTCGGCAGCTCCCGTGACGGAGACGTCTCCCACGCCGGGTATGCGGCTTAGCGCGTCTTTCATATTCAGTTTGGCGTAGTTGCTGAGGAAAAGGTCGTTATGCTCGGGGTTGCTCGAGGTGAGCGTAACGAAGAGGATGAAGGACCCGGACTGCTGACTGACCGTCACCCCCGTCCGCTTGACGTCCTCCGGGAGCTCCGGGAGGGCTTTATCGACCCGGTTCTGGAGGAGAATCTGCGCCTGGTTGAGATCGGTTCCACCCTCGAAGGTGATCGTCAAACCGTAGGAGCCGCCATTCGAGGAGGTCGAGGACATATACAGCATGCCCGGAATGCCGTTCACCTGCTGTTCGATGGGAGCGGCGACGGAGTCCGCGACCACTTTTGCGCTGGCTCCGGGGTAAAAGGCGGAGACCATGACCGTTGGAGGCGTAACCTGCGGGAACTGCTCAACCGGGAGGCCGACAAGCGCAACGGCGCCGACGATAATCGTTATGATCGCGATGACATTGGCGAAAATCGGGCGTTCTACAAAGAAGCGTGAAAGCATGGCTAAGGTCGCTCCCGGTTCGCCGGTTCGGCGGCTTTTAAAGGATTGACCTTCATTCCGGGCTGCGCCTTCTGGAGGGCGTTGGCGACAAACCAGTCATCGGCGGTCAACCCGTCTTCTATCACCCGCATCCCTTTCCATACCGCGCCGGTTTTCACTTGTCTGCGTTCGACGACGTTTTCCGCGTTGACCACCAGCAGGTAGTCGCCAAGCTGGTCAACGCCCAGGGACCGGTCACTGACAAGGAGCGCGTTCTCGCGCGTTTCGGCGGGAATCCGCAGGCGGACGAACAGGCCGGGCATGAGAGCGTACGGCGGGGGGTTGGGAAAGAAGCCGCGCAGGAGGATAGTCCCGGTGTCAGGGTCCACCGACGACTCGACGAAATCGAGCTTTCCCTCGTGAGGATAGCCGTCTTCGTCCGCAAGGCCAAGCTGGATGACTACGCCGCCCTCTGGGGTTTGCCTCTTGGCGAAACCCTCCCTAAAGATTTTCCTCATCCTCAGAAGGTAATTTTCGTTGAGGTGGAAGTAGACGTATATGGGATCGTATTGTTTGATGTTGGCGAGCAGCGTGGATTCATTCGCACCGACCAGATTGCCGGGATCGACCATGCTCCGCCCGATAAGTCCGCTAATCGGCGCGGTGATGGATGTGTAGCCGAGTTTTATCCGCGCGTCATCGAGGCTTGCGGCGGCGATTCCAACAGAGGCCTTCGCGGAGTCTCTGGTCGCCCTTGCTTTCACCAAATCGCGCTCGGAAGCCGCGTTTTCCTTGAATAACCTTTCATTGCGCTTCAATTCGATTTCGGCCAGATCGTACTGCGCCTTCTGATTATCCAACTCCGCCGCGGCTTTGTCCACCTCCGCCTGGTAAGACCTCGGATCGATGAGAAATAGCGGGTCCCCTTTTTTCACCAGAGTGCTGGGCTTAAAATATACATTCTGCAAGACGCCCTGAACCCGGGCTCGGATGTCCACCGACAGGGCAGCCTGAGTCGTTCCGGTGAATTCAACCGAATCTACGACGGTTTCTCGCGCGGCTCTTTCCACCGTTACGTTCGGAGGCGGAGGCGCTATGTATTTATTTTCTCGTTTGCAGCCGTATGCTCCCCCGGAAAGAAGGATCGTTATGAGTGCAATGGCAATACGCTTATGGGGCAAAGGCTGCATCGGCGCTTCCTCTTATGGATTACGGCTTGTTGGAATCAGATCGAGTCCACCCATTTTCAACCTGATGCTTTTTAGCGTTGAACCGCCAACGCAAGTGCGGGCAAGTTGGAGTCGCCCTTCAAAATTGGGTGAAAAAGAGGGGGAATGGAGTCCCCCCCCGATAGGACTGCCTTGCTGCGGGCTAGTAAACGAACCCTATAAGCCCATTCTAGGCGGCGCTGGATTTCTTGGAAACCAATGCCTTGCCTTCCGCATATTTCTCGGCGAAGTAATTCTTCAATTTCTCGGGGTTGAAGTCGAGGAACGTCCCCCCCGACTCAAAATGCATAATGAACACCTTGCCTATGGCATAGGTGGCCGCGCTGCCCACAATGCTCATGGTCACCGCGCTGGTGGTCCAGCCTATGATGGGAATGGCCTTCAAAAGGCTGTAGGCGGGAAAAGAAAACGTTACGGGCAAAACGCCGCCCAGGAGGCTTCCCACCAGGGACTTTACGACGTCCCGTCGAAAGGGCACGTCATAGAGTTTGGCCATCCTCCGCAGCATCTCCAGTTGGATGCCGGTGAAGGCTATGAGGTCGACGATGGGAATGGGCACCATGCCCGCTCCCACGGTCCACATGACGTGGTGGTTGACGATTCTAGACGCCTCTTGATCCAACCCGCGAGGCGTCGGTTGCTCTTCCATCGCCGCGGTGGCGTCTTCCACCGTTTGTTCTTTCACTTCTTCCGTGTTCATTTCGACCATTTGAGTCTCCTTTGCATCCTGGATGCTGGTTTTCAATGGCGGCGATTCCCCGAGAGGTTCGCCTGTCCGACGTTTCCCAAGCCTTTCGCGTCTTTCATCAGTTTCCGGATTCACCGTGCAACCGCAAGTATAGCCCGCCATGATAACGATAAATCCGGTGCGCGGACGAACCAGAGCGCCGATCCACCCGCATTTCCGTTCAAACGCCCGCAACCGCGGAAGATGAAGAATAACGCCAGAAGCGGCGACTACCGCCTTTATACCGCAGAACCCCATCGCCGTCCACGAATATGCACCCTCGCCGCCGGCGGGCGTCTCGTTCCGATTCCGCCCAATTGTCTAACCCGAAATTATGCTTAGACTGTTTTTCTTCCTACTTCTCAGGATTTCTCCTGTCTGAAGCTAGAAGAAGCACCAACCCGATAAAGGGCGTAAAAAGGAGAGAGCCGAAAAAGTATCCCCAGAAGCCCAGCTTTCTGTTGGTCCCGAAAAGGCCAATGAGCAGGCTCGCGACAAGCGATACAATTATTACTTGCGGCATAGGACTGTCCTCGCGGGGTTGAAAATTTCATCGTTTCTTGGAAACCGGGGACCATACAAGGCCCGCGGGATAAAAACGCATCCAGCTAAGGAATCTCTTCCGCGGGTTGCAAGATGCCTTTGACGCTATTCCCCCGGCGCACCCTCCGGATGCAGATTGTCGAAGAAGTTCTCGAAATTGACGGGTTCTTTCGCCTTCGACTCAGCGCCCACGCCCTGTTCTCCGCCTGATTGTCGCGAGTCCGGCGATTCTTTCCCGGAAGGCTCTTTCAGGGCTTCGGGGGCGATCGCTCCTCCGGACTCGCCATTGAGTATGAGCGGCAACCCGTCTTCTCCGCTTCCGATAACGACAATCTTGGCGTTAGATGACTTGGAGAGTTCGAGAGTCGCCTTTATTCCAAGCCATTTCAACAAATCGGGGGTTACGCTTCGCGCGATGGCCTCCTGATAGAGCTTAATGCCTTCGGCTTCGATCTGCTTTCTTCGGACTTCTTCTTTTGCCTTCTTGATCCTGAACTCGTATTCCAGGTATTCCTGCTGTTGTCTGAGCTTAGCCTCGATAGCCTGGTTTATCATATCGGGCAATTTTATATTCTCTACCACGATACCATTGTAAACAATAGGAATTCTACCTGTTTCCTCAATCTGTTCCACCAGAATTTCGTCTTGGAACTGCTGTTTTGCGGTGGTGTAAAGATCCTCGGGGAGGTGCTTTCCAATCACTTCACGTACAGAGGATATAAGAATGGGAACGATTATTTTTTCTTTGTAGTCCGGGCCCACTTTCTGATGCAGCACGGGAAGCAGGTCGCGCATCACTCGAAAGCGAACCGAAGTGAGGACCTGAACCGTAAGGCCGTTCTGGCTCAAAACAGCTACGTCCTGCTTCAACTCTTGAATCCTGGCGTCATAGACGTACATCTGGTTCCACGGAGCCACCAGATGCAACCCCTCCCCATAAATCCGGTCCAGTTCGGTTCCGCCCCACAGCCTCCTGAAGAGGACCCCGGTGCATCCCGGATCGATCGTCACGAAAATGGAAGTCCCCAGGTACGCTAGAAGGAGAAGGAATATGAACAGTCCGACAAGCATCGCATTCCTCAGATCTTTCACCCTTGCCGACGTCATTGATGCTTGCCTCCTTGCTGTATGTGAAAAACTGGTTGGCCGGTCTTCATCTGCCCGGTTCATCCCAGGAAAACGACGTTCCCCGCCAGTACTTGTCCAGGCAGTATTCGATGCATCTGGCTTCCTGCAGCACGCAGTTCTCGGGATCGCCCCCTAAGTCGTTGCCTCTGCACAATGCATGGAATATGGGGCAATACTGAAAGCATAGAACGGATTCGCCCAGCATGGGCTTGGCGTTGATCTTCTGGTGCAGCAACGTCAGCAGCTTCAGATTGTACGCTTTTCTGCATTCGGAAGTGCGCATGGAGGCAATGGGGGTTTCATTGTAGCATGCTATTCTTTCCTCGATTATCTTCGCAATATCGTCCTTGAGCTCCGACAGGGGAACATGGTTGATTACGTCGTACAGCTTGGACACTTCATCGACGGAGCGGTTCGGCATCAGGTCCAGACTAGATTCCGCGTCAGGTTGGTTCTCCACCTTTTCCCCGGTGCAACCCGCAATCACAAAAAAAAGAGCGACGCCCGCCATGAGCCCCACAATAGCTGAACGCACCCGCACCTCCCTTCGCGCCTCATGGACGCATATTCTTACGTCGAACACACCGCCTCGGACCCAACGCCAACATCTTGCGAAGACGCAACCGTTTCACTGCCCGAGGAAAGACGGCCTTGCAACCTTAAGAAAGATCTCGTCACAGGCCGTCAATATGTCTGATGACAACTGGAAGCCCAAATCTTGAGCCACCCGGAAGTTCAGTGCAATCTTCGGATATGACTTGGACGTCATCCTCAACGACCCCGGTTTCTCCCCCTGGAGAATACTTATGAGTTGATCCGCGAAAAAGCGGCCTTTCTGAGAAAAATCGGAGGTCGAGAAACCAAGAAACGCTCCGGCGCGGACATATTCCGATCCATCCCTCGCAAAAGTGGGCACCTTGCGATCATTGAGCATTTTGAGCATCTCCGCGCAACTGCTCTCGGTTATGTCAAAGCAGGCGAGGGAGGGAATGAAAAACGCATCGATGCCCTGATCGATAAGCCAGCGGAGTCCCTTGCGGCACTCCTCGCTCCCCTCGGCGGAACTCAAGCGATTGTATTCCACGAGCTTGAATCCCCGCTCCCTGGCGACTTTGCGCGCCTCCGCGACATTTGAATAGATTCTCCCGTTTACTGTGTCCGAATAGAGCAACCCCAACTTCTTGAAATTGACGACGCTGTGGAACAGATAGAACATTGTCTTGTAGAGTTCGGGTTCGACCTTGGTGGTGAAATTGTCCACTCCCGAAGTCTCCTGGCTCTTCACGAAGCCCGACCCCACGGGGTCGGAAATCTCTATGCCGATAATGGGAGTTTTACCGTTGTTGTTTGCCAGAAGGGCCTGGGTGGCGTCTGTCCCGGCCGAAATCACAACGTCGAGATCGTTGCGGTCCATCAGCTTTCGCGCACTCTCGATGAGGGCGCTTTTGTCATCGCCCCAGCCCGGACTAAAAGACGCGTCTTTGACGAATTCCACCTGCTGAAGCCAGCCCACTTTGTCCAGTGCGTCTTTGATGGCCTTCATCGTTTCATTGAAAGTCCAGTAAGGCCCTCCCTCCAGATAGCCAACGCGAAACCTTCGCGCCTCCTGCGCAGAGGCAGGCCTTGCTCCCACGAGAAGGAGCGAGGCGAGAATGCCGGACGCGACCAGAAAGGCGGCCATCCGGAGAGCGCTTGAGAACGATGCGGTTCTTCTCACTCGATGCTCACTATCTTGCCGCATTCCATTTTAATCAAGCGGTCGGCTATATGAAAGTAACGGTCGTCATGGGTGGCCGCGATGACCGTCTTTCCCTTGCTCTTCAATTCAGCGAGAAATGTCGTGTAAAAATACTCCCGGTAGATCGGGTCCTGGTCCGCCGCAACCTCGTCAAAAACAAAGATGGGTTTATCCTCCAGACAACTGGTAATCATTGCAAGTCTTTTCCGTTGCCCCGTGGACAGGTTCGTGTTTGTGAACCGGCCATCCGCGAAGTCGGTCTTGCCGTTCAACTGCATCGAATCCAACAAGTCGTAGATCGTTTCTTCATCGACGTTTTCGAGCCCATAGAGTCTGTCGAAAAGATGGAAGTCAGTAAAGATGACGGAAAAGAGATTTCTGTAATGGGCGTAATTCGTCTCATCCACCCGTATGGAGTCATAGTAGACCTCGCCGGATTCCGGATAATAGAGTCCCGTCAGCACCCTCAGGAGGGTGGATTTCCCGCTTCCGTTCCCCCCTGACAGGAATAGAATCTCTCCCCGGTTGACGGTGAGATCGATCGGCCCCATGGAAAAGATCCGAAGGCCCTTTTCGTCGGAATATGTGAAAGACGCCTGACTTAAGACTATTTTCTCGAATAGGCGTTTCCTGCCGATAGGGCTCCGGGACGCGGTGAACCTGGAATCATCGGCAGCATCAAGATATTCTTCCAATTCCCTGAGCTTTTCAATAGCCACGTTAGCCTTTGCGAGGGATGGCAAGGCCCCCACCACCATGCTCAGAGGCCCGCTCACGAAGAGCACTATGGAAACGAGACTGATCACTTCATGAGAGGAAATCGCGCTGATCTGGGGGAGGATGAAGACTATGGCAGCCACCAGGATATAAAAAAAAGCGTAAGCAAATATAAAGTTGCCGACAAACCGCGTTTCCGTTCTGCCCTTTAGCTCCTGGGATTCAACAGCCATTTTCCTGATATGGTTCTCATACAAGTCCTGACTTTTCTTTTCGTTGATCTTGACTTCCTTAAAGCCGTTCAGCAATTGATTCAGGGCTTCAAAAAACTGGGTTTCCTTCACTATCGATTCATGCAAATCGGCCATAACGGACTTATGACTGATGAGATACAGAAAAACGGCGCATGCCGTCATTGCTGCAATAAGCAAGAAAGCCCTTGTAGAAATAAATGCAATGTATGTAAAACAGAAAACCGTCATTATAAGGCTAGGTCCAGCTTCTCCAATGGACCTTGAAGCGTCAAGTAATGATTCAGTATTACTAGTGAATATAGTATAGATCTGCGTCTTTCCCATCTGTTCAAACTTGACTAGACTGGATCGCCTTATTTTATCTGATATTCTTATTCTTACATCTGTAATTATCTTTTGAACTATGGCAATAGTATTGGAGAGAGCGTATTTCTTCATCACTATAAATGCAGATATGCATAAGATGAAGAGAGTAAAATATCTGAAGTTGAGCCCTCCCTCTTCTACATTCTCAGCCGCGCTATTGATGACCCCTATTGTTGCGCCTTGGAATAAACCCGATGCTACTGCCGCAATGAGAGTCTTTATTCCTATTGCTCCAGACTCTTTTTTCAAATGACGTATGAATGCTAGTTTCATCGGACCCCATATTCGAGAGCAAGGTTTGGCTGGTTGCAGCCGAATGAGAAGGAATATCTTTCTCGACTGGACCTTGATACCACTTTGGTCAAGGGGTTGCAATCATTATTTGTTCTGCCCTTGAAGACAAAAAAAGGCTAAAGTATCCATCATCCGGCGCCGTTAATATTAGATGGCTATTTACTGGAGGTTTGTTGGGTGACGCAATGCAGACGCGAGATCCACCTGAATCTGCATTGAAATGGAGGGAACACAAGAAGAAAACAGAAAATTCCATTTTGCAAAGACATGCGATAAGATGCACCAAACGCGCTCAAGTGAATGCATAGGCGGACATCCGGAAAAGCGCATGCAATTCCGGCCCGATCGAATGCGACGCGTCTTGCAAAATAATGCAAAACAATCTATTGTTTTTCAGCTAGTTGCACAAATACACCTTCCACATTCAGCAGGTTGGCTCAACGCCGTTCGAGAATTATCGGCATACGAGAGGAATATTCATATGCATGGAGACGACAAGGACGCAAACGTTATCTTCAGGGTTGTCATGAATCATGAAGAGCAGTATTCCATCTGGCCGGAATACCGTGAAATTCCACTGGGCTGGAAGGATGTCGGCAAAAGCGGCTCCAAGGAGGAGTGTCTTTCTTACATTAAGGAGGTATGGACGGACATGCGCCCGTTGAGTCTCCGCAAGCAGATGATGACATAGCTGAGTTGCCGCGTCGTTCGCGTTGGTCTCCACCGGAAGCGCCTTCCCCGGATTTTCTGCGCCAGCCAAGGCCTGAAATAGTTGCGCCAGTCAGCGGACGCGAAGGTCTCCACCGCCATTGTGATGCGTCCTTCGGCGACTGTTCGCTGGAATTGCGCATAATAATTAAATGTAATAACAATAAGTTTTGCAATGCCAAGCAGCCAGCCAGGGGAAAGAACATCCATCCCTCGAGGCTCTATGGAACAATGCATGGAAAAGCCGATGCAGTTGCAGTTTAGCGCCATCGTCCGAAGAGACGACCCCATCGTCTCGGACCACCGGATCCACGGTGTGCGGATCATGCCCGGAGTGTGCTTCTTCGACATGATTTACCGCTTCCTGAAAGCGAAGGAGGTGGACCCGCGCTCCGCGAGGCTGGAAAACATTCTTTTCCTGGAGCCGGTCACGGCGACGGAAGACTTTGACTGCAATGTTCGCGTCGCCATAGAAGGTTGCGAGGAGCACCTTACAGTGCTCGCAAAGAGCCGTCCTCTCGGTTCCGGCGCCTCGCCGGGCGAATGGCGCGAGAACCTCAAGTGCGAGATTCGCCTCGACGCCCCCCAATGGAAAGGAAGGCTTCCCGTCGATCGTCTGCAACGGGAGGCGAGGCGCCAGATCGACCTCGAAGAAGCCTATCGCCTGACCGCCCGCATGGACATCCTCCACGGACCGTTCATGAAGGCGGAGGGGCGGGTCTTTGAAGGAAGCGACTACTTCCTGGCCGAGGTCCACTTGAATCGCCTGGCGGAAACTTCCGCCAAAGATTTCTTCCTGCATCCCGTGCATCTGGATGCGGCCACCGCCGTGCTCGCCCTGCTCCACCCGAAAGGGGCGGAAGGAGAGAGCCGCCCCGCCATACCTTTCCACATAGAATCCTTCCAGGCCGTCGCCCCCTTGCAGGGGGTCTGCTTCGTGTACGTGAAGAAGGTGACGGAGGCTGCCGCATCGGGGGACGTCCTCTACAGCGACCTGGAAATCTACTCTCCAGAAGGCGCCGGACTGGCCCGCTTTCAACGATTCGCGGCGAAGCGCATCCGCGAAAAGGGCCTTATAACACGGCTGGAAAGAGGCGGCGAGACCCACGCCGGCGATGCCGCGCCGCGCCCAAGAGCCAACAGCGCCCCGGCTTCGCGCGCGCAATGCGAACGCGCATCGTCTCGCGACATGGAAGCCTACCTGCGGGAAGTGGTTGCCCACGAAATCCATAAGCCGTCCAAGGAGTTATCCATTGAAGCAGGTTTCTACTCTCTTGGCCTCGATTCGGTGGGGCTCCTTAATATTGTGCGCCGCATGGAGGAAGATCTTGGCCGCGCCTTCTATCCCACCCTTCTTTTTGAATATCAGTGCATCCGCGACCTCGCGGGATATTTGAGCAGTTTGCCCGACGCACCTGCCGCGCCCGCGATTCCAGCGGGGCGAGACGAAGGACCGGAAGAAAACGCGTCCCACCCGGAGCTCCTTTATTTTACGCCGGTTTGGAAGGAAACCCCCGCATGCGGGAAACACGACGCACGCAAATCCGAGGCCGTGGCATCGGGTGAGACCGGGCGGCCCTCGCTCCTTGCGCTGGGAATGGACAGGGGAGTCTTCGACGCATTGGAATCCCGGACAGACAGTCCCTTCCACGGGCGAGTGGCGCTTGCACTGCCCGGAGACGCCTTCCTCCGGCGCAAGCCCGGCGTCTTCGAGTTCAACCCCGCAGTAGAAGCTGACTACTTCCGCTTGCTGGACGAACTGGAGAAAGAAGGCGGCCTCCCCGGCGTCATCATCCATGCACTTCCCGTCGATGTGGAATTGTCTCGAAACGGGAGCGAGGAAGGAGCGATTGGAAGGGGCCTCGACTCCACGCTGCGCGGGTCCCTTTTTCTCGTCAAGGCGTTGATGGCGCGAAACATCCGGTCGCGCGTCACACTCCTTCATGTTTGGAAAAGCGGCGGCGCCCAAACGCTCCCGTTTCACGGCGCGCTCGCCGCTTTCGGGAAGACGGCGGGGCGCGAGGACCGCCGTCTTCTCTGGCGCGACGTCGAAATCGCGGACGACGGTCTCGAAAACGATCAGATCGCCGCCCTGCTCCTTGACGAGTTGCGGCGTGGCGGCATCCACGAGTCGTCGGTAAGCTATCGCTCCGGGAAACGCCGGATAGAGCGCCTCATGGAGGCGTTTGCGCCCGAAGACGGCGAGGGCGCCGTTGTCTCTCTTGTCCGAAAAGGCGGCGTTTACCTCATCACCGGCGGCTCGGGCCGTTTGGGAAAAATCTTCGCCGATTGTCTTGCCAGCCGTTTCCAGGCGAAGGTGGCGCTTTGCGGGACTTCCGCTGAAACGTTTCACCAGTCCTATGTAGAGAACTTGAGGAAACGGGGCGCGGATGCGGCATATTTTCGAGCAGACCTTTCCGATCCGTCTCAGGTTGAGGATCTTCTGCAACGCGTTCGCGCGCGCTTCGGCCCCATCAATGGGATCTTGCACTGCGCGGGGGTGGTAAGGGACTCGCTCATCGTCAACAAAAGCCTGGAAGAAGCCGCTGCCGTCGTCGCGCCAAAGGTGCGGGGAACAATCCATCTGGACCGGTTCACGCGGGAAGACCCCCTCGATTTCTTCGCCCTGTTCTCATCCACGGCGGCGATCGTCGGCAACAGGGGCCAATCCGATTACGCCTATGCCAACGCCTTCATGGACGGTTTCGCGCATATGCGGGAAAATCTGCGGAAGCAGTCCCTGCGTCGGGGGAGGGCTATTTCCGTCAACTGGCCGCTCTGGCGTGATGGAGGGATGCGGGTCGACGCGGGATTCCAGCGGGCCATCGCAGACGGCACGGGCATGCGCCCCCTGAGCGCCGAGGGCGGCGTGAACGCGTTCTTCACTGCCCTGGCGATGGACGCGCCGCAAGTGGTCGTCGCGGAAGGCGACGCTGAAAAAATCCGGCGTTTTTTCCTCTCCGAAAATCCGGACAAAGGCATGGGCGCGAGCCCGGACGCCGCGCGGGTAGAAGCCCCGAAGTCAATCCCGTCCCGCCGTCCTGCCCGGCATTTGGAGGGGGGAATGCAACTGGCCGTTATCGGCGTGAGCGGTCGGTACCCCATGGCGGAAAATCTCCAGGAATTCTGGGAAAACCTGAAGAGCGGGCGGGACTGCATAACCGAAATCCCCCCCGAACGTTGGGACCACAGGCGCTATACAGAGACTAGCCCGACAGGGAGCTCCGCTCCCTGCTACGCGCGATGGGGAGGCTTTCTGAAGGGCGTGGATCGCTTCGACCCGCTTCTCTTTCAGATTTCGCCTCGGGAAGCCGAACTGATGGACCCGCAGGAGCGGCTCTTCCTCGAGACCGTCTGGGAAGTGATCGAAGACGCGGGCTATCGCTGGGACCGGCTGACCGGGGAGCGGGTCGGGGTCTTTGCAGGAGTGATGTGGAGCCAGTACGGCCTCTTCCGGGGGAGGGACCCCGAGACGTCGGCCCCCATCGTCCCCGAGGCGTCCTTCGCTTCCGTGGCGAACCGCGCCTCTTACTTTTTCAATTTCACCGGCCCGAGCTTCGCCGTGGACGCCATGTGCTCCTCCTCGCTCGTTGCGGTCCAGCTCGCCTGCGAATCTATCTTGAGGGGCGAAAGTTCGATTGCGGTGGCGGGCGGAGTGAACCTCACGCTCCACCCCTCGAAGCACATTTACCTCTGCCAATGCGGTTTCGCGTCCACCGATGGACGCTGCCGCAGCTTCGGCGCCGGGGGAGACGGCTACGCGCCGAGTGAAGGCGCGGGGGCCGTCCTCATCAAGCCGCTTGAAAGGGCCGTCGCCGACCGGGACCACATTTACGGCGTTATCCGGGCCGCCGCCGTGAGCCATGGCGGGCGCACGAGCGGCTATTCCGCCCCAAGCCCCAAAGCGCAGGCGGAGCTGATAAAATCCGTGATGCGCATGGCGGACGTCGATCCCCGCAGCATAAGCTATATCGAAGCGCACGGAGCGGGAACGGCGCTCGGCGACCCCATAGAGATGCAGGGGCTGGTTCGCGCCATGGAGGGCGTGG
This sequence comes from uncultured Syntrophobacteraceae bacterium, assembly GCA_937958025.1. Classification (GTDB taxonomy): domain Bacteria; phylum Desulfobacterota; class Syntrophobacteria; order Syntrophobacterales; family Syntrophobacteraceae; genus CALFXO01. The sequence goes on from CALFXO010000167.1 coordinate 73,722, forward strand.
ATCGCGCGGCGGGATCGTGCGCCGTCGGTTCGGTCAAATCCAACATAGGCCATGCGGAATCCGCCGCCGGAATAGCGGCCCTCGCGAAGGTGCTGCTACAGATGCGCCACAAGCGCCTCGCCCCTTCCCTGCACGCGGAGGCGCTCAATCCCCATCTCCGTATCGAGGATTCCCCCTTCCGCATCCAGAGGGAGCTTGCGCCATGGGAAAGGCCTATCCTCGCCCAAGACGGCGAAGGGGAGGAGTGCCCCAGGAGGGCCGGGATCAGCTCATTTGGGGCGGGCGGGGCCAACGCCCATGTCATCGTGGAAGAGTATGAGGAGGGGCCGGTGGAGAAGTCCGACCGTCCAGAGCGCGTCATACTGCCGCTCTCGGCCGCCGACGGGGACCGTCTGAGGGAGTGCGCGGAATCGCTGCACCGATTCCTTTCGGGATTTTGCGCCCCGCAAGGGCGTTGCGGAGGGCCCGGACCGGCCGATGCGGATGCGTCTGAAATCCGTCCCGTATTGTTTGAACTCGTTTCGTCGCTTTTGGGAGTTGACGCCGGAGACATTCGCGCCGATGACGACCTCTGCGAACTGGGCCTGGGAAACGTGGAGATCGCACTGCTCGCGGAGGCCCTGGAGGCGCGGCGCGGCGTCGCGGTCGATGCGGCAAGCCTTGCCGCCCGGCCAACGATAGCGCGGATGACGGAATTTTTATCCGCAAAGCCCGCGAAGCCCGAAAGAATGGAGGAATGCGCTCCACCGGCGCCTCTTCGCGACGTCGCCTACACGCTCCAGACGGGCCGGGTCCCGATGGCGGCGAGGCTGGCATTGACCGCATCCGGCTACGAAGAGGCGGTCCGGAAGCTCTCCGGGTTCCTCAGGGGTGAATCCGGGCCCGGCCTGTTCCGGGGCGATGCTCCCGCCTTTTCCGGAAACCCCGCGTTATCCTCGGACGAAGTGGACGAGCGCATCCGCGAAGAAGGTCTCGATCGGCTTGCCGCAGCGTGGGTCGAGGGCGTCGAAATCGATTGGGAGCGCCTCTATGCAGGCGAAAGCACGCCGACGCCTACTCCTCCGAGGCGTACGCCGCTTCCCACCTACCCTTTCGCACGCGAGCGCTGCTGGCTGCCGGGGGTTGCCGATGTCACGGAAACCGCTCCCGGCCCCGATGCGGCGCGAGGGGTGGACGGAAGCGCCCATGCATTCGCGACGAAGCCCAAAGCCTTCTTATTCAGGTTTACGGGCGAAGAATTCTTTTTCCTGGACCATAGACTGGGCGGGCGGAAGGTCCTTCCCGCGGCGGCAAGCATCGAAATGATCCGCGCCGCCGGAGAACGGGCGGGATTTGGGCCGATTGGAAAAATCATCGACATGACGTGGGAGCGTCCCGTCACGGTGGATGACGGGCCAATCGACATTGAAGTGCGATTTTTCAAAGATGGCGGCGGCATGAGCTTCCGGGTCACGGGGCGCGACGCCGCCCCGCAGCCGATATACGCGCATGGCAGACTTCAGATGGCGGAAGCCGGGGGGCCGGAGGGATGCATCGATATTCCCGCGATCCGCTCCCGGTGCCAAAGGCGCGCGAGCGGGGCGGACTGCCTCCGGCTCTTCTCCAGCGCGGGCTTCCACTACGGACCGGGGCTTTCGGCGCTTGCCGAGCTACGATCCGGAGAACGAGAAGCGCTTGCCGAACTGGTCCTCCCGGAAGCGGGCCGGGGGGAAATGCGCAGCGGATTCACGCCGCACCCGATGCTCGAAGATGCGGCGCTGCAAGGCCCCTTGCATGGCAGACCGCCGGAAACCGGGTTTTTCCTGCACCCCGCGCTGGTCGATGGAGCATTGCAGGCCACGATTGCATTTTCCGGTCGCGAGGGGGAAGGTCCCGTCGCGGCGGGTCTTCCCTATTCCGTCGATGAGATCGTGATGTGGGATAGCCTCCGGGGAAGCTGCCACGCATACGTCACCCTTGACGAGAGTCAGCCGGGCAAGGGAGGCGCCCGACGTTTTCACATAAAGGTCGCCGACGACGCCGGGAAAGTCCGGTTTGAAATGCGGGGGCTGACGGTCGTGGCGCCCGTCTCGGCCCATGCGGCGGATTCCGGGAGCGGGCTACCAGGCGAAACGCTTTACTTCAAGCCGGAATGGAGACGCCGGGAAACCCCGCGCCGCCTCGAAGCCCTTGAAGACTCGATCGTATTCGCGGACGGTCCCGAGGCGCGCGAATCCGTGGCGGGCTTGTCGCAAGGCGGCCGCATTGTCCTTGTCGAACCCGGAGAAAACTTCAAGGCGACCGGCCCTTCGAGGTTCGCCGTCCGTCCCGACCTCGCGGAGGACTGGGAGCGGCTTTTTCGTCGGCTGGAGCATCCGAAGGCGAGACGGCCCCAAATCGCGTTCATTCGGGACGCCGAAAACACTTCTCCGGAATCGGCGTTCCTTACGGCGTCGGGCCTTGTCCAGGGGATGCGAAGGGCCGATTCCGGTCTCGAGGCGGAAGTCCTCGTCGTTCACAAACCGGACGACGTCGCAGGCGCCGCCATGGCCGGTTTTGCACGCTCCATCATGCTGGAAGAGCCCCGGCTCCGAATGCGCTGCGTCGCGACAGACTCCTTCGGCCCTGACGCCATCGAGGGCATCTTCCGGCGTGAGTTCGGACGCACGGCCGATGACGAGGCCCGGGTGCACTACGAAGGAGGCGTGCGCCGCGTCCTGACGCTGGAAGAGATGCGCCCCGCAACCGGGGGGCCCGTCGTCTGGAAGCCGCGCGGCGTTTACCTCATAACCGGGGGAGCGGGAGGGCTCGGGGCCATCCTCGCCCGGCATCTGGCGCGGACGGCGCAAGCCCGGCTCGTCCTTTGCGGACGGTCCCGGATGGATTCCAGGATTGGCGCATTGCTCGACGAAATCTCCAATCTGGGCGGCGAAGGAATTTACGTGCGCGGCGACGTGACTCTAATGGAGGACGTCGAGGCCGCGACCGCCGCCGCCAAAGAAAGGTTCCATCGAATAGACGGAGTGATCCACGCCGCCGGAGCCCCGGGGGAAGGGGCGGCGCTTGACGGAGCGCCAGCGGATCGTCTCAAGGTCCTGGCGCCCAAAATGGCCGGGGCGATTCACCTGGACCAATTCACCCAGAGCGATGACCTGGATTGCTTTGTCCTTTTTTCGTCCGTCGCTTCGGTGCTCGGCGCGGCGGGTCAGGCCGACTACGCTTTCGCGAACGGCTGCCTCGACCGGTTCGCTGTCTGGCGCACGGAGATGGCGCGCCGTGGATTGCGCCGGGGACGCACGGTGAGCATCAACTGGCCGCTTTGGCGCAACGGCGGAATGCGGCCCGGCGCCGCAACCGTTTCGTGGATGCGGGAGGCGCTCGGAATGCTTCCCATGGGCGACGCGGACGGGCTGAGGGCCTTCGAGGACGCCCTCCGCTTCGGGGGGCCCCAGGTCGTTGCGCTGCACGGGCATCCCGAGGCCATCCGCGAGGCACTGGCCGCGCCTTCCCGTCAGGAAGCCCGGACCGAACGACCGCGCGGCAATGTCGAGAAAGTCGAGAAAGAGGTCAGGGACGCCGTTGCTTCGGAGCTCAAGCTTTCGCCCCATCGCATCGAAAGGGAGCGCTCCCTTGCGTCCTATGGCCTGAACTCCGTGATGGCGATCAATGTCGCCCGGCGTCTTGAAACAGTCTTCGGGAAGCTGCCGAAGACCCTGTTGTTCGAAGCAACGTCGATCGGCGAGCTTGTCGAATATTTCAACCGGGTCGAATCGGAAAAGAGTCCGGTGCGCCCGGCCGCGAAAAGCGCCGAAATCGCCACGGCGCGGGAGTGCGCGCCGCCGGAAGGACCCCCCGCTGACGTCCCCGAAGCGGCGCGTTCCATGGGCGTCGCGGTGGTCGGGATGAGCGGACGCCATCCCGGCTCGCGCAACCTCGAGGAATTCTGGGAAAACCTGAAAAACGGCAGGGACTGCGTCACGGAAATCCCTCCGGACAGATGGGCACTGGACGATGAAACGGCCAGGGGCCTCAAGTGCCGCTGGGGCGGCTTCCTGGAAGACATCGACAAGTTCGACCCCCTGCTCTTTCGCATCTCGCCCGTGGAGGCGGAAATCCTCGATCCCCAGGCGCGCCTCTTTCTCGAAATCGTTTGGGAGGCCCTCGAGGACGCCGGGTGCAGCCGCGCGGCCATCGACCGCATGCGGAAGGAGCATGGCCGGGGCGTCGGGGTTTTCGCCGGGTCCATGTATCTCCAGTATCCGCTGGTCCGGGGCAATGAAGGCCGGGCGCTTGTCAATGCATCCTCCTACTGGACCATAGCCAACCGCGTCTCTTACTTCTTCAACCTGACCGGACCCAGCATGGCAATCGACGCCGCCTGCGCATCGTCGCTCACGGCCATCCACATGGCGTGCGAGAGCATCCGGCGCGGGGAATCGATCATGGCCATAGCCGGGGGAGTGAACCTGAACCTCCACCCGGACAAGCACCGGGCGCTCGAACAGGCGGGGATGATAGCTTCGGCGCGAACCAGCAGGAGCATGGGGCGCGGGGACGGCTTCATCCCGGCGGAAGGCGTCGGGGCCGTGGTGCTGAAGCCGCTCGAGCTGGCGCTGCGGGACGGCGACCGGATTTACGGCGTCATTCGCGCGAGCGCCGTCAACCATGGCGGGACGGGCCCCGGCTTCGCCACGCCAAGCCTCAAGGCCCAGGCCGATTTGATAATCCGGGCCTTCAAAGAATCGGGCATCCCCGCGGAAACGGTCGCATACGTGGAAGCGGCGACCAACGGGTCCAGTTTGGGAGACCCCATGGAAATCGCGGCCCTCACCCAAGCGTTTCGACAGTTCACGACAAGGGAAGGCTTCTGCCCGATCGGATCGGTGAAGTCCAACATGGGGCACATGGAAGCGGCCTCGGGCGTCGCCCAGCTGGCCAAGGTGCTGTTGCAGATTAAGCACGGCGCACTCGTCCCCACCATATACGCCAAGCCGATGAACCCCGCGATCGAGCTTAAGTCCACGCCCTTCGTGCTCCAGGAGCGGCTTGAAGAGTGGAAGCCACTGGAGCGCTCCGGGAACGGAACTCGGATAGCCATCCCCCGCCGAGCGCTCATCAACTCTTTCGGAGCGGGCGGGTCGAACGCCTGCCTTATCGTGGAGGAGCACCCCGTTCCGCCACGGACCGCTGAAGATCCGGCGGCGCGGCATCTTTTTCCGTTTTCAGCCGCGAATCCCGACCGCATGCGAGAGCTCCTCGAGCGCATGCTCGCATTCCTCGAAAAAGCAACCGACCTCTCGATGCGGGACATGACCTACACCCTTCAGGCGGGCCGGGAGGCGCTGGCGGAGAGGCTGGCCGTTGTGGCGCGCTCCAGGGAGGAGCTTGCGGCGGCTCTCAGGGAGCGGCTTGACGGGCGGACGGAAGATGAGCGGGAGTTCGCCCTGTTTGCGGGGAATTCCGAAAGAGAAGACGGCGCGACGGCTTTCCTCACCGGCGGCGAGGCCGGGAAGGAATTTTTGAGAAAGCTGTTTGCGGACGGCGACATTGAACGGCTTGCGGCCCTCTGGGCGAGTGGGGCGGAAATCGACTGGAGCGCCCTGGACCGGCCATCCGGAGCGCGAAAGATTTCCCTTCCGCTCTATCCCTTTGAACGGCGCGTTTGCTGGCCGGGGCCGAATGAAGCGCGGGGAGCGCAGGCTTCTCGCGAAAGAAGGCCCATCGAGGCGCGGGCGGGGGACCTGGGAAGCGCGAAGGTCCCGCGCGAGGCGCTGGTCGATCTGGTCGCCTCCGAAACAGCGCGGCTGCTGAAGCTTTCCCCCAGGGAGATGGATGTTGACAAAGACCTGCGGGAATACGGCTTCGATTCCCTTCTTGCGGTCCATCTGGTCAACAGGCTCCACGACGCGGTGGGGCGCCGGGTCGCCCTCACGGTCCTGCTACGCCGTCCCAGCATCCGGAAGTTGGCGTCCCATCTGGCCGAACAGACGGAAGAAACGGCAACCCACGACGATTCCGGGGCCGCGCCCTCCCTTTCCCTCACGGTGGAGCGCGCGCCTTCCGGCCAGCCGGGGCGCCGCCGGGGCGGGATCGAAAGGATTCCCCTCTCCGAAGGCCAGAAGGGCATCTGGACTATATGCCGGATGCAGCCCAAGGCATACGCCTACAACCTGCCGGTAGGGTACCGCATCCGCACACCTCTCGATATTCCCGCCATGGAAAGGGCGCTGGCACGAACGGTCGACCGGCATCCGCTGCTGAAAGCCGCCATTGTCCCGCAAGACGGGGAGCCGGTTATGGAAATCGACCCGGCCCGTAAAATTCCGTTCACAACGCGGCGCATGGCGCCCATGACGGACGCCGCGCTCGGCGAAATGCTGCAAGCCCGTGGGCGCGAACCCTTCGACATGGAAAAAGGCCCCCTCGCGCGCATCGACCTGTATTCGGCGTCCCCCACTGACCACGCCCTGTCGATGGTGTTCCACCACATCATCTTCGATGGAATGTCCCTCGCCATTTTTGTCGGGGAGCTGGGACGCCTCTACGAAGCGGAAGCGGCTGGCCAACCGCTCGACCTCCCGCCGGTCACGGCCTCCTATGCGGATTTCGTCTCCCGGCAGGCCGCGATGCTTGCATCGGCGGAAGGGCTGGGGCATCGGTCGTTCTGGCGCTCGGTCCTTTCCGGGGAAATCCCGGAGCTTTCGCTTCCCGTGGACACGCCCGCACAGAGGGACGGGACGCTTGAAGGGGAAGTGCTCCACTCCATAATCGACAGGGAGACTACCGCACGGCTCAGGCAGGCCGCCGCCCATATCGGCGTGAACATGCATTCGTTCGCGATGGCCGCGTTCCTGACGCTTCTGCACCGCTACACCGGCCAGGAAGACCTCGTCGTGGGCGTCCCCTATTCCGGACGGTCCCGGACGGAATACGAGCCGCTCGTGGGCTACTTTGCCAACATGCTGCCGGCGCGCCTCCGCGTGGATGCACGGGCGCCCTTCTCCTCCCTCGCGAAGGAGGCGATGCGGACGATCCTCGAAGCCATGGAGCATGGCGACTACCCGTTCGCGCGCATGGCGAGGGACGCGGCGGACGGTCGGGGGCGCGGCGAATCGCCGATTTTCCGCGCTGTCTTCGGCTTCCAGAACCGCTCTACCAGCGAAAGCGCGCGCAGCGGCCTGAAGCTGGAAACGCTTCTCGATGTGCACCAGGCGGGCGAATTCGACCTGATGGCGACCGTCGCGGAGGACGAAGAAGGGCAATGCCTGCTTTTCTTCAAATACCATCCGGGCGTCTTCGACAAGGAGCGGATCGGAAAGATGTCGGCGCACTACCGCCGAATCCTCGATGAGGCGGCATCGCGTCCTGAACAGCCCGCCGGGGCGCTCGAATACATGACGCCCGCCGAGAAGAGCCTGACGCTGGAGAAGTGGAGCGGGAACGGCGCTTCCTGCCCCGAACCGCTCTGCATCCACGAGCTTTTCGAGAAGGCCGCCGCGAAATTTCCGGACAACACCGCGATTATTCACAACGACCGCCGCATGACCTACCGGGAGCTCAACCGGGCGGCCAACCGAATCGCCCACATGCTCGTAGGCATGGGGGTCCGGCCAGAATCGAGAGTGGGAATCCGCCTGGAGCCGTGCGTCGAGATGATCGCGGGGATTATGGGAATTCTCAAGGCCGGGGGGGCCTACGTCCCTATCGACGTCGCGCACCCGTACGAGAGGAGCGCGTACATTCTCGAAGATGCCGGGGTGGAAGTGCTACTGACCGAAGACCGGCTCCGGTCGCCATTTGAAAATCCGTTGCCTTCCGGCCGGAGGCTTCACGTGATAGCGCTCGACGCAATGCCGGGATCTTCGGATGGAACAGGGCCGGAAAACCCGTCCGTTGGGGTGCATCCCCAGAACCTCGCATACGTGATGTACACCTCCGGGAGCACCGGAAAACCCAAGGGGGTCATGAACCTCCACGCAAACGTCCCACGGGTCGTCCGGTTCCAGGACTACGCCCCGATTACTGAAAAAGACGTCGTGCTCCAGCTTTCAAATTACGCCTTCGACGGCTCGGTCCTGAACATCTTTGGCGCGCTCCTTGGCGGAGCGGCGCTGGTGCTCGCCGACCGCGAGACGATGCTCGACATGGAGCGCCTCGGGCGGCTCATCCGGTCCCGTGGCATCACGGTTTTTTTTGCCACCACGGCCCTTTACAACGTCCTGATCGACGAGATTCCCGAGTGCCTCGCCGGCGTGCGGAAGATTGTCTTCGGGGGGGAGCAGGCTTCGGCGGCGCATGTCCGCAAGGGCGTCGCGGAGCTTGGGCCGGGGAGGCTGGTCAACGGATACGGGCCGACGGAATGCACGGTGTTCGCCGCCGTATCGACCCCGACTGGCGAGGGGCCGTCTCCCATCCCCATAGGAAAGCCCATAACGGAAACCGAAATTTACATTCTGGACCGCGAAATGCGTCCCGTGGCGCCGGGGGTGGAAGGCGAAATCTATATCGGCGGGAAGGGGCTGGCAAGAGGCTACCTGAACCGACCGGATCTGACGGCGGAGCGCTTCGTCCCCCATCCGTTCGCATCGGAGCCGGGGCAGCGGCTCTATCGGACGGGAGACGCCGGGGCCTGGCTGCCGGACGGCTCCATCCGGTTTTTGCGCCGCGTGGACGGACAGGTGAAGCTGCGGGGCTTCCGGGTAGAGATGGGCGAAATCGAGCAAGCCATCAAGGAAGTTCCCGGCGTCCGGGAAGCCCTGGTCCTGGTTCGCGACGAGGGGCGGGGAAATAAGTCGCTGGCGGCGTTCGCGACGCCGGGGACCGCGCCGGGTCCCGGCGAAATCAGGAAGACGCTCGCGAACAGGCTTCCCGATTACATGGTCCCCGCCCATATAGCGCGCCTCGACGGGTTTCCCATGACCACGAACGGCAAGGTGGACCGGGAGGCGCTCTTGCGGCTGCCGCTTGCGGAAGGGGGCCCGACCGAAGGCGCGGCCGCCCTGAACGAAACGGAAGAAGCCGTGCTCAACGTCTGGCGGGAGGCGCTCGGCGCACGGGATATAGACGTCCGGCGCAACTTCTTCGAGGCGGGCGGCGACTCGCTCCTTCTGGTCAAGGTCCACGCGAGGCTAAACGAGAAGCTCGGCATTCGGCTGGCCGCAACCGATTTGTTCCGTTTCCCCACCGTAGAGGGGCTCGCCCGGTTCATTCGGGAATCGCGGCCCGCGAAGAGCGCCCCGGCGGTAATGCGATGCAAGGACTCCGATTCGGACGCCGTCGCGGTGGTCGGAATGGCCTGCCGATTTCCCGGCGCCGACGATATCGATGCTTTCTGGCGGGGGCTGGAAAGAGGCGAAGACTCCGTTTCGACCTTTACGGACGAGGAACTGGAGAGCGCGGGAGTGAGCCGCAAGCTCCTTGGCAACCCGAACTACGTCAGGAGGGCCGGGCTCATTTCGGACGTGGAAATGTTCGACGCCGACTTCTTTGGGTTCACTCCCGTCGAGGCGGCGGTGGTGGACCCGCAGCAGCGGTTATTCCTGGAGCACGCCTTTCTCGCGCTGGAGCACGCGGGCTGCGACCCGAACCGCGTCCAGGGGGGGATCGGCGTTTACGCGGGGGCCGGTTTCAGCCACTACCTCGTGGGCCACATTTTGCCCCGAACCGATCTTTTTGAAAAAGTCGACGCCTTCACCGCCATCGCTTTCAACGACAAGGATTTCCTCGCCACCCGCACGGCTTACAAGCTCAACCTGAAGGGGCCCGCCGTTTCGGTGCAAAGCGCGTGCTCCACGTCGCTCGTCGCCATCCATTTCGCCTGCGAGGCGTTGATGCGGGGCGAATGCGGCATGGCGCTCGCGGGCGGCGTCTCCCTGCCCTTCCCGAGAAAATCCGGCTACCTCCACCAGAAGGGGATGATCCTTTCGGCGACGGGGAAATGCCGCCCCTTCGACGCCTCCGCCGATGGGACCGTCATGGGAAACGGGGTCGGCGTCGTGGTCCTCAAGCGCCTTTCCGAGGCGCTGCGCGACGGGGACGCAGTCCATGCCGTCATCCGTGGGAGCGCCGTCAATAACGACGGGTCCGGCAAAGTGGGCTTTTCGGCCCCCGGTGTGGACGGGCAGACGGAAGTCATCGAGCGGGCGTTGCGGAAAGCCGGGGTTTCTCCGGACGAAGTCAGCTACATCGAAACCCACGGAACGGGAACGCCCCTCGGGGACCCGATAGAATTCTCCGCCCTGCGCCGGGTGTTTGGGGAAGCTGGCAACGGAGGCCCGTGGTGCGCCCTGGGAAGCGTCAAGGCGAACATCGGCCATCTCGACGCCGCCGCCGGCGTGGCGTCGTTCATAAAGACAGTCCTGGCGCTGGAACGGGGGGTGATTCCGCCGAGCCCGTGGTTCAGGCAGCCGAATCCCCGGATCGAGATGGACGGCTCCCCGTTTTTCATCAACACCGGCGCCATTCCATGGAAGTCGGACGGCGGTCCCCGGAGGGCCGGGGTGAGTTCCTTCGGAATGGGCGGCTCCAACGCGCATGTGGTGCTGGAAGAAGCCGCAAAGCCGCCCCGTGGGCCCGTGGAAGAGACGGCGCAGTTGCTCGTGTTGTCGGCGCGGACCCCGAGAGCGCTCGAACTGGCCTGCCTGGGCCTCGCCGACCACCTGGAGCGGCGGCCGGATGCGAGCCTCGCCGACGCGGCCTTCACGTTGCAAATGGGCCGAAACCGCTATCCGGTCAGAAAGGCCATCGCCGCCCGCAATATCGCGGAAGCCGCCGCCGCGTTGAGGTCGCCCGACGCCGATCCGGCGCTCCCCGAGGATCTCGGCGATATCGCTCGAAGGTGGCTCGGCGGGGAAGACGTGGACTGGAAAGTCTTGCACAAGGGCGGAACCCGAAGGAAAATTCCTCTTCCGGGATATCCCCTGGAGCGTCAGAAGCTTTGGATAGATCCCCCAGATGCCGGGAAAGTCGAGCAAGCTGGCGACGCCAAGGCAACAATCGTTCCGGATTCCAAAGTGGAGCAATGGCTTTATAGGCCGGAATGGGTGGAGGAGTCCGGCGTCCCGGAGGAAGATCGCAAGGGCTCGCGCTGGCTGATTTTCCGCGACCCCCTGGGGATTGGCCGGGAACTGGCGCGAAAGCTCACGGCGCGCGGCGATTCCGTGATATCCGTGACGCCGGGGGATGCATTCCAGCGAACCGGCGACAGGGAATACGCGCTCGATATCGACGATCCTAAAGGCTACGAGGGCCTCATCCGGGACGTCCTCCGCGAATGCGATGGCCTGGACGGAATCGTCCACCTCTGTAACGTCGATGCGGGCGCGGCGCCCGACTTGAGGCCCGAGGCAGCGGAAGAGCGCGCCATCCCAAGCTTTTTCAGCCTTTTCCACCTGATCCGCGCCCTCGCCTCGGCCCGCGTCGCCGGTCCAGTGCGGTGGCTCGTTGCGGCGAACGGTCTTCACAAGGTCCTGCCGGAAGATGCGACGGACCCCGTCAAATCGCTTCTTTTGGGACCATGCCGCGTCATCCCCATGGAGTTTCCGCTCATGTCGCTCCGGAGCGTCGACATAGGCCCGGTGAAGGACCCGGACGCCGCCGCCGGACTGCTCATGGAGGAGTTGCGCATAAGGCGCTCCAGCCCCGACGCGGCCCACCGGAGCGGAAAGAGGTGGATTCGGGCGTTCAGGCCGGTGGAATCGCCGCCTCCGGCGGCCTTTTCGCCACGGGCGCCGCGACGGAACGGCGTTTACCTTATTACCGGCGGCCTCGGGGGCATTGGGCTCTCCCTTGCCCGGCATCTCGCGGAAACCGTCCAGGCGCGGCTGGTCTTGACGGGGCGGCGGCCGTTCCCGGATCGGAGCCAATGGAAGCGCTGGCTGGATGCGCATGGCGATTCGGACGGCGTGAGCGCAAAGATCCGAAGCATCATGCAAATGGAGGCGCTCGGGGCGGAAGTCGTCGTGGAGTCGGCGGACGTCGCATCCCGAAAAGAAATGGAGGCGGTGGTCCGAAGCGCCGTGGAGCGTTTCGGGCGCATCGACGGCGCCGTCCACTGCGCGGGGGCGGCGGACAATCGCCCGGTTTCGGCCAAGGAGCCGGAGCGCGCCCGGAACATCCTGTCTCCCAAGGTCGCCGGAACGCTGACGCTCAACGAACTGCTTCGTGGATTCGACCTCGACTTTTTCGTCTCCGCATCTTCCCTTGCTTCAGTCCTCGGAGGCGTCGGCATGATGGACTACGCCGCCGCCAACGCATTTCTCGACGCATTCGCCTTGCATGCGCCGGGGGCGTTGCGCGCCGCATCCATCGGCTGGGACGCCTGGAGCGAGGTCGGAATGGGCGTCGAGCAGGCTGCAAGGGGAGCCGCCCGAACCGGAGCAATCGAGAGCGTCATCGGCGGTGGAATCGGAGTAGCGGACGGCGTGGCGGCGTTTGGGCGCATCCTGGCGTTGGGGCTTCCTCACGTCGTCGTTTCGACCACGCCGCTGGAAAATCGATTGCCGGCGCCGCGTCCTTCCCGCCCTGAAACGGGAGGAAGAGAGAATGGCCCTGGCGGGGCAAGGATCGCGGCCCCCCGCCCGAACTTGCCCAACGAGTGCATCCCTCCTGCTACAGACGCCGAAAAGCGGCTCGCTGAACTCTGGGAAGAGCTTCTGGGGATCGAGGGGCTCGGGTCCACGGACAATTACTTCGACCTGGGCGGCCACTCGCTGCTCGCAACCCGCATGATCGCGCGCGTGAGCGAAGCGTTCGGCGCGGACCTCATGATGCAGGACGTCTTTGAAAGCCCGACCATCCGGGAGCTGGCCGGGGCCATCGAGAGGCTGACATCGAAGCAAAACGCCTGCCGCTCCATGGCCGAGGCAGCTCCTCCAGCCGTTCACAAAGCGGCGCGAAGACCGCTCTCCTTTGCCCAGGAGCGGCTCTGGTTCCTGGAGCAGTTCGAGCCGGGGAACGCAAATTACAACAACCTTGTAGGACTGAGACTCCTCGGGCGCCTGGACAGGGGCGCCATCGAAGAGGCGCTGCGGGACATCCTCCGGCGCCACGAAGCACTCCGAACGACCTTCACCGAGCGAGACGGCAAGCCGGTCCAGATTGTAATCCCATGGGACGCCGCCGCCATGCCACCGGTCTCGCTGGAAGAACTCCCGGCGGACGCGCCGGAGGAGGAGAAGCTGAACGAGGCGCGGGCGAAGGCGGCGGAAATGGGGGGCGAGCCCTTCCGGCTCGACGAATGGCCCCTCCTGCGGCTGCGCTTTCTGAAGCTCGGACCGGAAGACCACATCCTTCTCATCGTCATGCACCACATCATATCGGACGGATGGTCCATGACCGTGTTCGGACGGGAGCTGACCTCGGCCTACGCCGAAAGAAGAAAGGGCCGGGAGCCCTCGTGGCCTCCCCTTCCCATCCAATACGCCGATTTTGCGGAGCGCCAAAAGGAGCAACTGGAGCGCGGAGATTTTTCAAGGCATCTGGATTACTGGAAGCGCACGCTGGAAAACTGCCAGGAGCCGGTCGGCGCGCCCACGGATTTCCCCCGGCCCAGGTCATTGAGCGGTGAAGGGCGGCGCACCGGGATTTCACTCGACGCGGAACTCACTCGGGCGGTCCGGCGGCTCGGCGCGGCTCACGGCTGCTCTCCGTTCATGACGCTGCTTGCCGCCGTCTACATCCTGCTTCGCCGCTACGCCGGCGCGACGGACATCTGCATCGGGAGCCCGGCCGCCAACAGGGACGCCAAGGGTTCCGAACGCCTGATAGGGTTCTTCGTCAACACGCTGGCGCTTCGCATCGCGCTTCCTGAAACCGCCGCCGTATCGGAGCTTCTCCGGGAGGTCCGGCGGGTCGTCCTGGACGCCTACGCCCACCAGGACATCCCCTTTGAGAAAGTCGTGGAGGCGCTGAATCCCGGAGAGGACCGTGGGCGGACGCCGTTTTTCCGGGTCATGTTCGACCTGTGGAGCGCGGTGGACCTTGGCCCCGCGCCGGATGACGTCAAAGTGCGGCTGTTTGAAACGGACCCCGGAACGGCAAAGTTCGATCTCACGTTCTCTTTCACCGAAGCGGGAAATGGAATATCCGGCTGGGTGGAATACGCTTCCGACCTTTTCGCGAGCGAAACGATGGACCGGATGACAGCCCATTTGCTGACTATCGTCAAAGATATGACATCACAGCCGGAAAAACGGATTTCTCATGTCAATATGCTCGGGGAAGCGGAGCGAACAAACATCCTGGCGGTCTGGAACCGCCCGTCGGAAGGATGTTTGAACGAGTGCCTGCACCGACTCTTTGAAAAGGCCGCCGCCAACGGGCCGGACCGGGTCGCAATCACATGGCGCGGGGAGTCCGTGACCTATCGCGAGCTGAACGAAAGGGCCAACCAGACGGCGCGTTACTTGATTGACGCAGGCGTTGGAGCGGAGACAACCGTTGGCATATGCATGGGGCCGTCCATCGATATGATAGTCGCCCTGCTTGGGACGCTCAAGGCGGGGGGAGCCTGTGTTCCGATCGACCCCGGCCTTCCCATGGAGCGCGCCCGTTTCATGCTCGCCGATTCCGCCACAAAAATACTGATTGGCGACAAGAAGACGGCTTCGCGGTTTACGTATGAAGGACTAAAAATTATCGCCCTCGACGGGGACCGGGACGCCATTTCGCGACAAAGCCGTGAAAACCCGGAGGGCGTCCGTGTTGCACCCGACAACCTGGCCTATGTGATTTACACCTCCGGAAGCACCGGGACTCCCAAGGGCGTGATGAACACGCACGCCAACGCTCCACGCATCGCCCTGCACCCGAACTACGCCACAATTTCCGATGCGGACAGCATCTTGCAGCTTTCCAGCTTCGCTTTCGACGGCTCCATCTTCGACATCTTCGGGGCGCTCCTCAACGGCGCGCGGTTGGTCATCGCGGATCGCGAAGACGCCATGGACGTCGAACGCCTCGCGGACCTGATCGAGAGGGAGCGGATCAGCGTCTTTTTCGTGACCACCGCCATGTTCAACCTGCTCACGGACCTCCGCCCGGAGAGCCTCCAAGGAGTGCGGACCATCCTTTTCGGCGGCGAGAAGTCGTCTTTCCCAAGCGTCCGCAAGGCGTTGCTGGCCCTAGGGCCGGGCCGCCTCGTCAACGTCTACGGTCCGACCGAATGCACGGTGTTCAGCACCCATCATCCGATCGCCTCGGTGGACGAGCGGCTTGGCGTCATCCCCATCGGGCGTCCCATAACGGACACGCGCGCATATATTCTGGACAACGGTTGGGACCTCGCTCCCGTCGGGGCGACGGGCGAAATAGCCATCGCGGGAGAAGGGCTTTGCAGGGGCTACCTGAACAGGCCGGACTTGACGGCGGGGCGGTTCATCCCCGATCCCTTTTCCGCCGAACCCGGAGGACGGCTCTATCTTACGGGGGATGTCGGAAAGCGGCTGCCGGACGGAAGCATCCAGTTTCTGGAGCGCAGGGACAACCAGGTCAAGCTGCGCGGCTTCAGGATCGAGCCCGGTGAAATCGAAGCCGCCTTGCACGCTCATCCCGCCGTGAGGGACGCCGTCGTTTGCGTCAGGGAGGACGAGCCGGGCGACAAACGGCTGGTCGCTTATATGGTCGCAAGCGAAACCGGCGGAATGGATGCGTCGAAAATCCGTGAGGACTTGAGCAGCCGGCTTCCCGGATACATGGTCCCCTCGGATTTCATGCTCCTCGATGCGCTTCCCATGAACCGGAACGGCAAGGTGGAGCGGAGCGCACTCCCCGCGCCGCCCCGAAGCATGGGCGACGGCGGGCGGTCCGGCGCTCCGCGCACGGAAACGGAAAAATGCATCGCGCGGATCTGGTCGGAGCTTCTCCACCGCGAAAGCGTCGGCATCCACGACGACTTTTTCCATTGCGGCGGGCACTCGCTGCTCGCGACTCAGGCCGCGTCCAGAATCCGGGAAGCGCTGGACGTCGCCCTGCCGCTGAGGATGCTGTTCGACAACCCGACCGTCGCGGCCCTTGCTGGCGCATTGCGGCCCGGCGAAACGCCGTCGGCATTGCCCAGCCCCGCGCCAGAGCGCGGGGGGGCCGTCCCATTGTCCTACGCGCAGGAGCGGCTGTGGCTGCTCGATCAGCTCGAGCCCGCCTCGGACCGCTACAACATCCCCGGGGCCGTGCGCATCCTGGGAAGGCTGCGGGTCGATGCGCTGCAAAAGGCGTTCGATGCGGTGATCCTGAGTCATGAGGGTCTTAGGACCGTCTTTGAAAAAATAGACGGAGGGCCGCGCGCCCGGACCATCAAACCGGACGGGCTGCCGCTCCTGTTCGTCGATCTCAAGGATCTTCCAGTGGAAGAGCGGGAGGAGGAAGCGCTCCGGCGAGTGAAGGAATTCGCCGCCCTGCCCTTCCGGCTCGACGAGTGGCCGCTCCTTCGCGCCGCCGTCATGAAGATGGACGACGAGGAGCACGTGCTTGCCGTCGCCATGCACCACATCATATCGGACGGCTGGTCGCTCTCCGTCCTCCTGAAGGATTTGAGCGACGCTTACGGAGCGGCCGTCAGGGGAGAAGAACCGCCCCGTTACTCCGGCATGCAATACTCCGAATATGCGGAGCGGCAGCGTAAATGGCTCGACGCCGGAGCGATGGAGCAGCAGCTCGCCTATTGGAGGAAAACGCTCGAAGGCGCGCCGGACCTCCTGAGCCTCCCCACGGATTTCCCCCGCCCCGCGCTCCAAGGCCGCAACGGCAAGACGCTCCGCTTCGAGATGGACAAAGAATCATCGGAAGGCTTGCGGTCCCTGTGCCTGCGGCATGGGGCGACCCCGTTCATGGGGCTGCTCGCCGCTGCCTACGTGCTGCTAAGCCGTTGCTCGAATGAAACGGACGTCTGCATCGGAGCGCCGATAGCCAACCGGAGCATGAAAGAAGCGGAAGGACTGATCGGGTTCCTCGTCAACACGCTGGTCATGCGCATTCGCGCGAACGATTCCATGCCTTTCGTGGAACTGCTACGCGCCGTGCGTCGAGTCGCCCTGGATGCCTACGACCATCAGGACGCTCCATTTGAAAAGGTGGTCGAGGCGCTGAACCCGGAGCGCGCCCTCGGTCATTCGTCCCTCTTCCAGGTCGCCCTCGCCTTTCAGAACCTCCCCGAAGCCCGGCTTGCACTCGGAGACGCCCGTATCAAACCTTTTAACGCGGACTTCGGGTCGGCAAAGTTCGACCTGGCATTTTCCTTCTATGAAGATGACGGAAAGATCATCGGCCTGGTGGAATACTGCACGGACCTCTTCCGGGAAAATTCGATCCGGCGGATGACGAGGCATTTCACCCAAATCGTCCGCGCGGCCGCGGCGGATGAAAACCAGCCGATTTGCGACATCGACCTGCTGACGGAAAGCGAGAAGGAAACGATCATCGGTGCGTGGAGCCACTCCCGCGCAAGGACGATTCCCGATGCGCGCTGCCACGAAATGGTCGAGGAGCAGGCCCGGCGGCAACCCGGGCAGGCAGCGGTCGTTGCGGGTGAAGAGCGAGCGACTTATGGTGAACTGAACGCCGAGGCCAACCGGCTCGCCCGCGAACTCCAGCGATGCGGCGTGGGACCCGAGAAGCTTGCGGCGGTTGTCCTGGACCCGTCCCTTTCCATGATCGCCGGCATGCTCGGCGTTATGAAAGCGGGCGGGGCATACGTCCCCATCGACCCCGCCTACCCGGCCCATCGGATCGAGCGCATGCTGCGCGACGCCGCGCCGGATGCGATTGTGACCGATTCCGTGCACGCCCCCCGGTTGAGGGCGTTCTCTTCAGGCCCGGTGATCCTGACCGATCGGTTGCAGAGCGAGCCCGTTCGAGACGGGGAGCGCGAAGACCTCCCGACGAAGGTCCATCCGGGGAGCCCGGCTTACGTCATATACACATCCGGGAGCACCGGGGTCCCGAAAGGAACGGTCCTGTCGCATGAAGGACTTTCCAATCTCGTTCAATGGCAGGTTTCGGAGTTCGATATCGGTCCATCCGACAGGATGTCGCAAGTCGCGAGCTTTGGCTTCGACGCCGCCGTGTTTGAAGTCTGGCCGTGCCTCTGCGCCGGAGCGACTCTTGAGATCGCCCCGCGGGAGGCCCTCCTTTCCCCACGGACTTTGCAACAGTGGCTGCTTGACCGCTCCATCACGTTCGCTTTTGTTCCGACCCCGATGGCCGAGGGGCTGTTTCAGCTTTCATGGCCGCCCGATGCGCCGCTCCGGTGCATGATGATCGGAGGAGACCGCCTGAAGGATTTTCCCAGGGAGCCACGGTTCGGCTTCACCGTGGTCAACAACTACGGCCCCACGGAGAACACGGTCGTCAGTACGTTCCAGAGGATCGATCCGGCCGCGTCCCAACCTGTCGGCGCCATAGGACGCCCTATCGACAACGCGACGGTTTATGTGCTCGACTGCCACGGACGCCCCGTTCCCGAAGGGGTTCCGGGGGAGCTGCACATTGGAGGACCGGGGCTCGCGAGAGGGTATCTCGGGCGGGCGGACCTCACGGCGGCGAATTTCATCCCGGATTGCTTCTCCGGCCTTGCGGGCCAGCGGCTTTACAAAACGGGCGACCTCGTGCGCTGGCTTCCGGATGGCGTACTGGAATTCCTGGGACGAATCGACCGGCAGGTGAAGGTGCGAGGCTTCCGTGTGGAGCTCGGGGAGATCGAAGCCGTCCTGCGGGAGCATCCCGATGTGGAAAGCGCCCTGGTCGTCTCCCACGGAAGCGATTCCGGGAATGGGCGGCTCGCGGCCTACGTCGCCGCGAGGGGGCCGTCACAATCTTCGACCAAGGCGCTAAAGCGGTTCCTTTCCGAACGGCTGCCCGCATTCATGGTCCCGGCGGCAGTCATGCGGGTGGAAGCATTCCCCCTCACGCCGAATGGAAAGGTCGATTTCAGGGCGCTCCCGGCCCCCGTGTGGTCGGATGGGGAAAAGGACAGCTTTATCGCTCCGAAGACAGCCATGGAGCAGACCATCGCCCACATATGGCGGGATGTCCTCGATGTGGAATCCGTGGGCGTCCGGGACAATTTCTTCGACGCGGGCGGAAATTCGCTTCTTCTGGTGAAGGTTCATGGATGCATAGAAGAGGCGTTGTCCCGCACTTTCCCTATAGTCGATTTGTTCCGCCGCCCCACGATCGAGGCGTTATGCGACTGGCTTTGCCCCGCCGACGGCTCCTGCCAAACCGACGATGAGGCGCAGCGATTGGCCAAACGGAGGAATAGGAGGAGACAGGCAATTCGGCAACAGACAAAGTGAAACCCTCTCGAAAGCGCCTCACGCCCGGTGCATCGTCCCCGGCGAATAGACAGTCAGCGCGAATTATGCTGTGCGGGTAGTGGAAGGAGAACAACTTACAGTGGAAAAACCTGTTGTGTTCCTGTTTTCCGGACAGGGGTCTCAATATTACCACATGGGACGGGAATTTTATAAGAATCTTCCGGTCTTCGCCGGACAGATGGACAGCCAGAACCGACGGATGCAATTGTCCCACGGATTCTCGGTAATCGAACGACTGTACGACGATTCCCGCTCCAAGGCGGATATATTCGATGACATGCGGTGCACCGGGCCCGCGCTCTTCATGGTGGAGCATGCCGCCGCAAGAAGCCTCGAGAGCTGGGGGATCAGACCGGATGCTCTGCTGGGAGCGAGCCTCGGGGAATTCGTGGCCTGCGCCATCGCGGGCGTGGTGGATGCGAATGAGGCGCTGGACGCCCTCATGGAGCAGAATGCGCTGCTGGATGGGCTCGGCGAAACAGGCGGAATGACGGCTGTCATGAGTCGACCCGAGCTATACTATGAAGACGCAGTGCTCCACGGCAGGAGCGAACTGGCGGCGATCCATTTCAGTGAGCATTTTGTGGTGTCAGGAACGAGAGTCCATCTGGAGGAGATAGAGAACCACCTGCATTCCAGGGGAGTGCTGTATCAGCGCCTTCCCGTGCGGCACGCATTCCACTCCTCGCTGATGGACGGCGCCGAAGAGGCGTGCAAACGGCGCGTCGCCGGCCATGCGCTCAAGCCGCCCCTCATTGAACTTATTTCCTGCACAACGGGGTCCGTGCTCCGAGAGTTTTCCCCGGCATACTTCTGGCAAGTCATACGGCAGCCGATTTACTTCGAGCGCGCCGTGCGCTACCTCGAAGCTCGCGGACCTCATCTGTACGTGGACATCAGCCCCTCGGGGACCCTCTCCACCTTCGTGCGCTACATTCTCGGGGAGCGGCCCGAGTCGGAGGTCTTTGGTTTAATGTCTCCGTTCGGGCAGGATTGGTCTAATTTGAACAAGCTACTGGCGCGGTTTGGCATCCCGGAGGAAAAAGCGCTGCTACCGACGGCGACTGAAGCCATCCGGCGGGAATCGCAAGGAGAGGGCAAGTCTATGAAGGCATGGATCTTCCCAGGCCAGGGGTCTCAGCGCCCTCGAATGGGCGAAGAGCTTTTTAACGCATTTCCTGATCTGGTGCATGCAGCGGACGACGCCCTCGGATGGAGCGTCCGGGATGTATGCCTGAACGGCCGCCAGGACCTGCTGACCCAAACCGAGTACACCCAACCGGCGTTGTACGTGGTCAACGCGCTCAGTTGGCGGCGCAAGCTGGAGGAGACGGGAGCGCCCCCCGATTACGTCGCGGGTCACAGTCTGGGGGAGTACAATGCGCTGCTCGCAGCCGGAGTATTCGATTTCGAGACAGGGCTCGTTATCGTCAAGGAGCGGGCAAGGCTGATGGCAATGGCCGCCGGCGGGGCCATGGCAGCGATACTCGATCTGGACGAGCGTGAAATACGCTCCATTTTGAAGGACGAAGGTCTGGAAGCGCTCGATATCGCCAACTTGAACGCACCTTCTCAGACAGTGATTTCCGGCCCGGCGGAGATTGTGGACGAGGCGATCAAGGTCTTTGAACAAAGAGGAGCTATCTGCATCCCGCTACAGGTCAGTGGCGCGTTTCACTCCCGCTACATGAGGCCATCCGCCGAAGAGTTCTCGCGGTTTCTGCGGCGCTTTCGGTTTGGAGCGCTCAAAATCCCGGTTATTTCCAACGCTCACGCCCGGCCCTACGAACAGGACAGGATTGTCGAAACGCTGGTGGAACAGATGGTCAGTCCGGTTCGCTGGACGGATAGCGTCAGGCATCTCCTGGCGAAAGGAGCGCTATTCGAGGAGATCGGCCCCGGTTGCGTCCTTAGCGGACTGGTTGCAAGGATTCAGCAGGAGACTCCCGGCGGCGTTGCGCTGGGGACGCCCTTGTGCAGCGAAAACACCCCAGTGGATGCTCCCGCGCCTCCTCCTATCATGAACGAGACCGCGACCGCCGGAGAGGCAGGCCCTTTGTTCCATGCACGGCGCATCGCTCCGGAATCGCTCGGAAGCGAGTCGTTCCGAAGGACGTACGGAGTGAAGTATAGCTATGTCGCAGGCGCCATGGGGCATGGAATAAGTTCAGAGAGCATGGTAATCCGGCTGGGCGAAACGAGCATGTTGGGTTTCTTCGGAACGGCGGGACTGAAACCCGAACGCATCGAGGATGCAATCCTCAAGATCCAGGACGCGTTGGGAAAAGACCGCCCCTATGGCATGAACCTGATGAACAACCTGCATCAGCCTTCGCTCGAAGAATCGGCTGTCGATCTCTTCCTTCGATATGGAGTACGCAACGTGGAGGCTTCGGCCTATGCGCGGCTGACCGCCCCATTGGTAAAATACAGGCTGCACGGGCTGTCTGTTGACGGCGCGGGGAAGATTTCTGTTGCCAATCGCATCATGGCCAAGGTTTCGCGTCCCGACACAGCCGAGATTTTCCTTTCGCCCGCGCCGGAGAAAATCGTGCGGCAGCTGGCCTCGGAAGGGCGGATCAGCGAGCGGCAGGCGGAGCTGGCGCACAGGGTCCCCATGGCCGATGACGTCTGCGTCGAATCCGATTCCGGCGGCCACACTGATATGGGGTCGATGCCGGTGCTTCTCCCGACGATCCTTCGGTCGAGGGACGCCATTTCCGCCCGGATGGGCTACGCGGAGCGCCCCAGGGTGGGGGCGGCGGGCGGGATCGGGACGCCCGAGGCAGCGGGAGCGGCGTTTATGCTGGGGGCGGAGTTCATCCTGACCGGCTCCGTCAACCAGTGCACAGTGGAAGCCGGCGCGAGCGACATGGTGAAAGACATGCTGGCGGCGGCAAGCGTCGAGGACATGGAGCACGCCCCCTCGGGGGAGATGTTTGAACTGGGCGCCAGAGCGCAATATCTGCGAAAAGGGGTCTTCTTTCCCTCGCGAGCCATGAGGCTCCAGGAACTTTACAGGCAGTTCGATTCGATAGAGCGGATCGACCATCAAACCAGGAGCCATCTTGAAGAGCGCTATTTCAAGTGCGGCCTGGATCGGGTGTGGGAGGAAGTTCGGGATGAATTGCATTGTGATGCGCCTGACGAAATCGAGGAGGCGTCCCGAAACCCCAAATACAAAATGGCGCTCATTTTCCGCCGGTATTTCACATTGGCGATGCGTTGGGCGCTCGAAGGGCGTAAAGATAGAAAAGTGGACTTCCTGATTTATTGCGGACCGGCGCTCGGTGCATTCAACCGATGGGCCAAGGGAACGGAGCTTGAAAGCTGGCGGAGCCGCCATGTGGAGGAAATCGCCGAGCGTCTCATGAACGAAACCGCCGCATGGATGGGGGAGCGGTTGTCAGGATTGCTCCATATGGAAATGGGAGAGGAAGAACGATAGAAAAAGACCCGGAGGGGACGGACGCGTCACTCTCCGCGCAGTTCAAGGTCCCGTTCCGAAACAAGGGGCGTCAACTGGCGGATAACAATGTTCGGGGATGAGCCGCTGTCAGAGCCCAGCGTAAGCGCCGCCTGATGCCTTGGGGTTGGTCTCAGCAACCGGTGACTCCAGCGGGCGGGGCTGGCTCCCGGACCCGACAGGCGCAGTCTCGGGGCTCTATCCGCATCGAGTTGGAAGGAAAAGCTTTCGAGAGGCATGGAAAAACCCAGACCACAAGCCTTCATGAAGGATTCTTTCAGCGTCCAAAGCTCCATGAAACGGCGGTTCCGGGCCTCGGGCGCCAAGGCGTGGAGGGCTTCGTTCTCCTCCGGCGCGAAGTATCGCTCCGAGATTTCCAGAAAGTCGCCCGCACGGTCCACGGCCTCCACATCCACGCCGATGTCCAGATCGAGAGCGACGCCGAACATGATGAGGCCGTCGGTGTGGGAAAGGTTGAAGCGAACGGGAAGGACCTGTTCCGTTCGCCGCATCTCGGGACGGCCATAGGCGTTGACTTCAAACTCGATCCAGCGGGGATCGACGCCAGTGCAGCGCCCGAGAACGGTTCGGACCACGGCGCGCGCGATTATATAATCGCGGCGATGGCGAGCGAACACGAAACGACCGCAACGACGGACTTCATCGGGCGACAGCAGCGAAGCATACGACTCGGTCAGGCGGTCGTCGGTAATCTCGTCGGGGAAAGTGAACCATAGCACTACGGCGTCCGGAGACAACTTCAGGGGATCGAGTTGCATAGGCTTTCAGACAATGCATTGCAGCACAAGAAGGTTCACGGGATGAAAAACAGTCCTTGCCCGATGGATAATGTCGTTGATTTCACCAGCCGCCCGGAACTCGTACAGCGGGGCCCTACGGAAGTCATAGCATCGAGCGGCGCTCGCGAAGATGGAGCCATCTCCATCGATGGCCTCGGAGAATGCCTCCTCGCGGACTTTTTCAGAAAGAACGGATTTTCCACGCATCCCGGCGCCGTATGCGGGACCGAAGAGGGCGCCGCGCAACTGGGCGTCGCGCCTCAATACTTCCGGCTCCTGCGCGCGTTGATGAATATCCTTCACCGAGCCGGGTTCCTCGCAGAGGCGGGCGATTCGTTCGTCGCAACGGACCGCTGGCGAGATCCTCACATCCTGGAAATCCTCGACAACCTCTCCACCCATGCGAACCGGACCGCAACAGCGACGCCTTTCCTGAGACCGTACGTAAAGTTGCTCTGGTACTGCGTTCAGGCCTATCCCTCGGTCCTGTCGGGCAGGAAGAACCCCCTGGACATTCTCTTCCCCGGCGGCTCCTTCGCGAGAGTCCGGGGAGTTTACCAGGGGAACCCGGTTTCGGATTATTATAACGCATGGGCGGGCGCATTCGTAAACGATTACATCACCCGAAGGCTTGAGGCGGACCCCGCAGCCATCATCCGCATACTTGAGGCGGGGGCCGGGATCGGCGCGACCACCGGCGCCGTGCTCGATTCGATATCCGCCCATAGGGCGAGCATCCAATACGTCTACACCGACCTGTCTCCCCGGTTCCTCCAGCTTGGCGAAAAGGCGTATAAGCCAAGGCATCCATTCCTGGACGTCCAGCTCCTCGATCTCGAATCATCCCCCGAAGAGCAGGGGTTCCAGAGGAATCGTTTCGACCTCGTGCTGGCCGCGAACGCATTCCACGCCGTCAGGAGGATCGACGACGCGCTCGATCGGATCAAAAGGCTTCTCAAGACCAACGGCGTCCTTCTTCTGATCGAATCCGTCGCCCCGACGATCTTCCAGACGCTCACATTCGGCTTGACGAAGGAATGGTGGGCCTATGAAGACGAGGCGGTCCGGGTGGAGGATTCTCCGCTGGTTTCTCTGCCAATGTGGAAACGGCTGCTGTCGAGGGCGGGTTTTCGCAAGGCCCAGGCGCA